>DATJIX010000100.1:0-7348 GCA_035492865.1 Mycobacterium sp. | reverse complement strand
ATCGCCGGATAGTGCGGTGCGAGTAGCGGATCGGCGGTGTTCGGTTTCGTTGCGCCGGCTTCGCGGGTGGCATCGTTGGCGGCCTGCAGTTGGTCAGGCGCGTGTCCCGGCTGCTGCGGAGACGTCATCAACTCCAAAGTTGCTTGCGTCAGCGGGAACTCGCTGGGACGACCCGCCAGCCGGTCCAGCAACGCCTGGGCGAAAACGCTGACATCGTGTGCCGTCGAGAAGAGCCCCGCGTGCCCGGCCACCCCGCCCATGCGCCGCGCCGTCGTATCGTGCACCGTGCCGCGCAGCAGGTAATCGAGGTCGGGGTTCTTGCCGAGGTCGCCTCGATTCTCCTCGTCACGTGCGGTCGGCGCGATGCGCGACAAGAGATCGAGGTTCCACGAGTCCGCCGGGCACACGGCACCTCGCAGGCTGTGCGAACCACATAGCTTGGCCGCGGGGAGATACCGGGTCTCTGCCATGCCAAGCGGCGCAAAGACATTCTGCTGCACGTAGACGTCTTCGGCCTCGCCGGTGACGTTCTCGATCAGGGCGCCAAGCAGAATGAAGTTGATGTCGGAGTAGCGGAATCGCTCACCGGGAGCCGATTCCAACGGCGTGGTGAGCGCGCGGTGAAGGCCTTCGATCTTGTCGGGTTCGCCCAGTCCCCACGGATCCTTGAGGTCGACGTCTCCCGTTTCGCCCGACGTGTGTGTGAGCAACATGCGGACGGTGACCTTCGCGCGCTGCGGATCGTTCGCCGCGTTGAATCCGGGCAGGTACTGCTGCACGGGATCGTCGATCAGGACCTTGCCCTGTTCGTAGAGCTGCATGACCGCCGTCGCGGTGGCAAGGGGTTTCGTCAACGACGCCATGTCGAAGATGGTGTCCTCGGTCATCGGCTCTGCGGGTGCAGGCAGATCATTGAGCCCCGGCTCGCCCGCGAGCTTGCGCGAGCCGTAGGCCTGCTGGAAGACCACGTTGCCGCCGTGCCCGATCAAAACCACCGCGCCTGGAAGGCGCTGCGCCGCAACGGCATCGTTCATGATCTTGGACACCGCGGCGAAGTCAGGTGCGGGAGCCGGAGATGGCGTTGGCGCGGGCATGGGCACCACTGCGGGCGCAGGCGGGGGTGCAACTGACGTCTGCGGTGCCTGCACGGTGTCGCTACGCGAGCACGCTGTCGCGAGTGCAAGCACGACAGCGCCGACAGCGACGGCCCTTCGCACGGGTTAAATCAGATCCTTCAGCGGCGGGGGATCGTAAAGTCTGATCTCCCAATCCTCTAGCGGCGGACTGATCTCGAACTCCCGATCGCAGTAGGCTCGGATGTAATCGGTTGCTCGCTTTTGCGCATGCGTGGCGTTCAGCACGCGTCCGTCTGCGTCCAGCTCCAACACATTGGCAAAGATCGCATATGCGATTTCGATCGCGCTTGGGTCATTCCCGTACAACGACAGGTAGTCAACGTCCTCCAGCATGTAGTGCGACCCGCTGGCCATGAAATACGCGAACGTCCGCAATGCCCCACTGAAACTGTTACTCAGCTTCACCGGAACGCCGCTCCCTGCTCTCGGTCGAGGTACGTCTCGGACTTGTTCTTGAGGAAGAAGATGTAGACGACCAGCGATATCGCGATGCACACGGTCACGTACGCGATGAACAACGGCACCTGGTCGCGCGCCTTCATCGCCTGGTAGATCAACGGTGCGGTGCCGCCGAATATCGAGTTCGCGAGCGCGTAGCCGACCCCGACGCCGAGCGCCCGCACGTGCGCGGGGAACAGTTCGGACTTCACCAGCGCGTTGATCGAGGTGTATCCGGTCAGAATCACGTAGCCGACGGCCACCAACAGGAAAGACATTATCGGCGAACGGGTTTGGGGCAGGTAGGTGATCAGCACATAGGTGTAGAACAGCCCGCCGATGCCGAACCACAGCAGCAACGGCTTGCGCCCGATCTTGTCGCTGATGATGCCGCCGACGGGCTGCAACAGCATCAGGAAAATCAGGCCGGCCAGGTTGATCCAGGTGGCGACCATCGCCTCCGACTTGTACGTGGCCTTGACGATCGTCGGTGCGTTGACGCTGTAGGTGTAGAACGCGACGGTGCCGCCCATCGTGATCAGGAAGCACAACAGCAGTGGCCGCCAATATTGCGTCAGCAGTGCGCGCATCGAGCCGGCACCCGGGTCCTTGCCTTCCCTGACGGCGGCCAGGGTTTCCTCGCTGAGCGATTCGTCCATAGTGCGGCGCAGCCAGAACACCACGACCGCGGCCACCCCACCGATGGCGAAGCCGATGCGCCAACCGAACTCGTGAACCTGATGGTCGTTGAACGCCGTCAGGACGACCAGCAGCGTGAACTGGGCCAGCACGTGGCCGCCCACCAGTGTCACGTACTGGAACGACGAGAAGAACCCGCGCCGTTCCCGCGTCGCCGCCTCCGACATGTACGTCGCCGACGTGCCGTACTCGCCGCCGGTCGCAAACCCCTGCACCAGCCGGGCCAGGATGAGGATGATCGGCGCGGCGATGCCGATGGTCGCCCGGCCAGGCACCAGCGCGACAACCATCGAACAGGCCGCCATCACGGACACACTGACCGTCAGTGCCGCCCGGCGGCCACGGCGGTCGGCGAACCGGCCGAAGAACCACGACCCGATCGGCCGCATCACGAAGGTGATGGCGAAGATCGCATAGATATAGAGCGTCGAGTTCTCGTCGGCCTCGTCGAAGAACTGGTTCTCGAAATATGAGGCGAACACCGTGTAGACGTAGACGTCGTACCATTCGACGAGGTTGCCCAACGATCCGCGGATGGTGTTCCAGATCGCCCGGCGGGTCGCGGCGGCGCCGGACGGCGGCGGCAACTCTGCCGTCGATGCGGTCATGGTGTATCCCCTGCCCCTTGGTGTCTCGATTGAAACATCAAGCGGCGTCCACCGAGGCGCTGCGCGCCGAATCAGTTCGAGTCGGCGTCCGCCTTCGGTGCGTGTTTCGCAGCGGTCTCGTCCATCATGTCGCGCAGCGCAGGGACCTCATCGAGCAGGCGGGCGAGATCGTCGCGCGCAATATGCAACACGGAGGCCTTGCCCGTCGTCGTGACGGTCGCATTCCGCAGTTTCCCGGTGCGAAGCGCAGACTCGCCGATCACCTCACCGGGCCCGACCAAGGCAATCTGCTTCTGGCCTACATACACGCCTGCTTCCCCGCTGAGCAGGATGTAGCACGCGTCCGAAATAGTCTGCTCACGAATCAGCGGCCACGGCCCGGACGTCGAGGTGCGATGGGCTGCCTGGACGAGACGCTTCAGGTCGCTGGCGGAGAACTTTGCGAAGGCAGGGAATTCACTTAGCCGACGGGCGTCTTCTTCCTGCTCCCTCGCGTGCGCTTCTTCCATTTCACGGGCGTACTTGCGGTTGTCCATCTTGGGTTCCCCCGATTCGCCAGATGACCTTGGTATCGAGGAGCCTAGCGAGCGGCCGTTGTCTGCAGGCCGAAACGCAGGATGCCGCGTTGACGCGCCAACCAACCAGGCGTCTACTGAAGGTCTACTAGCGAAAAGACGTCAAAATGCTCGACTTACTCCATCCCGTCCTGCACCCCGCCGCCGGCCGCGCCGCCGATGCCCGGCGTGCGATCGCCCGCCTCCACCGCAGGATTGTGCTCCGCGACCAAGGCCACGACGCACGGCTCGAACATCAACAGCGAGCCGATCGCGGCCCAGGACACCGGCGCCGCGCGACTGGGCACGACGCGCCGCCGCAGTAGTCAGCCCCGTCGGCGTCCACGCGCGCGAGTTTGCAACGCAGTTCGCAAGCCAACGATCCGACCACCTGATTGCATAACCGGCGCAGCGCCTGTGCCGAACTTCCGTTCCGACGCGGTTTCCGGCGCGTCGTCACTCGTGGCTCGCAACCATTCGTCGGGCAGCGCCAGCTTGTGGATCGTCCGCAGCGTCAGAAAATACTGCCGGACAAGCGAACCGGTGGTGTAAGGCAGGTCGTACTTCTCGCAGAGCTCCCGCACGCGGACAGCGATCTGCGCGTAATGGTTGCTCGGCAGGTCGGGAAACAGGTGGTGTTCGATCTGATAGCACAGGTTGCCGCTCGAGAATGCCAGCAGCGGACCGGCTTTGAAGTTCGCGCTGCCCAGCATCTGTCGGAGGTACCACTCCTCTCGGGTCTCATCTTTGATGGCATCGGCGGTGAATTTCTCCGCGCCGTCGGGGAAATGACCACAAAAGATCACCACATACGCCCACAGGTTGCGTAGCAGGTTGGCCACCACGTTCGCGGTCAGGGTCCTGCGCCAACGGGTTCCGCTCAGCGCGGGCACGAGCGCGTAGTCCTTGACGATTTGGCGGCCGATCTTCGCAGTGAACGCCCGCCGCGACCGCGCTACCTTCTCGGCATCACCGTCCGCCCTATCCCGCTCCGAGTGAACGCCGTGAAGACCGATGCCCCACTCGAAGATGCTCGCCAACAACAGGTTCCGCAGCGGCTGCACCAGGTGCTCAGGTTTCCACGGCTCGTCGCGCGTCACCCGTATCACGCCGAAGCCGAGGTCGTCGTCCACGTCGATGACGTTGGTGAACATGTGATGGCGGTAGTTGTGCGAATACCTCCACTGCGAGGAGACCGCGACCATGTCCCACTCCCACGTGGCCGAGTGAATCTCCGGGTCGTTCATCCAATCCCATTGGCCATGGCCGACGTTGTGGCCGATCTCCATGTTCTCGACAGATTTCGCGTATGCCAGCGACGCCGTCCCCAGGATCCAGCCGGCGCGTGACCGGCTACACGCGATGAGCAGTCGCGCCGCGACATCGAGTGCCCTCTGAAACTTGATGGTGCGGCGGATGTAGGCCGCGTCCTTCTCACCCAGCGAGTCCTCGACGTCGCGGCGGATGGCGTCCAGTTCGTCCCCGAGGGCCTCGATGTCCGCCGAGCTCAGATGCGCGTACGCAGCAATGTCGGCGATTGCCATCGATGTCCCGTTCCGGCCGTTCAGGCGAGTGTGTGGGCTCTGGTGCGAACCCGAAATTGGTGCGGACGACCGGTCGGGATTGATGAATATGACGGCCGCACGTCGGCGTACCAGTCAGTCTAGCCACGCCAATGCGATACGGCGACGCTGTCGCCGCCCGCGCTTCACTCGCGCGCTGACTCCCACCGCTCCTGCGCACCGGCTACCCGGGTTCGGATCTCCCTTTCGCGCGGGCTGACCATGAGGAGACTGTCAACAGTCGCGTCGTCGCTCGGGGCCGCGGCAGCCATCAGAGTGGCATGCGCCTTGTCGGGATCGCCGTGCGGAGGCGCCACCAGCAAGACGATCTTGTTGCGGTTGAGCCCGTGAACTTCGACGGTGTGTGCCGGCTGAAGCCGGTATCCGTCAAGGGTTACCCGTCGCCCGTCAGTCGCGAATATCGCGGATGGTTTCGACCATTCATTGCAGTTGAATATCACGCGCTCAATCGGCCCGAGCCGAACGGAAAGCACTTCAAGCAGACCGGGTAACTCCGCGGCGAGATCATCACTGTGCGGCCACCATGCCCCGTCGACGTACCCGCTATGGGGCGCCTTCGGCTTCAGGCGCAATCGTGGCGTCTGTTCCGGGGGTGAGACGTGCGTCATCTGACGCTCCTGCCCTGACCGCGAACCGGCCAGATCCTACGAATCGGCAATGACACGACCCTGAATGGCCCTGTGACGAAGTACCGCCGATAGACCTCAAGTCTACTCGGGTCATCGAACGCGAAATACTCGGCGGAACAGTCGATCACCGTGCAGCGGCGGTCCTTCGCCGCGTCAGGATCGGGATGATCCGTCGGGCGGTGCCAGCGTGGCCGTCAGACCGGAGAGCAGGAGATCGACGCCGCGGTCGAGCTCGGTGGCGCCGTCGTAGTTGGCAAGAGCCGATGCCACCGCGCGCACCTGAGGGAACTCGGTCACCGGGAACCGGTGCAGACCCACGCGTAAGACATCGTCGGTCTCCTCGGGCCGCTCGATGACTTCCTGCAACTCGTCAAGGATGTGGCCGTGCAGGTACCCGAAGAGCACGCGGTAGATGTGCAGGGCGTCTGCTCCGCTGAACCCCGCCGAGGTGAGCAACGTCAGCATGTCCTCAAGTGGCCGCAGCATGCCTGCCGGCCGTTGCCCCAACGGGGTCGCAAGCGGCCGAGTCACCATCAGTGGCACCACGTTTGGGTGTGCGAGGGCTAATCGCCGGAAGTCGTGGGCCACGGCCCGAAGCTGGCCCGCCCAGTCCGGATCTGCAGTGTCCACCCGCAGTTGTGCGAGCACGATCTCGACGACACCATCCAGCAAGGCGGCCTTATTCGGCACGTGCCGATAGATGACCGTGGGGTCACGACCCACCTCGTCACTGAGGCGGCGCATCGACAGGCCGTCCACACCAGCACGGTCCACAATCCTCAGCGCGGCTTGCAGAATTGCCGACCTGCTTACCCCGCCATGTTTCGTCATCGCCGGTTGCGCCCTCTTCGACCGAGCCGAGCCCACAACAGCGTATGTCAACGCTATACGTCAACATTGTTGACAGAATCAGGAATCAAGCGTGTACTGGAGATCTACTTGCAGATGAGAGGCCTCGGACGCTTCTCATCGTCGGTTTAGTCGTCTTGCTCGGCACGTCCGGGGGAGTGGTGGGCAACGCAAGGGCGGACCACCCGCTGACTATTTTTCGTGTCCGGTTACGACCTCGAGGGGTTGACCGGCACGTCGTTCCTCTTCGGGATCGCGGTCAGCGTGGTGGTGTCGCTTGCGCGCTGTGGCCCCGGTGACACGATCCATCCGACTGAATCAACAAGCTCTGACAATCTAAGGGGCCGACATGGCTAGCAACGCAATAGTTTTGGTCATCGTGGCAGCGATGGCGGCTCTTGTGCTCGCCGGCGTGCTCGCGGCGGTGGTATACCGGACACGCGCCCCGAACTGGAACGAGCTAGCGCGAGATCAGTTCGAGGAGGACGCAACTCGACTCAGGCGTCAAGAACTGCTTGCCGACGAGTTCGATGCGAAAGCTCATGCAGCCCAGGTCGAGATCGACATCAAGACGGTCCGGGCGAGCAGGTTGAAACAGCAAGCGAGTGTCCGTCGCCGCGAGGCAGTGACCTCCCGTGAGCAGCTGACCGCGTTCACGGAAGATACGCACAAACCAACTGGTGCCGGATAGTTCAAGCGACGCTCACTCATTCGGTGTGCGTCGGGAACGGGCTCGGCGCACGGCTTCGTCGACGATTTGTTGAGCCACGTCGGCCAACTTGCGGTGTTGGGTTTGGCTCATCACCCGCAGGTGAGTGAATGCGTCCTCAGCGCTGCGCCCCGTCCGTCCCC
>DATJIX010000099.1:0-11287 GCA_035492865.1 Mycobacterium sp. | reverse complement strand
GATGGGCAGGGTGCATCCCGACGGCGCCACCGTGACGGTGGTGCTACCTGTCAGCGAGCGCGGTGCCGACGACGACCGCGCGAACGCGCTGACCTCGATCACGCTCGACGTCGACAGCGAATCAGTGGCCACCGACATGGGCGGCGTGCGCACAGACGTCAAGACCCGCCTGACCGCACTCTCGGCAGAGCCCAACGAGATGCTCGCCGGACTTCCGCTCATCCCGTTCACCCCGCGGTGGTTGGTTCGGCAGACCGAGGGCATCGCGATGGCGAGCGGGCAACTGCCGGTGGGATGCTCCAACCTCGGCGGGTTCGACGCCGTCGTCGGCCAGCCCGACGGTGCAGATGCGGCCGGGGTGTCGATGCGCCTGGCCGAACAGGGCATCACCCGCCGCCGCATCGAACAGAGCCACGGCCAGTTGTTCTGCGGCACAGGGACAATCAACGGCAGCCGGTTCCTCACCGTCGTCGCTTACCGCAGCGGTGCCGAGAATACCGCGGTGGCCATCCGCGAACTCGCGCTTGCCGCACTGTCCGACCTCGAACTGACCGCTACCACCCTCTACTAGGGCCTAACCCATGGTGAATCTGAGCCTGAAGGCGAACCAACGTTCGCGCCCGATGCTGTACGTCGGTATCGCCGTTGCCATTGCGATCTGGTCGGCGGCCGTGTTGTGCTTCGCGATCAACATCGTCCCGCTCGACGTGTACTGGATGTCGTATTACGCAGTCGACTACACGTTCGGCTTCGTGCGTCGGGGCCTGGCAGGCGAGTTGGTCGGCCTTGCCCCCGGCCACTGGTTCGCGATCACACTCGGGCTGCGCTGGTTGTCGACCGCGGTGTACGTGGCGGGCCTCGCGATCGTCATGGGTGTGGTGTTGTTCGCGCGACGTCGATCCGAGCGCAGGCTGATGATCGCCATGCTGATTCCGCTGCTGCCCTTCGGAATACCGTTCGCCGCCTATTCGGCCCGACCGGATCTGTTCGGTGCCGCGGCACTGGTGGTGTTCACCGTGGCGCTGGCCTTCGCGCGGTCCAGGGCGGTCGCGTTGGCGTGGTGCGCGGCGTACGGCATCGTCATCGCGGCGCTGACCCTGGTGCATGAAGCGATCGGACTGCAGTTCGCGCTCGGCGCCGTGCTGGCCATCGTGGTGCTGGGCGGGGTGCTGGAATCGACCAGACGCAGCGGCGTGTTGCTGGCCGTCATGCCCGGCGTCTTCACCGCAGTCGCGGTGGCCGCGTTCGGACGGCACGACATCGCGACCCAGCTGTGTTCGGCGGTACCGCATCACACGATGCCCAACCCGCTGGCGACGATCACGTCGTTTCCGACCCTGGCTCAATACGTGATGAGCGGACAGCCGACTCAGACCGACTACCACGACTGGGTTTGCCGCAACGTGATGCCGATCTACGACTACGGAATCGTCGATGCCATTCGCATCGTCGGCCACATCGGAGTGGTCGGGCTCGGCATGTCACTGGTGTTCGGTGCCGCGGCGCTCTTCGGAACGATGTACGGCCTGAGCACTCTGTCAGGAGTTCCTTTGCGCGCCTTCGTCGACGAGCTCCGAGGCAGACGCGCGTGGGTGCTCGCAGGGCTGCTCTTGGTCCTGCCGGTATTCCTCACCGGCTTTGACTGGACCCGTTGGCTGGTCATCGTGACGTTCGACGTCGCGCTCGTCTTCCTGGTCTTCGCGGCGCGCAGGCCAGAGATCGAGGAGCCTGCGTCGCCAAGAGCGGTGCGGCTGTTCGTCTGTCTCGTCATCGTGCTGGCGCTCATCCCCGTCGGCACTGTCCCTGGCTTTGGCGGCCCGAGGATGATCTAGCTCCCCGTGCAGGGGTTTGAGGTTCTTTGACGGCCACCAGTTCGCCTTGCCGACGATGACAGCCAGCGCAGGCACGGTCACGGTGCGCACCAGGAAGGTGTCCAGCAGCAAGCCGACGCCGATGATGAAGCCCACCTGAACCATCCCCGCAATGCTGCCGAACGTCAGGCCGAACATCGAAGCGGCGAAGATGATGCCCGCCGAAGTGATCACGCCACCGGTCGCGCCCACCGTCCGGATCACCGCGGTCCGCATTCCCTTTGACGCCTCATCGCGGATGCGCGATATCAACAGCAGGTTGTAGTCCGCCCCCACCGCGACCAGCACGATGAACGCGGTACCCGGCACATTCCACGCGAGGTCCTGGCCGAGGATGAACTGGAACACCACGACCCCGATGCCCAGCGCCGACAGGAAGGAAATCGCCACCGAGGCAATGAGATAGAGCGGCGCGACGACGGCGCGGAGCAAGACGATGAGGATCAACAGCACCACCAGGATCGTCATGGTGAGGATGAACCGCATGTCGTGGTTGTAGTAGTCGCGCACGTCCGCGTTCACCGCGGGCAACCCGGCGATCGAGATTGTGGCGTCGGCCAGCTCGGTGTTGGGCTGCGCGCTGCGCGCGGCGTCCATGATCCGCGCCACCTGGTCCATCGCGTCTGTCCCGAACGGATCCAGGTCGGTCTGCACGAGGTAGCGCACAGCGTGACCGTCGGCTGAGACGAACATGGTTGCGGCGGTCTTGAATTCGCTGTTCGTCAGGATCTGGGGTGGAATGTAGAAGCCGGCCATCGACGGCTCGCGGGCGTTGTTGCGCATGGCCATCAGGAACGACGAGGCGTCGCCGAGACCGGGACCCATCTGGCGGACCTGGTCGACCAGTAGCTGTACCCCGTCGGCGAGTTGCCTGCTCGCGTCGGCGAGCGTGTTGGCACCGTTCTGAAGTTCGGTCAACTTGCTTTTGATGCCGTCGGGATTGTCCAGCCCGAGCTTCTGTGCCGCCGCGGTGGCATCTTCGAGGTTCTGACGGAGGTCCCCGGCGACGGTGCCCACTGGCTCGCTGCCGTCGGCGGTTTGTAGCGATCGCGCTAGATCGGACAGCGCCTGAAGCGAGCCGTCGTCGTGCGCCGCCATAAAGCGCTGCAGTATGGCCCGTGAGTTCTGGCAGGCCGGGTCGATCGAGCAAATGGGGTTGAAGTTCAGCGCGGCCATCATCGGCTGCGCCCACCTGTAGATGTCATCGACCTGAGTGAGGTTGACCCCCATTGCATCACCCATCGCGCGCATGCTCTTGATCAGTCGCGCTGACTGGTCGATTTCGGCGATCGTCGTTTTGGGTCCGTACTTCTCCTGCATTTCGACCAACGCGTTCGTCAGTCCGCTGACGGATGTCATCGCATCCATCACACCGTTGCGTACGTCGCCAAGGGCATCCGCGAGTTGGTGGGCACCGCCCGTCAGCCGGTCGAGATCGGCATCGCGACTGGAGATCTGGGTCGACGCCTCCGAGAGCTTGTCCCCTACCGCGCCGGCTTGGAAGGTGGCCTTGGCCTGCTCGAGGGTGTCGCCGGTCGGCCTGGTGATGCCGCGAACGGCGGCGATCCCTGGCACCTGGCTGACGCGACGGGCCATCTGCTCGAGGTCGGCGAGCGCCTTGGGGCTTCGCAGGTCGCGCTGCGACTGTACGAGGATGAACTGCTGGATGCTCGAGTTCACCGGAAAGTGTTGTGCCATCACTGCATAGCCGACGTTGCTGTCGACGTTGGCCGGCAGGTTCTTGCGGTCGTCGTAGTTGAATTTGATCGCTCCGACACAGCCGGCCAGGATGGCCAGCACGATGAGGCTGGCCACCAGATGCCCGATCGGATGTTTCACGATCCGCACGCCCGAGCGACGCCAGAGGCGTTTGGTGAGTTCGCGTCTGGGCTTGCACAGCCCGCGCCGTCCGGCGAGGGCGAGCATTGCAGGCAGCAGCGTGATCGACGCGAGAAAGCCGACGAAGATGGTGACGGCCAGCGCCGGTCCGATGGTGGAGAACACACCGAGCTTCGCGAACGTCATGCCCATGAAAGTGATCGCGACGGTGCCCGCGGATGCCGCGATCACCTTGCCGATCGACGCCAATGCCCACACCAGCGCGGCGTCCGATTTCTCGCCCATCCGGAGATATTCGTGGTACCGCGAGATGAGGAAGACCGCGTAATCGGTGCCCGCGCCCAGCATCATTCCGCTCACCAGCACCATGGCTTGCGGCGAGATGGTCAGGCCCAGCTCCAGGAGCCCGGCGATCAGCTGTTGGGCCACCACAAGTGAAATGCCGATCATCACCAACGGCAGCGCCATGGTGAGCGGGTTTCGGTAGACGAGAAGCAGGATCGTCAACACCATGAGCGCGGTGGCGATCTCGATCACGTGTACATCGCTCTCGCCGACCGCCGTCATGTCTCCGACCGTGGCGGCGGGGCCGGTCAGATGCGCGGTCAGCGACGTGCCCGCCGTCGACGCCTTGACGATCTCGACAGCCTTCTTATAGGACTCGGCGGCAGGGGGCGTGGCCAGTTCACCCGCGAGACCAACCGGTAGATACCACGCCTTGTGGTCCTTGCTGGTGACCACGTCGCGCAAGGCCGGGGTGGTGATGAAGTCCTGCAGCATGACGACCGACTGATGGTCGGCGCGAAGGTTGTCGACGAGCTTGCGGTAGACCGCCTCCTGTTCGGGACCCAACCCGTTGTCGTTGGTCAGCACCACCAACAGGCTGTTCTGCGAGTCCGATTCGTCGAAGGCCTTGATCATCGCGTTGTTGGCGACCAGCACGGGCGCGTCGGACGGAAGGAACTCGGGCTGCTTCTCCCCCGCAATCTTCGCCAGCGGAGGCAACAGGATGAACAACGCGACGGCCAGTGCGAGCCAGAATCCGATCACGAACAGCGGCCTGCGCACAACGAAGCAGCCGATCCGGCCGAACGAGCCCAGCGAACGCGCCAGCTCGTCCGCCTCGGCTCGCTTCAGCACGTTGGTCCCTGCATCCCCGAGAACAATACTGTGTGGTCGGCCTCTAGGAGAGGTCGGTGAGTCTGCGAACTCCCTGTGCTGACAACGGAATTCGACATGCGTCGACGGGCAAACCCGGCGGCTGTGACACGCCCATCGCTGTGCTGCCGGAATCGAATGAGAATCAGATCCGAGCGACGTCGTCGGGCTATGCGCTTGCGGTCAGGGCCTTCAACTCGTCGAGCGAGTCGCCGATGACCCGGGTAAGGTCTTTGCGCCTGCTGGCCCCCAGCCATCTGCTGTAGGCGACCTTGAATACCGCGACCCCCGTTTCGGCGGTCAGCGTCGCCGCCGACGCGGGCACACCACGGCGCCTCAGCGCCGCTGCCATCGCCGCCGCCAGCGACGCCAGCTTGATCAGCTCGCGCTCCTGCAGGCCGGGGTTGGCGTCGATGACCGCCTGGCGCCGACGGGCGTGTTCGCGACGCCCCTCGAGCATCTCGCCCGTCGCCTGCAGCGCTCGGCCCACCGCGTCGATCGGCGACACGGACTCGGGCGCCTGAGCGATGTGCGTCGTCAACAATTCGGTGAGGGCGTCCTGTCCCCCGAACAACACTTCCCGTTTGTCGGCGAAGTGCCGGAAGAAGGTCCGCTCCGTCAGGCCCGCCCGGTCGGCGATCTCCGCGACGGTGGTCCGGTCGAAACCGCGCTCGGTGTAGAGCTCGAGCGCCGCCTGCTCCAAGCGGCCGCGCGCGTCGGGCTGCCACCGGCTCATGTGGCGATCTTAGGGGAATGACAGCGACTGTCATCAGCGTTACCGTGATGACAGCACCTGACATCAACGGGAGGTTTCCATGCGAGTGTTCGTCACCGGCGCATCCGGTTTCATCGGTTCGGCCGTCGTCTCGGAACTCATCGCTGCAGGACATCAGGTCCTCGGCCTGGCCAGATCCGACTCGTCGGCACACGCCATCCAGGCCGCGGGAGGACAGGTGCACCGCGGCGACATCGCGGACCTGGACAGTCTGCGCACGGGTGCCGAGACCGCCGACGGAGTGATCCACCTGGCGTTCAACCATGACTTCGCCGACTACACCGGGGCCGCAGAGACCGATCGCCGTGCCATCGAGGCGTTGGGCAACGCGCTCGCGGAGTCGGACCGGCCGTTCGTCGTCACATCGGGGTTGGCCGGATTCGCGTTGGGTCACCCGATGACGGAGGACGACGTCGCATCGCCTGACTCGCCGCGGTTTTCCGAACACGCAGCGCTGGCATTCACGTCCCGCGGTGTGCGGGTTTCGGTGCTGCGGCTACCGCCGTCGGTGCATGGCGAGGGTGATCACGGCTTCGTGCCGCGCTTGATCGACATCGCCCGCGAGAAAGGCGTTGCAGGCTTCCCAGGCGACGGACGCAACAAGTGGCCCGCCGTGCACCGACTCGATGCGGCTCGGCTGTTTCGGTTGGCGCTCGAATCGGCACCCGCGGGCGCACGGTTGCACGCGATCGGTGACGAGGGCGTACCGGTTCGCGACATCGCAGGCACTATCGGTCGCCACCTCGGGTTGCCCGTCACCTCGATCGCACCGGAGGCGGCCGTCGAGCACTTCGGCTGGCTCGGCACGTTCTTCTCGCTCGACGTACCGGCATCGAGCGCCATCACTCGCGAGCTGTTGGGATGGCAGCCGACCCGACCTCGTCTCCTCGACGATCTGGACGAGGGCCACTACTTCCGCGAGCGAGCCGCCTGATCACTCGGGATACGTTGGCCCGACTGCGGTTCGGGCACCAAGGGCGCGCCCACCGCCCCAACCGAGTTCACGTCGATATCCGCCGAGTAGCCCGGACGCGGCCAGCTCCTCGGTGTCGCGGAACGGCGACTCCGCAGGCGCCCTGGTTGCCAGCGGCGCAACAAACAGCGCATCGGCCGGGCAGTACGCCTCGCATTGAAAGCAGGTCTGGCAGCTGTCGTGCCGCGCGATCACCGGAATACCGCCGGGGCCTCGGTCGAACACGCGCGTCGGGCATACGTTGATGCAGCGATCGCAGGCGATGCACCTGTCGGCGTCGACGACCTCGATCATGCGGCCAACCGTGCGGATTCGGGACGGGTCCAGATGTCGTCGAGGCCGCCCGTGAGAAGCCGGTATGCCTGGGCCTGGCTCTGTGTCGGATGGTCCAACCGCTTGTGCATGCCGCGGGTCTCCGTCCGGGCCAGCGCGGCGTGGTACATCCACCGGCCGTGCGCGACCATCGCGGCCGCCTCGCGGGCTCTGAAGAGATCTTCACCGTCGGCCCCGAGCCCCGCCCGGACCTCAGACCAGCTGTGGTGCAACGACTTCAGGGCAGGCCCCAACCGATCGCCGTGCCTCAGATAGTTCAGGTCGTAGGGCAACACCTGACGCTGAACCTCGGCGACCACGTCGCGGTAGCCCAGGCTGATCGGCCCGTTCGGCCGCACACCCGCGCCGCCGACCGGACGCAGTCCCGCTCCCGGCCTGCCACGTCGGGTGGCGAACCTGGCGGCGCCCTGTCCCGCCCAGCTGCCAGATGATGCAGCCCACGCCGCGTTGTGGCTGCCGCCGCCGGTGAAGCCGCCACAGATCAGCTCGCGGGTGGCGGTGTCACCGGCCGCATACAGGCCAGGAACGTCGGTGGCGCAGTCGTAATCGGCGATTCGCACGCCCCCGGTGCCGCGCACTGTTCCCTCCGCCAGCAGCGTGATCTCGAAGAAGTCGGTGAATGGGTTGACTCCCAGTCGATCGAAGACGAGGAAGAAATTGGGTTGGCCGAGTCGCATCGCGCGCTGTTCTTCTTCGGAGGCGCGGTCGAGCCGAGCGAAGACCGGCTCGGACAGCAGGGTCTTGGCGATCACCGACCGGCCACCGTAGTTGGCCGCACCCTCGAGCACCGTCCTGTCGCCGCGGTAGAAACTCGCCCACGAGTAGTAGGCCGTCTTCGTCAACGAAGTGCCTTTGGGCGCAATGGCGTACGCGCTGGAAAACTCCATGCCCGACAGGACAGCGCCGGCCTCCACCGCCATCAGTGCACCATCGCCGGTGTTGACGTCGCAGCCCAGCGTCTTGGACTGAAATGCGCATCCACCCGCGGCCAGTACGACCGCGGCGGCGTCGATGCGCACCGTCCGCCCCGATGCACGGTCGACGACCACCGCGCCTGACACCACCCCGTCGTCGTCGACGAGTAGTTCCACCGCGGGCGTGTGGTCGAGGATGCGGACGCCCAGACGCTGCACCCGAAGCCGTTGCCTGCGCATGTATTCCGGCCCCTGCAGGTCGTCGCGGATGGGCCTGCCCGCCGCATCGACCGGGAACGGATAGCGCTGGATCTCGGCGAGTTCGTCCATTCTGGCGTGGGTTTCGTCGAGCACCCTGCTCATCCACTCGCGGTCGGCGAGGTGGCCGCCGAGGGCTTCGCGGCTGGCCATTGCGGCTTCCCGCAATTCCGGCACATCGTCGACGTACCAGACGCCGGTGCCGACCGACGCGGTCGCACCGCTGGCGCCGGTATACCCCTTGTCGGCCAGGATCACGTCGACGCCGGCCTCGGCGGCCTTGATCGCGGCCCACGTACCGGCCGGACCGCCGCCGATCACCAGCACGTCCGTCGAAAGCGCCTCTTCGGCAATGCTTGTTGTCACAGGAGTCCTTTCGTCACGCCTTGAGCCGGCCCGACCCGAAACTGCGGACAGATCGCGATTTTCGCGGGTTGGGTGATCTGTGCGCAGTCTCGCGGTCACTCAACGCCGTGGAATTGATTGCGTGGCACCGGCAGCCCGTAGTGCTCACGCAGCGTGGCGCCCGCGTAGTCCTCGCGGAACAGCCCCTTGCGCCGCAGGATCGGCAACACGTGGTCGATGAACGTCTCGAGCCCGGACGGCAGCGCAGCGGCCATGATGTTGAACCCGTCGGCTGCGCCGCCCTCGAACCATGCGACGATCGTGTCGACCGCCTGATCCGGTGTACCGACGAACGTGAAGTGACCGCGTCCGCCACCCAGCCTCGACAGGATTTCGCGAACGGTCAGGCTTTCGCGCTGCGCCAACTCGATGATCAGGTCCGCGCGGCTCTGAGCGCCTTCCAGGTTCGGGCGCGCCAAAACCGTTGCGGGCAGCGGCTTGTCGAGCTCGAAGGCCGACGTGTCGACCTCGAGGATGTTCGACAACTGCCACAGCCCGTACTCCGGAACGCGAAGCTCGTCCAACTCCCGAGCCAATTCCCGGGCTTCGCGCTCGGTCGAGCCGATGATCGGCACGATCCCCGGCAACACGAGCACACCATCGGGGTCGCGGCCCGCGGCTCTGGTGCGCGCCTTGATGTCGCCGTAGAAGTCGGCGGCGCGCTCGTAGGTCTGGTGCGCGGTGAAGATGGCCTCCGCGTGGCGCGCGGCGAAGCCCTTCCCGTCCTCCGATGACCCCGCCTGCACCAACAGCGGATGGCCCTGCGGGGGCCGTTCCACATTGAGCGGCCCCGCGACCTTGAAGTACTCGCCGCGGTGGTCGATGGTGTGCAGGCGGGCAACGTCGGCGTAGCGGCCCGATGATTTATCGCCGACGACGGCATCGCTTTCCCAGCTGTCCCACAACGCTTTTGCGACATCGAGGAACTCGTCGGCCCGCGCGTACCTCGCGGCATGGTCGAGGCGGTTGTCGAGACCGAAGTTCGCGGCCTCCTCCGGGGTCGCCGACGTGACGATGTTCCAGCCGGCGCGGCCACCGCTGACGTGGTCGACCGACGCGAGCCTGCGAGCCAGGTTGTATGGCTCGTTGTACGTCGACGACACCGTGGCGATCAGCCCGATCCTGCTGGTGTGCTGCGACAGCGCGGTCAGCAGGGTCAGCGGCTCGAGCTGTCCGGGCGGGCGGAACTCGCCACTGCCGGTGAGCGATGGCCCGTCGGCGAGGAACAGCGAGTCGAACTTCGCGCTCTCCGCCAGCTGGGCCAACCGTATCCAGTGCGCCAGGTCGAAGTCGGCCCGCGGGTTGCTTTGCGGCAGCCGCCACGCCGCCTCATGGTGGCCCGCCTCCATGAGGAACGCGTTCAGATGAAGCTCCCGGCGCCCGCTCATGTCAGCTTGGTGCTGTCGAAGCCGTCAGGCAGCAGGTTGTCGGTGATCTCGGCGACGTCGACCTTTTTGGTGATCTCGCCGGCTTCGAAGAAGGCGTCAGACAGATCCTGCTCGGCCTTGATGTCCTCTGGCAGCACCTGGGTGACCTTGAACTGGTAGGCGTCCACGGTCGTCCTGGCATCCTCTTTGGAGATCCCCGTCTCCTTCGCGATGGCCTTGGCGTACTCATCGGGATTGGCCTGCGCCCAGTTGAAGATCCGCGCGACACGGGTCAACACGTCGGCAAGCGCGGCGCGTTTGGCGGGATCGTTGAGCGACTTGTCGCTTGCCACGTAGTAGTTGTTCACCTGGTCGATGGGCGGGATGCCCTTGGCGATGACGCGCGCGCCGTCCTTGACCGCGATCGCCGACGGTGGGTTCCAGATGGACCAGGCGTCCACCTTGCCGGTGTTGAACGCCGTCGCGCCCGCGGCCGGGCTGAGGTAGACCAACTGCACGTCTTTCGGCGTCAGACCCACGCTCTTGAGGGCGAGCAGCGCCAAGCCGTGCGCGGAGCTGCCCTGCGGGATCGCGATCTTCTTGCCCTTCAGATCGGCGAGCGTCTGGATCGGCGAACCCTTGGGCACGATGATGTTCTCGGCGGCCTTGGTGGGATCGGAGCCGTGCTGAGTGGCCACGATCTTGAATCCGAATTGCTTTGCCGCACCGGTGATCGGCGGCACCGTGCCCACGTAGCCGAGGTCGATGTCGCCGGAGGTGGCGGCCGCGACGAGCGGCGGACCGTAGTCGAACCGGGCGAATTTCACCTTGTACGGCGCATCGTCGAAGGCGCCTGTCACCTTCGCCAACTCCTCGCTGCCGTCGCCGCCGTTGTCGCCGATGGTGAAGGTGTATTGGCTCCACTCGGGATGGCCGGCCGCTGTCGAGCCGCCTGCGCTGCTCAGTGGGGCGTCGGGCGCCTTCGATGACGAGCAGGCGGCAAGCACGCTCGTCACAGTGAGCAGCACCGCGGCAACGGTGAGTCGGAAAGATCTGTGGGACATGGTTTCTCCTGAGATTGGGTCAGTGTTGGCTTGCGAGCCCGAGGTCGGACAACAGCGCCGCGCGAAGTTCCTCGCGGGCGACGCTTGCTTCCCGGTCCGCGGGCGAGAGGTTCACCGTGTGCGAGTCGCCGATTCGTCCGTTGTTCATCACCACGATCCGATCTGCGAGGGCGATGGCCTCGTCGACGTCGTGTGTGACGAGCAGCATGGACGCGTGATGTTGGCGGCGCAGCGCGCGCACCAAGTCGTGCATCCGCAGCCTGGTGATCGCGTCGAGGGCGGCGAACGGCTCGTCGAGCAGCACGAGTTCGGGCTCCGAGACCAGTGCTC
>DATJIX010000098.1:0-30989 GCA_035492865.1 Mycobacterium sp. | reverse complement strand
GCGGCGTTGATATTCACCGTTGTGTCGTTGGCGGTCATCGAGATTCCGCTTGTCAGCTGTTTGGCGACGCCGGCGAAAACACACGCGGTGATGTTGCGTTTGCACGACTGGACGCAGGCGCGACGTCGCGTGATCCTCTCTGTCGGCGTCGCCGTCGTGGGAATCTTCTTGGTCGCCACCGGCATGGGGAACACCTGACGCAGCATTTTGGGCAAACCCGCAACAGCAAAACTAACGAAGGAGTAAATTTACTCTCGGGTGCTGTCGCTGGCATCGAAAGCCGTCAGCGACAGCGATGTCGGCTGGACTTTGGGGGTTCCTATGACGTCAGCAAAGCGCTGGGGCGGTCATCATCAGCAAACGTCGTATGCGAGGTTCATCGGACGTGTTGGCGCGTTGGCGGTGGCCCTTGGCATCGGTGGCGCGCTTGCGACCAGTCCCGGCATCGCGCTGGCAGACGAGACAGGGTCGTCGAACCCGGCGGAGTCGTCCAACTCGACGGATTCAGGCGCGAAATCGAAGACGTCGTCCGCATCAGACACGTCATCGCAAAAGGACGACAAGTCTAACGACGGCGATCAGACCACCGATACGAAGACGACGACGCCGAATTCCGACGAGTCCACCGAAACCCACGAACCGTCCGCATCCGAAGAGGCGACGGCCGACACCGACGAAGACAGCGGCGATACGAAGGCCAACGCCGAAGAACCGCAACGGAAGAAGTCCAACCGATCGCTGAAGGGCGCGGTCAAGTCGACCGAGAACGATCCGGATACGCGACAGGCCGCGTCTCAAGAGACCGACGGCTCGTCGGCCGCCAATGACACCAGCTCGAAGAAACAATCCGCCGCTGCGGTTGCAGACGACCCAGCCGCCACGACGACGACATCGGTCGAGGTGTCGACCAACCAGGCAGCTGTCAGCACGTTGGCGGCCGCGACCACGGGGCAGACCGTGGTACCACAGCAGCGGCGCGTTACGACGTCACTGCCCGGTGCAATCATCAGTGCCGCGTCGCATCTGATCGATACGGCGCTGACGGCGATCTTCGGGCAGGGCCCTGCCGCGCCATCGGATTCGCCGCTGTTGTGGGGTTTGTTGGGCTGGGTGCGCCGTCAGCTCAGCGCGCAATTCGTCGATGACAGCGCAGGAGTCGACGTCGCCCAAACGGCTCTGGCATTGGACGCTGGTAACACCGGCCTACCCGATGACTTGGAACGCACGATCATCGCAGCGGGTCTGAACGAACCCACCGACATGAGATTCCTGCCTGACGGGTCGATCCTGATCACCGAAAAAGGCGGCGCTATAAGGTATTTCAAGAACGGTCAGCTTCAGAGCCAGCCGCTCATCACCATTCCCACCGAAACGGGCGGCGAGCGGGGGGTGACCGCTGTCGAAATCGATCCGGACTTCACTACCAACCACTACATCTATGTCGCCTATACCGGGTCCGACGACCACGAGCGGCTGTCTCGGCTCACCGTGACGGGATACACGGGGGGCCAGGCGAACGACGCGTTGAGCGTCGACCCAACCTCCGAGAAGATCCTGCTGGCCTCCGACCAGGTGGCAGGCAATTTCCACCAGGGTGGTGGACTGGCATTCGGGCCGGACGGCAAGTTCTACTGGTCCCTTGGGGACAACTTCAATTCGTCCAATTCTCAGAGTCTTTCGACGCTGCAGGGCAAGATCCTGCGTTTCACCATCAACGCGGATGGCACGATCAGTACGCCCGTCGACAATCCGTTTGTCAATACCGAAGGCGCGAACCCGCTGATCTACGCGCTCGGCTTCCGAAACCCGTTCCGCTTTGTCTTCACGCCCGACGGCACCCTGCTGGAGGGTGACGTGGGCGGGACGGCGTGGGAAGAACTCAACGTCGTCACTCGCGGCGCGAACTACGGCTGGCCCCTGGCCGAGGGATTCTGCAACAACTGCGGCTATGTCAATCCCATCTACGCGTATGCACACACGCCGTTGCCGGAGAAGGCGGGCGCCATCACTGCGGTGATGTTCTACACCGGTACAGAACTCGGTACCGAGTACCAAAACCGGGTGTTCATCGCGGATTACACGCGCGGCTTCATCAGAGCGCTGACCTTCGACTCGAAGTTCACCAGCCTGATCGACGAACATACTTTTGACGACGGTGCGGGCACGCCGATCAAACTGATGGAGGGGCCCGATGGCTACATCTACCAGCTCAACATCTACCCCGGTGAACTCTCGGTCATCGCACCCTCGGACGGTAACCGGGCGCCGACCGCGGTACTGACGGCTACGCCGACGAATGGTAAGCCCGCGCCGTTGACCGTGAACTTCTCGTCGCAGGGTTCCAGCGATCCCGAGGGCTCGCAGCTCGGCTACTCATGGGATTTCGGAGACAACACCACTTCGACGGACGCCAACCCGACACACACGTACACCGTCGTGGGCAACTACGTCGCAACATTGACCGTCAGCGATGGGGAGAAGACCGATCAGGCAACGCAGACGATCTACGTCGGGAACACCGCACCCTCGGTTCAGATCACCTCGCCGGTCGACGAATCGAAGTACAACGCTGGCACCACGATTTCATTCACCGGCACCGCGACCGACGGTGAAGATCTCACACTTCCGGACAGTGCGTACAGATGGACGGTCATTTTCCATCACTCCGAGCACATCCATCCGTTCGCCGACAACATCATTGGCAAGAGCGGAAGCATCGAGATTCCAACGGATTCCAGCCAGCTGAGTAACACCTGGTATGAGATCAAGCTGACCGTCACCGACAGCCAGGGTCTTTCCAGTACCCAATCGGTAGAGGTCAGGCCGAATCTGGTGAACGTCACGTATAGCGCCAACAACCCGAACGTGGTGTTCACCATCGACGGCCAACCCCATCAGGGCAGCTACTCCGAGCAAGGCGTGGTCGGTGTCAGGCATGTTCTCGGTGCGATGTCACCGCAACCGGACGGCGAAAACCAACTGGTGTTCAGTCGATGGTCCGACGGCGGAGGGCAGCAGCACACGATAACGACGCCCGCCTCCGACACCGCCTACTCGGTCACGTTCGACACCTTTGTTCCGCATGCGACCTTCGACCCTGGCGCGATCCTCAATCAGTTACGGCAGAATCTGAGTTCATCCATCTTTACTATTGGCAACGCGTTTTGGACCTCGGCGAGGGCGGTCTTCAATGTCGCTGCGGGACTGCCCGCCGCGGTACAGGACGCCGTGCAGCATCCGACACACCTCCCTTCGATCGTCGCCGATCTGATTGGGGATCTGCGCAGTGTCGGCAACCCGATCGGCCATGCCATCACCGATGTGGTGACCACGACGGCCAAGCGCGCTATCGGCGCAGCCAGCGCGGTAGCGGCCAACGTTGTTCCGATCGGCCGAGCCATCATTGACGCGCCTGGCGCGATCGGTTCAGCGATCAGAGACAGCGCCAACTTCTTGTTCGGCTTCCTGAAGAAGACGGATGCGCTGGGATTCTTCGGCGGATTGCAATTCGCACAGCAGACGATCCAAGGTGAGATCCAGCATCAGGTCAGCAATATCGCGGGTTCGATTGCGGATCTGCAGCGCGACGTCGTGACAGCTTTGTCGCAACCGCTCCATTAGGCGCTGGCGGAAGCGCCAGGAACGCGCCTCAGCCGCGCCGATTCCTCGAGGAGGTCAGCGGCGGCCGACACGCTGGCGGCCGCGGTCGTCATCTGACCGGCGACCTCTCGGGCCTGCTCGGCGTATGACGGGGCCAGGATGCGGCGGAGATCCTCGACCAGTGTCCGCGGTGTGGTACCGGAAAGGCTGCGCCCCGCACCGACTTTCAACCGCTTGATCTGGGCCGCCCAGATGGGCTGGTCGGAGGTGATCCACAGGATCAACGTCGGGACGCCGGCCCTCATGCCTGCTGCCGTGGTGCCCGCGCCGCCGTGATGGACGACCGCGCGGCATCGAGGGAAGACGGCTGCGTGGTTGACCGTCCGGACCACCTTCACGCGGTCGGACTGAATGCCGTCGAAGTCCGCCCACCCGGAGCAAATCAATGCTCGCTCACCGATTTCCCCGCAAGCGTTGACGATCATGTCGACTGTGCTCGCTGCAGACTTGACCGGCATGCTGCCGAAGCCGAAGTAGATCGGTGGCGACCCGGCTGAAATCCACGCCGCAGTTTCGTCGTCGGTGGGTGTCGGGAGCTGTAGCGTCAGTGCGCCGACGAATGGCCACCGGCCGCCCCATTCGGCGGCCAGGCCGGGGAAGCAGAGTTCGTCGTAGGCCTGGATCTCCAGCGTCCCGCGGTCGGTGATCCGTCGCGACAGCGAGTCGGTCGCCTTCGGCAGCCCAAGGTCGCGTCGCTGCGCATCGTCCGCGTCCTTGGTCATCCGCCAGTACAGCCACCACACCGCCGAAATGGTCGACCGGATCAACGGCGGAGGCACGACCGGAACGAGATGGCCATTGGCCCTCGACGGAAAGTAATGCAGCGCGGCCAACGGAATGTCGTAGTACTCAGCGACATTGGCGGCCACGCCCTGATAGATCGTGCCCGTCAGGACCAGGTCGGCGCCGTCGGCCAGCGACGTCAGGGTGGTGCCCATCTCCGCCCAGCCCCGGCTGACATACTCCTTGAACGCACGAACGAAGTTCAGCGGCCGCATCTTCCAGTAGTTGCGGACGAAGTCGTCGTCGATCAGCTCCTGGGAGTCCGGTCCGTAGACGGCCGCTGGAAGGCCTGCGGATTCGACCAGACCGACAAGGTTGGGCGGCACCGCCAGCGCCACGTCATGCCCGCGACGTTGCAGTTCCAGCCCGACTGCCGCGCAGGGCTCGACATCGCCGCGACTGCCGTGCATGGCCATCGCGAACCTCATGCGGTGGGAACCCAACTAGGCGTCCAGGCGCGCGAACCGGCCGTGCCGGTACTGCTCGACGCACGCATGCCGCCTGACCTTGCCGCTCGTGGTCGTCGGAATCGAACCGGGCGGCACCAGAACCAGATCCGCCACACTCAGGCCGTGTGAGTTCGATATCGCCGAAGTGACTTCGCGCTTGACCATGCCGAGCGCTTCCACCGCATCGTCGTAGGAGTCGGTGCTGTTCTTCAGTTCGATGATGGCGACCAATTGTTCCGAGCGATCACCGGGAACCGATATCGCCGCGCACCGGCCGCGGGTGATCTCGTGGATCGTCGCCTCGATGTCGTCGGGAGAGTGGTTGCGCCCGTACACGATCAACAGATCCTTGATGCGGCCGATGATGAACAGCTCGCCGTCCGACATGAAGCCTAGATCGCCCGTTCTCAACCAGGGGCCGTCGGGCGTACCCGGGGCCGGCGAAGAGATCTGTCCGCCAAAGGTGCGTTCCGTCTCGTCAGGCCTGTTCCAGTACCCGGCGGCGACGTTCTCGCCCTGCGTCCAGATCTCACCGACCGCGCCGTCTGGACACTCACTGCAGGTCTCGGGATCGACGATGCGCAAGATCGGCGATTGCCGCATACCGTAGCTGATTAGCGGTGTCCCGCCGACGATTTCGCTTCTCTTCGCCTCGCCCGCCGAGAGCTTGTCGGATTTGAAGTGAACGACCTCGGGGGGTTGTGCAGGGGTGCGGGTGGCCAGGTAGACGGCCGCCTCTGCCATTCCGTACGACGGCCGGATCATGCTGCTGCGCAGGTTGAACCGGGAGAACCGCTCGGTGAAGCGTCGCACGGTTGCGGGCTGAACACGCTCGCTGCCGCTGAGGATGCACAACACCTTCCCGAGGTCCAGCCCGGCCATGTCCTCGTCGGAAGTGCGCTTGGCCGCCAGTTCGAAAGCGAAGTTGGGAGCCGCCGTGAACACCCGAGAATTGCCGGCCATCAACTGAATCCACCTTGCGGGGCGTTGCAGGAACGATGCAGGGCTGAAAAGCACAGCCGGCCGGCCGGCCAGCATCGGAATCAGGATACCGACGAACAAGCCCATGTCGTGATAGAAGGGCAACCACGACACGAATGTGGTGTCAGGCGGCGCGACCCCGCCGTACTCCTCGAAGTAGGCCGACGCGATCTGTTCGAAGTTCGATCGGATGTTTTCGTTGGAGACCATCACGCCCGCGGGCATCCGGGTCGACCCGGAGGTGTATTGCAGGTACGCGACGCTCGGGTGCCCGTTGCCGTTCACGCGGCGGCCGTGGCCGCGCTCGCTGTCGAGCTTGTCGACTTCGATGATCGTCGGTTCGGGTGCGCCGGGTTGCGGCCGGATGTGGTCGCCGAACAGATGCACGGCCGACGAAACCGTCAGGATGACGGTTGGTTCCGCGTCCTGCAGCACCGAGGTGACGCGCAAATCGGTGGCGCCTCCCATTGGCAGCGAAAGCGGAACCGCAATGCGCCCCGCTTCCATCGCACCGAGAAACGCGACGATGTAGTCGAGTCCCTGCGGCGCCAAGATCACGGCCCTGTCGCTCGTGCTCCCGCAAACTCGCAACCTGTGCGCAACATCGAGCGTGCGCCGATACAACTGCGACCAAGTCAACGTTTCAGCAACGCCATCCCAGTCCTGCTCGTAGTCGAGGTAGGTGAACGCAATGTCGTTGGGCTGCAGGCTGGCGCGTTCGCGCAACAACGTGGAAACAGAGAAATTCCTCATGCCTAGGGCGTGACCTTCCTGTTCGGCTACTTGACCATCGCGGGGCCGCGAACGCCTGTGTTTCGGTCCTCCAGCAACGCAAGGGTAGCCATATATTTGACGCTGAGGTAAGAAATGGTGGATTCCAGCGTGGCGCCCGAAGTTGTGCCAAACTCAATAATTATTCTGAACGTCAAATCCGAGAGAGGCGCGCGATGACCTGGACTTTTTGCCGCAACGCGATGCCTGTCAGCACCGCAACGGCATTGGCCGCGATGGCGGTCGTCGCGACCGCCCTCGCGACCGCGCCGCAGGCCCTGGCGGACTGCCCCGACGACCAGGTACTGGACGCCAACTCCGGCCAGTGTGCAGCGAAGGACAACGAGAACTCCGAGGCTCCGTTGAAGGCGGCATGGGAAGAGGCTTTCGGCCCTCTGCCGTCACCGGAAGACTTCGCGCTGGCCCGCGTCGAGGATCCGACCGTCGCGCTTCCGGGAGTGGGTCTGCCAGGCGTCGGCGTGAACCTGCTGAGCGTCGTGCCGTCTTTCGGTGTGGGTGCCGCCGCCGCGTCAGTTCCGTCGGTCGCCGCGCCGCAGGTGGGGCTCCCGGCACTACCGGAATTGCCGGCGCCTCCGCCGCTTCCGGGTCCGCCGCCGCTGCCAGGTCCGCCGTGTGTCGGATTCGGCACACCGATTCCCTTTGTGGGCTTCTCCACCTGCTAGGTTCCTTGCTCGTCGCGAGGCGAACGCCGTAGCCTCGTGAGGTGTCCGGCCTGACTGATGTCCGCGCCGATGAACTGGCCGCGCTGGAGATTTTCGCCGGCTGTCCCACCAACGCGCTGGAGCCGTTGGCGGCACAGTTGCGTCCGCTGAGGGCCGCGACCGGCCAAGTGCTGATGCAGCAGGGCGAGCTCGCGGTGTCGTTCTTGATCATCGGGTCCGGTCGCGCGGAAGTGACACACACCGGAATCGACGGCCATGACACCGTCGCGGAGTTGAGGCCGGGGTTGATCGCAGGCGAGATCGCACTGCTTCGCAACGGGCCGCGCACCGCGACGGTGATCGCGAAGGAACCACTGACTGCCTGGGTCGGCGATCGTGACGCGTTCGCGTCGATGCTCGAGCTCCCGGGCATGCTCGAAAAGCTGCTGCGCATCGGCCGTCAGCGCCTTGCCGCGTTCATCACCCCGATTCCGGTCCAGATGCGCGACAACACCCAGCTGCACCTGCGGCCCGTGCTGCCCGGCGACAACGAACGCACCACGAACGGACCCGTCGAGTTCTCGAGTGAGACGCTGTACCGCCGCTTCCAGACCCCGCGAAACCCCACCCAATCGCTGATGCGGTACCTATTCGAGGTCGACTACATCCACCACTTCGTCTGGGTGATGACCGACGGCTTCGACGGACCCGTGGTGGCCGACGCGCGTTTCGTGCGCGACGAGGTCGACCCCTCGGTTGCCGAAGTGGCGTTCATCGTCGGCGACGCGTACCAAGGAAGGGGCATCGGTACCTTCCTGATGGGAGCTCTTGCGGTGGCGGCGAATTACCATGGCATTCAACGCTTTACCGCGAGGGTGCTGAGCGACAACGTTCCCATGCGGGCAATTCTGGATCACTTCGGCGCCGACTGGCACCGTGATGACCTCGGTGTCGTCACCACCGTCATCGACGTTCCCCGGCCACCCAACCCGCCGTTCACGCCGGAGCTGACCAAACAGATTCTCGGTGTCACGCGCCAGGTCATCCGGGTCGTCGGCTGATGCGTCCGCCGTTGTCGAAGGACACCACGCTGTGTATCTCGCTGGCCGCTCGGCCGAGCAACATCGGGACCAGGTTTCACAACCACCTGTATGACAGGCTCGGCCTCGACTTCATCTACAAGGCTTTCACCACAACCGATATCGAGGCCGCGATCGGTGGTGTGCGAGCGCTCGGCATCCGTGGATGTTCGGTGTCGATGCCGTTCAAAGAGGCCGTCATCCCGCTCGTTGACACAGTCGAGCCGTCGGCAAGAGCGATTCACTCGGTCAACACAATCGTCAACGACAATGGTCGGCTCACCGCGTCGAACACCGATTACCTTGCCGTTCAACGGCTCATCGACGACAACGAGCTGGACCCCAAGGACGCGGTGCTGATCCGCGGCAGCGGGGGCATGGCCAGCGCGGTCGGTGCCGCGTTCCGCGACAGCGGTTTTCACTCAGGCATCGTCGTCGCACGTAACCCAGAGGCCGGACGCGCCCTGGCCGACCGGCTCGGCTACGACTACGCCCCCGACGTCGGAGCGCGCACGGCGCCGATCATCGTCAACGTCACCCCGATCGGAATGGCAGGCGGCCCAGAAGAAAGCGAGACGGCGTTCGCGGACTCGACGATCGCAAAGGCGAGCGTGGTGTTCGACGTGGTGGCCCTGCCGTCGGAGACGCCGCTGATCAAGGAAGCGCGCGCGGCCGGTGTCAAGGTGATCACCGGCGCGGAAGTGATTGCCCTGCAGGCCGCGGAACAGTTCGAGCGCTACACGGGGGTGCGTCCCACTCCCGAGCAAGTCGCTGAGGCGTCGGCGATTTCGCGGGCCTGACCCATTACGGCGCGTTGACCACCACGATCGGACGGCGCACCTTCTCAATGCCCTGGGTCCACTTCGAATACATCATGCTGGCTTCGAGGAACCACGACAGCGAGGAGTGCACCGCCTCGCCGGTCGGCGGCGCGTCGTCGGGTAAGGGCACCGCGAAGGGCACCGTCACCGGCGCGCCGACTCGCAACGGAATTCCCTTGCCGAGCTTGATTGTTTGACCGGACTTCCCCCCGCCGCCTGCGGCGGCTGTGCGCACCAGCGGGTGGGAGGACCGGTTCCAACACCAGTAGATTCCGATCTCGGCGTCTGACATGTCTTTCTGCGGTGTGAGAACGACACTGCCGCTGACCGTCTCTCCTGCGCGAAAGACGAGTGAGGGCAACACGATATCGAGCTCGGTGTCGCCGTCGCCACCCGTGCGCTGCGGTGGTGCGTCGGTGACTTCAACGTCGTCGCTGCCGATGATGACGGCGAAGTCGCCGCGGGTGTCGATGTCGCGGCCGCCGCGCTCGATCGTCAACCGGGCCGACCACCTGGCGAGTGCGTCCGACGAACCCGGCGCCCACGACGGCACCGTGAATGACGATGAGCCTTCGCTGAATTCACCTGTGCCAACCGGAAGTTCGACCTTGGTGACGCCCACCCAGTCTTCGGTGTCCTTTTCGCTGCCCGCGTCGGTGCCGACCTGGTCCATCATCACCCACGAGTCGACACCCGCCGTGGCAGCGGCGTCGGCGCGGCCGGCCCAGCGGTACCGGTAGAAGTTGGTGTATCCCCACTCCAAGGTGACCGCAGACACCTTGTCGACCGGCCTGTCGGTGGTGACCGTGGCCTGCACCGTCTGTCGCGGGCGCACCACCTCCGGTGTCACCGACACCTGGGCTCCGGTGGATCGCTTGAACAGGCCCACTACTTTTTGGCGTACTTCTGTCGGGTTGCCTCGTATTCCTCGGGGTTGTTCTTCTTCTGCCACGCCCGGACCGGCCAGAAGAGGAGCCACAGCACCGGGTAGATGGTCACGTAGAACAACAGGTGCATTGCGCCGGCGAACAACACGCCGAACACCCAGGCCGGATAGATCAGGATCAGGCAGAACTGAAGGAACTGCTTGATCCCCACGGGATAGCCCTCGGCTTGCGACAACACGAATCGAGGGCTCATCGCCTTCAGATACTGGTTGACCTGTGAGGTTTCGGCCTCCGCTTCGGCCTGCGCCTCACTGACGTCGCGGCCGCGTTCCTCGCGGGTGAGCCCACGCTGGGGAGGGGGCGGTTCGTTGGGATGTGGCGGGGGAACTGCGGTCATTGCGTCACCTCACTTGTCAGGGTTCGGGGCGGGCGCACGCCCGCCCCGAACCTGTGCGCTACGGCGTAATCGTGGTCTGCTCGTCGATGACGGACGTCGCGTCCATCAACGCGCCCATCTGATCCTCGGTCCCGTCGGCGTTGAGCTGCAGCACGTACAGCCCGTCCTGGCCCGGAATCACCACCGTCTTCTGAGCGATCGCGCGCTTGACGCCGTCCTTGGTGTAGGTGCCGCCGACCTGCGTCGCGTCGAACCCACCGAGGGTGCTCGGGCTGCCCTCCTGGGCGCCGTCGTAGCCCGGCAGGTTTTTGATCTCACCCGGCGCGAACTCCAGGATCTTCGCTGGATCGACATTGCCTGCCAGCTTCGACACCAGCGCGATGATGGTCGGCGGATCCTGGCCGAACTGCGGATCGGTAGCCACGATCGCGCCGTAGGCCCACTCCGGGGTGCGGTTTCCGGCGTCCTCCCACCCCGGCGGGAACGGCAGGGTGATCGTCGGTGAGCCGGCATCGCCCCGGTGCACCGGGGACTCGACGATGCCGTTTTCCTTGATGTAGTCGACGATCGTCTTGTTCGGGCCCGCTGCCTGCGCCGACGTCGTCGGTGCGGCCTTGCTGGAGGTGGTCGACGACGCGGACGACGACGTCTGCTTGGAGCTGGTTGAGGGCGCGGATTTGGTGTCCGAGCCGCAGCCGGCCAGGCCGATGCCGAGGGCGATCGCCGCTACGGCGATGACGCCGGCCCGAAGTGATCGTGTCATTGGGTCTCCTGTCGAATAGAAATCTCCGGCGTAGCCTACGGTCGGCAAACATCGGCCGCACGGTAAATCGACACGTCGGCTGCTGGTTGGCGATCAAATCCGCGCGTAACCGGCGTGACGTTCAGCGACGTCGGCAGCCGCCGACAGTCGTTCAATTCGCAAAAGACATTTACTGCCAACTGCAAGAACACTGAATGTGATGTGCCGCAGGCTAATTCGGAGCTGAGATACCGTTCGTCAGCATTTGGCCGTCAAATACACGGTCTGATAGACGATCTGGTTCACCAGTTGAGCGCCGTTTTGGACGGGGCGGGTGACCGTTTCGCCAGGACGCACCGAGTCGACGGTGCAGTGATCGAGCGGCCCGGCGCCCATCTTGTTGAGCACGACCTTGAAGCCGCTCTGCTCTAATTCGTTGACCGTGTCCTGTGCCGACCCGATGCCAGACGGGGCGGCTTGTGCGCTCGCAGGCAGTCCCACGGCAAGCGCGATGAAAGCTCCTCCCGCGACCGCGGCAGAAGTCAAGTCATTTATTTGTGGTGCCCTCACGATTAGTGAAACTCGCAGTAGCGCAAATTGATTCCACTGCGTGAAAGCGACGTGATGAATTCCGGATGGCCGTCAGACGTCGCAGTTGAGCGTCACGTTGATCGTCCGGTTGACCACGACGGTGATGAGCCGGCGCTGCTTGCCCTCGCCGACCCAGAACGTCCTGGTCTGCGTCTGCGGATTACGGACGCTGGTGACGATGCACTGGTTGAGCGGCGCATTGCCGACGCGGTCGATGATGACGTCGTAGCCCTCGTCTTCGAGCACGCCGATCGTTTGGTAAGCGTTGGCGCCCTGAGCCTGCGTGGGCTCCGCCGTGGCGAGTCCTGCGGACGCGAGCATGATGCCCCCCGCCGCTATCGTTGCTGCCACACCCCAGCCTGTGCGCATGACAGTCTCCATTCTGTTATTTGCCTGGTAACTGTTTGTCGCTCGGCGGACACGGTTCGTTGCAGGACTTTTCTAAGCAATCTCTGTGGTATCAACGGGCGTGCGGCTGTTTGCCTTGCTCGCCGCGCTGTCACTGGGGGTGGCGGCGTGTGGGCAGTCGCCCTCGTCAGCGCCGTCGACGGCCACGGGTCCGCCCGCTTCGGTGAATCCGGCGCGGATCGAGCGGGTGCGCACCGACCTGCCCAGCGGATACGAGGTCGCCGCCCTGCCCGTCAGGGCGGCTCCCGTCGCATTTTGGGGGCTGGGCCAGGATTGGACCGCCGACCCGCCACGGTGCGGGCCCCTCGCGGATCCCGTCGCTGGCGCGACAACCCCACGGGGGTGGTCAGCCTCGGGGGCAGGCGGGATCGTCTACGTGGTGGTCGCGGCCTCGGCGGCGACGCTCGATCCGGCGCTGCTCGACGAGTGTGGCCACTGGACCGCATCGGCGGCGCACACGACCGGACCGGTCGGCTTTGTGGGGGCGCCCGCGATCGACGGCGCGACGACGGTCGGGCTGTCCACGACGACCACCACCCTCGTCGAGGGCGGCACCGAAACCCATTCGCACGCGGCCACCTTCACCGCGTATCTGGGCGACTACGTCACGTTCGTCACAGTGGTCAGCGATCCCGGCTCGCCGAATCCTCAACTCGGACAGGAATTCGCATCAGATTTGCTGGTGAAAACGGTGTCGGCGTTGCGCGGTTGAGCGCGCCCGTGCAGGTACATTGGCGGCGATGTCGAACCCGAGGGCGATGGTTGTCGTGGCGTGTGCAGGCCTGTTGGCCGCGTGCGCGACCGGACAATCCGCAGAGCAGGACTTGTCGCACGCCGACATCGCACACGTCGCGAACATCAAGTCCGACTTCGGGCCGGAGTTCAAGGTGACCAGCGTCGGGCCTACGGGCATCGACCCGCGCCTGCTCGGGCCGCAGACGCTGCCGCAGGGGATGACGTTCGACCCCGCCGACTGCGGCAAGGCGGCCAGCCAGCAGGTGGTGCCTGCGGGCGTGAAGGGCAACATGGCCGCCACCACCGCAGAGGGTGACGGCAACCGGTTCATCGCGATCGCGGTCGAGACGTCGGAGGCCGTGCCGCGCACCGATCCCGCACAGAACTGCCAGAAGGTCCAGTTCACCGGACCGGGTGTGCGGGGTCTGGTCGAGGTGGTCGAGGCGCCGCAGATCAACGGGGTGCACACGCTCGGCACCCATCGGGTGCTGCAGACGACCACCGACGGCAAGCCGCGCACCGGCGAGCTGTACAACTACGTCGCGAGCTTCGGCTCGTTCCTGGTGATCGTCACGGCCAACCCGTTGGTGCTGCCCGACAAGCCGGTCGTTCCCGTCGACACGCAGCGCGCGCGTGACCTGCTGACCGCGGCCGTGACAGCCGTCAGGGGCTAGCGGACGTCATGCGGGCGGAACTGAATACTGATCCGCGGGCCGACCGGTCGCGTCGTCTTCGGGATCGCGTGCTCCCACGTGCGCTGGCACGAGCCGCCCATCACCAACAGATCGCCGTGTCGGTGCGCCAGCCGCAGCGACTTGCCGCCGCCCTTCGGGCGTAACGCGAAAACCCTTGTGGCGCCCAGGCTGACGATGGCGATCATGGTGTCCTCGGTGCTGCTGCGGCCGATCTTGTCGCCGTGCCAGGCGACGCTGTCGTTGCCGTCGCGGTAGAGGCACAGCCCTGCGGTGGTGAACGGCTCGCCGAGCTCGCCGCCGTAGGTGTCGTTGAGGCGTCGGCGCATCTGCTTGAGCCGTGGATGCGGGGGCGGCTCGTCGACGAGATTGTGGAAGCTGACCAACCGCGGTACGTCGAGCACGCGGTCATACATCTGCCTGCGCTCGGCGCGCCACGGGATGGCGTCGTGGAGTTCGCCGAACAGTTCGTCGGCGTCCGACAGCCAGCCCGAGCGCACCTCGACCCATGCGCCGCTGCCGAGGTCGCGGCGTTCGGCGTGCTCGAACAGAGAGCTTTGAAGAGCCAGCTCCATGGCGGCGAGTCTATCGCACAGGCGTTCGATTTCTAGAGCCGAGCGGCGCCGGGTCCCTGGTCGGCGAGCATGTCGCCTGGATTGGACAGTGCGCACGTCTTCAGGCTGAGGCAGCCGCAGCCGATGCAGCCTGCCAGGTTGTCGCGCAACCGCTCCAGGTGCAGGATGCGGTCGTCGAGGTCCTGGCGCCAGCCGGCGGACAGTTTGGCCCAGTCCTTACTGGTCGGGACGCGGTCGTTGGGCAGTGTGGCGAGGGCCTCGCGGATGCGTGCCAGCGGGATGCCCAGGCGCTGCGACATCCGGATGAATGCGACGCGTCGCAGCGTCTCGCGGGCGTAGCGGCGCTGATTGCCGCTGGTGCGGCGGGGATGGATGAGGCCCTCGCGCTCGTAGAAGTGCAGGGCCGAAACGGCTACTCCGCTGCGGTGCGACATCTCGCCCGGCGAGAGTTCGTGGATCAGCTCCATGAGCTCAACAATAGTTAAGGTGCTAGGTGTGACGTTGGGCTGCGATTCGGAGGTCGGCAGGCTGCGCGCGGTCATCCTGCACCGGCCAGGGGCGGAATTGCAGCGGCTCACCCCGCGGAACAACGACGCGCTGCTCTTCGACGGCCTGCCGTGGGTATCCAAGGCGCAGGAGGAACACGACGCGTTCACGGCGGTGCTTGAGTCGCGCGACGTCGAGGTGTTGTTGCTGGCGGACCTGTTGACCGAGGCGCTGTCGCACAGCGGCGCGGCGCGGATGCACGGGATTTCGGCTGCTGTCGATTCGCGACGGCTGGGACTGCCGCTGGCGCAAGAGCTTTCGATGTATCTGCGAACGCTGGACCCGGGATCGTTGGCGCGTGTCCTGATGGCGGGGATGACGTTCAACGAGTTGCCGTTTTCCGGCGGTGACGTGTCGTTGGTGCGGCGCATGCACCACGGAGGGGATTTCGTCATCGAGCCGCTGCCGAACCTGCTGTTCACGCGCGACTCGTCGTTCTGGATCGGGCCGCGGGTGGCGATCACGTCGCTGGCGCTGCCCGCGCGGGTGCGCGAGACGTCGCTGACCGACCTGATCTACGCGCATCATCCGCGGTTCCTCGGGGTGCGGCGGGCCTACGAGTCGCGGTCGGCACCGGTCGAGGGCGGCGATGTGCTGCTATTGGCGCCGGGTGTGGTCGCGGTCGGGGTGGGGGAGCGGACCACGCCCGCGGGTGCGGAAGCGTTGGCGCGCAGCCTGTTCGACGACGATCTGGCGCACACGGTGTTGGCGGTGCCGATCGCGCAGGAGCGCGCGCAGATGCATCTGGACACGGTGTGCACGATGGTCGACGTGGACGCGGCGGTGATGTATCCGAATATCGTTGACTCGTTGTCGGCGTTCATGATTCACCGCGACGGGCAGGGCGGGGTGCGCATCGACGATGCGGTGCCGTTTGTCGACGCCGCGGCGCAGGCGATGCAGATCGAGAAGCTGCGGGTCATCGCGACGGGCCTTGATCCGGTGACGGCCGAGCGTGAGCAGTGGGACGACGGCAACAACACGCTGGCCGTTGCGCCTGGTGTCGTGGTCGCATACGAGCGCAATACGGAAACCAATGCGCGCCTTGCCGATGCGGGTATCGAGGTGCTGCCGATCGAGGCGTCGGAGCTGGGCACCGGCCGCGGCGGCCCACGCTGCATGTCGTGCCCGGCGGCCCGCGACCCGCTCTAGGTTCGCGGCGAAACGGTATTCCAGCACCGAAAGTGCGAGACGAGGCGTGCTGGAATACAGTTTCGGCGCAAACGACTCAGCGCCAGGAAGGCAGCCAGATCTCCATGTTCCACGTCGACTGCGAGATCGGCAGCCCCGTGAGGATCGGATACATCCAGGCGAAGTTCGTCACGACAAGCGCGATATAGCAACTCACCGCGATCAGCCCCAGCGTTCTTCGCTCTTGATTCTGATTCGGCTTGTGCAGGATGTCGCCGAGGATCATCGCGATGATCAACACCAGGAACGGCGCCATCGTCGCCGCGTAGAAGAAGTACATCTGCCGGTCGATGTCGCCGAACCACGGCAGGAATCCGGCGCCGTAGCCGACCAGCAGCACGCCGTAACGCCAGTCGCGTTTGACGAACGCCCGCCACATCGCCCACCCCAGCACCGGCACCGCGATGAACCACATCGCAGGCGTGCCGACCAGCATCACCGCCTTCACACACGACTGCGCACCGCAGCCCGGCACGTTCTGGTTGTCGATCGCGTACAGCACCGGCCGCAACGACATCGGCCACGTCCACGGCTTCGACTCCCACGGGTGGTGGTTGCCGTCGGCGTTGGTCAGCCCGGCGTGAAACCTGTACGCCGCGTGCGTGTAATGCCACAGCGAGCGCAGCGCATCCGGAATCGGCAGCACGCTGTCCGGCCCGATCGAATTGCCGACCTCGTGCCGGTTCACCCCGGTTTCCGATGCGAACCACGGCGCATACGACCCCAGGTACACACCGAACGGAATCAGCACCAACGCGTACAGCGACGGGCCGAGGTCGCGCCGCAACGCCCCGACCCACGGCCGCGGCACCCGGTACTGCCTGCGCGCCGCGATATCGAACGCCAACGTCATGCAGCCGAAGAACACGATGAAGTACAGGCCGGACCACTTTGTCGCACAAGCCAATCCGAGCAGCACCCCGGCGCCGAACCGCCACCATCGCACCCCGAGCCGCGGGCCCCACGGCGTCTCGCCGATGCGGCCCTCCAGCAGTGCGATGTGCATCCGCTCCCGCACCTGGTCGCGGTCGACGATCAAACAGCCGAACGCCGCCACCACGAAAAGCACCAGGAAGCCGTCCAGCAGCGCGGTGCGTGATGCGACGAAGCTGACCCCGTCGCAGATCAGCAACAGCCCGGCGATCCCGCCGACCACCGTCGACCGGCTGATCCGCCGCCCGATCCGCACGACCAAAAGCACCAGGATCACGCCGCACACCGCGCCCGAGAACCGCCAGCCCAGCCCGTTGTAGCCGAACAGCGCCTCACCGATCGCGATCAACTGCTTGCCGACCGGCGGGTGCACCACCAGCCCGTAGCCGGGGTTGTCCTCGACGCCGTGGTTGTGCAGTACCTGCCACGCCTGCGGCGCGTAGTGCTTCTCGTCGAAGATCGGCGTGCCTGCGTCCGTCGGCGAGCCCAGGTTCAGGAAACGCGTCACCGCGGCCAACGCCGTCACGACGGCCGTCATCGCCCAGCCCTGCAGACGGTCGACCGGCCCGAAGTCGGCGACAGGCACCAGGGGCGCGGGGCTGATGACGGGAACCGCGCGCCCCCTGGCAACGAGTTCATCGGCCGGGGCGGTCACGACAGCGATCGTAGGCTGTCCCGCATGACTACCGGCCGACTACTCATCGGCGCCACGCCGCTGGGCCAACCGTCGGACGCATCCACGCGGCTGGTCAGGGCCCTGGCGAGCGCCGATGTGATCGCCGCCGAGGACACCCGGCGCATCCGCACCCTGGCCACGGCGCTCGAGGTCAAGCCGGTCGGCAGGGTGCTCAGCCTGTACGACGCCAACGAAGCCTCGAGGGTTCCCGCGCTGATCCAGGAGATCCAGGCCGGGGCGACGGTCCTGTTGGTCAGCGACGCGGGCATGCCGCTCATCAGCGATCCCGGCTACCGGCTGGTGGCGGCCTGTATCGAGGCCGGGGCGCCCGTGCACTGCCTGCCGGGCCCTTCGGCGGTGACGACCGCGCTCGCGGTGTCCGGACTGCCATCAGAGCGGTTCTGCTTCGAGGGCTTCGCGCCCCGCAAGCACGCGGCGCGGCTGTCCTGGTTCAAGACGCTGGCCGCCGAGCCGCGCACATGCGTGTTCTTCGAATCGCCGCGGCGGCTCGCGGACACGCTCAAGGACGCGGTCGACGCGCTCGGAGCCGAACGCAGAGCGGTGGTCTGCCGCGAGCTGACCAAGACGCACGAGGAGATCGTCAGGGGCACGCTCGGCGAGCTCGCGGAGTGGGCCACCGACGGCGTGCTCGGTGAGATCACCGTCGTGCTCGCCGGCGCGACGCCCAAGGCTGACCTCCCGACGTTGGTGGCCCAGGTGCAGGCACTCGTCGACGACGGTGCCCGGGTGAAGGACGCCTGCGCACAGGTGGTCGAGGCGAATCCCGGCGCTCCGTCACGCCGCGAGCTCTACGATGCGGTTCTGCGATCGCGGCGCTGAAAGGGGTGGAGCCGGCGTGAATACCGCGCTGTTCGTCGTCCTGCTGGTCGTGGGAATCCTGGCGGTGCAGGTGCTGATCTGGATTCCGATCATCGTGTGGTTCCGACGTCGCAGCACCCGCGTCCTCGGCGAACTGGCGACCGAATTGGAGGGCGAACAAGTCATCCGCGGGCCGGAGAAGGGGAACTACCGAGGGGCGACGGCCCCCGGCTATCCGGTCGTCAAGAACAACGGTGTGCTCGCGCTGACGCGGCGGCGGCTGGTCTTTCGAACGCTGACCGGCAAGGCAATCGAGATCCCGGTCCAGACGATCACCGGCGTGCGCGACGCGTCGGTGTTCAAGGGTTCGGTGGTCGGCGGCCGCACGCACCTGATCATTGAGACCGCGGCAGGTGAGATCGGCTTTTACGTGCCCGACAACGCGGGCTGGACGGCAGCGCTGCGGCAATGCCTGCCCTCGTCCTAGTACACGGCGGCGCGCACGCCGCTAACTGCTGGGACTTGACGGTCGACGAAATCCACCGGCTGGCACCGGATTTGGCGGTACACGCCGTTGATCTGCCGGGTCGCGGTGCCAAGCCGGGCGACATGTCCGCCGTCACGATCACCGACTGTGTCGACTCGGTGCTCGCCGACATCGACGATGCGGGGCTGGACCAGGTCGTGATCTGCGGGCACTCGCTGGGCGGTGTGACGGTCCCCGGCGTCGTGGCCAAGCTCGGTCCTGCACGCGTGCGGGAGATGATCCTTGCCGCCGCGTTCCTGCCGCCGCAGGGCGCCTCGGTGCTCGACAGCCTCGGCGGCCCGCTGGGGTGGTACGCCCGGCGTGCCGCGAGCGCACGGGAGCTACCCGTCGCGATGCCGCGCCTCGCGGCGCGACTGGCGTTCTGCAACGGCATGACGGCTGTGCAACGCGAATTCGTTCTGTCGCGCCTGTGCGGCGAATCCATTCACCTCATCACCGAGAAGGTCGACCGCACAGGGCTTTCCAGCGAGGTGCCCTGGACTTGGATCCTCACCGGAAGAGATCGATCGTTGTCCCGGCGACAGCAGCGCCGCAGCATTGCGACGCTGCCAAGGTCCGGCACGGTGATCCCGATGGACACCTGCCACGACATGATGGTCAGCGAGCCGGAAGGGCTGGCTCAGATACTTGTGGAGCGCTGTCGGCTGCACACCCGATGAACGGCGCCGCCTTGTGCAGGCACTCGTCCCACTCGCGGTCGGGGTCGGAATCCGCGGTGATGCCGCCGCCGACGCCCAGAATCGCGTTGCCCTTCGCGTCGAACTCGACCGTACGAATCGCGACGTTGAGCTCGCACCCGGCCACGGGTGATGCCAAACCGACTGTGCCGCAATACACCCCGCGGCGATACGGCTCCCAGCCGCGTAACAGCTGACGGGCCCGCATCTTCGGCGTACCGGTCACCGATGCGGGCGGAAACGTCGCATCCAACACCGACGCCATCGGCACGCCAACTCCCACCTGCGCCGACACCGTCGACACCAGATGCCACACCCCTGGCGCCGGTTCCACCGCCAGCAGCTCGGGTACGGTCACCGTCCCTGTCATCGCCACGCGGCCAAGGTCGTTGCGGACCAGGTCGACGATCATGATGTTCTCCGCGACGTCCTTGACCGAAGCCCGCAGCACCGCCGGATCCGCATGCCTCGGCAGCGTGCCCTTGATCGGGCTCGACGTCACCGTCTCGCCGCGGCGCCGCAGGAACAGCTCTGGTGACAGCGACGCCACCGCACCCCACTCGCCTGCCACATACGCGGCGCGCGCCGGCGACGTGCGCTGCACCGCATCGACGAAGAAGTCGACGGGTGCACCCTCGATGCGCCCCGCGAACTGAGTGCACACGCACGCCTGGTAGATCTCGCCAGCCGCGATCGCTTCCAGGCACTCGAGCACGCCGCGGCGGTGCGCATCGCGGTCGGCCTTGCCCCAGGTGACGCGGTACTCGCGCGCTGGTGCAGGCGTCCGAAGCGCTTCGACGACCCACGTGGAAAGTGGTGTGCCGGAAAGGCTTTCATGCCACCACTGCCCGTCGCGGTCCTGCCTGAGCACGCAGTCCGACCAACCGCCCGCCGCCTCGGGAAGGCGGGGGCCGAGGCCGTCGACCCCTGGGTCGGGATACGACAGATAGCCGAACCAGCCGCCGCCGACCGCTCCGTCGGATGCGCCGGTGGGCACGGCGAAGACGTCCTGAACGGCGACGGCCTTCAGCGACGGCGCGATGACCGCCGCGGCGCCGAACCAGTCGCCGATCAGCGCGGCCGGCGGCGGCAGGCCGTACCGCTCGGCGCCGGTGGCGACGGCGCGCAGCACCGTGGGCGCGCTGCCCAGGTCGCCGAGCCGTTCGATCCGCACGGCAATCAGTCAAGCACGTCCAGCGCGGCACTAACGATGCTGTCGACATCGATGCCGTGGTAGCGATAGACCTCGTCGAGGCCGCCGGATTGACCGAACCTCGTGACGCCGAGGGCCGTGCCGCGGACGCCGTTGATGGTCGGCAGGAATGCCAACGTATGCGGATGCCCGTCGAGAACCGTGACGAGCGGTGTGGCCCGGCTCGGCGGAAACACCTGCTCGAGGATCCAGGTGGGCCCCTCGTGGTGACCGCGCTTGGCCTGCAGCGCGTCAAAGAGCAGCCCGGGGCTGGTCACGCAGACCACGTCGGTGGCCACGCCGATGGCGGTGAGCCGGTCGGCGGCCTCTATCGCTTCCGGGCTGAGGGCGCCCATCGCGGCGATCGTGATGGCCGGGCTTTCGGTGCGGCGCAGCGGGTATGCGCCCGCAACGACCTGACGGCGGCGCCGTTCCCGAGCCGCGGGGTCGGACGGCACCCCGGCGAGCGTTTGGTCGACAGGGCGGGTGGACAGCCGAAGATACGACGACGTGCCGTCGGCCTTGCCGAGCTTCGCCAGGCAGGCCAGCAGAATCCACTCGGCGTCCTGCGCGAAGGCGGGCTCATAGCTGAGACAGCCCGGCTGCTCGAGTCCGATCGACGGTGTGGTGACCGATTGGTGAGCGCCTCCTTCGGAGGCCAGGCTGACACCCGACGGCGTGCCGACCAGGATGGACTGCCCGCCTGCGTAGATGCCGAACGACCACGGCTCGAGTGCACGCGCGACGAATGGGTCGTACAGCACACCGATGGGCAGCAGCGGCTGCCCCCAGCGGCTCCAGGTCGCGCCCAGTTCCCCGATGGCTCCGACGAGATTGGTTTCGGCGATGCCGAGTTCGAGGTGTTGTCCGGTCGGCTTCTCGTCCCAGTGCAAGAGCGTTTCGCGATCGTCGGCGAACCAGTCCACGCGTTCGGTCGGTGTCCACACGCCGACCTTGTTCAACCAGCCGCCGAGATTCGTCGTGGAGCTCACGTCGGGACTCACGGTCACGATTCGTCGAGCCGCCTCCGGCGCCTCGCGGGTCAGGTCGAGCAGTACGCGACCGAGCGCCGCCTGGGTGGTCGTGGTGCCCGCCGGGGTGCGGCCGAAGTCCGTCGGGATCGTCGGCGGTGAAACAACCGGCGCGACGGGTCGGCGCAGTCGAACAGCGGTGGCCGCGCATAGCTCGGCCTCTGGACTTCCGGCGGGGAACCGCGCCCACGGCGCGTCGACGTCGACTCCCAGATCCGTTGCCAGGTCGCGGTATTGCTCTTCGGTCAGCAGAGACGAATGGTTCTGCGGGTGCCCCTCGGTGGGCAGTGCCCTGCCCTTGATGGTGTAGGCGAAGATGATCGTCGGCCTGCTGTCGTCGATCGCGTGGAACGCGGCATCGATCGCGGCCAGATCGTGGCCGCCCAGGTTGCGAATGACTTCGAGCAGTCGTTCGTCGTCCACGTCCGATAGCAGGCCCGCGATTTCGGCGTTGTCGCCGGCGAGGCGCTCGCGAAGCTGCGTCGCATCGCAGCGCAGCAGGCGTTGGTATTCGGGGTTGGGCATGTCGTCGATGCGCGATCGCAGCGCCGCACCGCCCTGGCGGGTGAACAACTCCTCGAGCAGCTGGCCGTATTTGATGGTGAGCACCTGCCAGCCCGCGGCGGAGAACATCTGCTGCAGGCGGTTGGCGGCGAGGATGGGCACAACCCGATCCAGGGACTGGCGATTCAGGTCGACGATCCAGACCAGCTCGCCCAATTCGGCGACCGCGGGATCGAGAATCGCCTCCCACACCGCCCCTTCGTCGAGTTCGGCGTCGCCCAACAACGAATACTGGCGGCCGGTGTCCACACCTCCGAAGGTGGTCTGGACGTACCGGCGAGCAAGCGTGCCCCAGATCGGCGCGGTCGCTCCGATGCCGACCGAGCCGGTGGAGTAGTCGACAGGGTCGGGGTCTTTGCTTCGGCTCGGATAGCTCTGCAGCCCGCCGAACTCGCGCAGCCGTGTCAGATACGACTCGTCGAGCTCGCCGAGCAGGTAGTTGATCGCGTGCAGCACCGGCGATGCGTGCGGCTTGACCGACACCCGGTCGTTGTGTCGCAGGTGGCGAAACCACAGCGACGTCATGATCGTCACCATCGATGCGCTGGAGGCTTGGTGCCCACCGACCTTCAGGCCGGTCGGATTGGGGCGCACCCGGTTCGCGTGGTGGATCATCGCGGTCGACAGCCACAGCATCCGGCGCTCGACCTCGGTCAGGACTGATATGGCAGTGTGCACACTTCAGTGCACCAAATATCGCTAGGATGCACAATCGCCAGGTCTAAAGTAGTGCATAATGCGCAATCGATGGCGCCGGCCCGACTTACGGAGTGAGCATCATGCCAAGCCTCGACCACGTTGATCCGACTGACGCCCGGCTGCTTCTGGCGCTCAACGAGGTGCCACGCGCGACCACCGTCGCGCTTGCCGAGCAGACCGGGCTGTCGCGAAACACCGTGCAGGCCAGGCTTGCTCGTCTCGACGACCGTCTCCATCTGCACGAGCACAGGGTGTCGCCGAAGCTGCTTGGCTATCCGCTGACGGCGTACGTCACGACACAGGTGCGGCAGAGCATGCTCGACGAGGTCGCAGCCGCGCTCGCAGGCATCGCCGAAGTCATTCAGGTCCAGGGCATCAGCGGCCAGATCGACCTGCTCGTACAGGTGGTCGCCACCGACGCCGACGACCTGTACCGGATCGCGGGTCAGATCCTGGCCATCGACGGGGTGGAGCGCACGAACACCGCACTGGTGATGCGCGAACTCGTCGACTACCGGCTCACCCCGCTGATTCGTCGGTGTGCCGAGGGGAGAGCTAGCGGCTGATCGCCCGCGGGATCGTGATTCCTGCCAGCTTGTCGGGGTTGCGCATGGCGTAGAAGTGGGTGATCTTGCCGTCGACGATCTCGACCAGGAAGACGCCCTCCAAGTGGTCGCCGCTGTAGACCACCACCGCCGGTGCGCTGTTGTAGACCGCGGTCTGGATCCGGACGTCAGGCAGTTTCTGCCCGAGCCGGAAGATGCCGATGATCGCCTTGGCCACCCTGTCCGCGCCGACCACCGGGCGACGGGCGGCGCTGGCCTTGCCACCGCTGTCGGCCGTCCAGGTGGCGTCCGGCGAAAGCATCGAGAGCAGCCCCTCCAAGTCGCCGGTGGACGCCGCGGTCATGAACTGCTCGGTGATCTCGGCCGTGGTGTCGGAGTCGACGGGGTCGAACCGCTTGCGCCGTGCGTGCACATGCTCGCGGGCGCGGTGCGCCACCTGGCGCACCGTCGCTGCGGATTTGCCTACCGCTCCTGCGATTTCGTCGTAGTCGAAGCCGAACACCTCGCGAAGGACGAATACCGCGCGCTCGTCGGGGGTGAGTGTCTCGAGCAGCACCAACATCGCCATCGACACCGACTCGGCGAGCACGACGTCGGCAGAGGCGTCGCGATCGTCGAGCAGCAGCGGCTCAGGCAACCACGGACCGATGTAGTCCTCGCGACGACGGGCGCCCGCCCTGAGCGCGTTGAGCGCCTGACGGGTCACCAATTGAGCCAGATACGACTTCGTATCTCGCACTGTCGCGAGGTCCACGTTGGCCCACCGCAGGTAGCTGTCCTGCAGCACGTCGTCGGATTCCGTTGCAGAGCCCAGGATTTCGTAGACGATGGTGAACAGCAGCGGTCGCAGATGGGTGAACCGCTCGGCATGGTCGGACGAGGTGGTCACGATTCCGTGACCGCCTGCACAGGAACAACCGGCTGCGACGGACGCCTGCCGCCCTTGACCCAGAATGCCGAGCCAGGCTTGCGTGCCTCGTGCCGAATGCCCCACACGGTGCCCTTGCACACCGCCTCCTTGAGCGCCGCACCGACACGTCCGCCGAAGTACAGCTTCATCGGGGTGTCGTCCTTGTGGGCCCACTGGATGACGGCAGCACGCCTGCCGAGGCTGACGTTGGATCCCAGGAATGCCTGGTTGATCGCGTCCGGTTCGGTTCCTGCGATGCGGGCCAGCACCGTATCGGCGGCCTGCGCACCGAGCGGCACCGCCGCCTGGCAGCTCATCCGCAGCGCCTGGCCCGACGGCGCGGCGCAGTCGCCCGCGGCCACGATGCGCGGGTCGTCGACGCTGGTGAGCGTCTCGTCGGTGAGCAATCGGCCCAGTGCATCGGTGCGCAAGCCGCTCCGCGCGGCCAACTCCGGCACGCCGAACCCGGCGGTCCAGATGGTGGCCTGGCTGAGGATGCGCCTGCCGCTATCCAGGAGGACGGAGCCACTGGTCACCTCATGGACAGTAGAGCCAGGGCCGTCGAGGACCGTGACGCCGTGTCGCTTCAGCCATTTGGCGGCGGAACGGCGACCCGGTTCGTTCAGCGACGGCAGCAGCGTTCCGCCGCAGACCAGCGTGACCGCGTGTCCTTGCTCGGCCAATTCGGCGGCCGTCTCGGTGCCCGTCAGCCCGGCGCCGACCACGGTGACGGGGGCGTCCGGCCGCAGGTCATCCAGCCTGGCACGCAGCCGCTGCGCATGCTCGAGTTCCCCTATGGGATAGGCGAATTCAGCAACACCAGGCACTGCCGATGGGGCCACACCCGTGCTGCCGACCGCATAGATCAGGTAGTCGTAGTCCAGTGGTGCACCGGACGCGAGCTCTACCGTGCCGGCGGCGGTGTCGATGCGGGTCGCACTGTCGACGACCAGCCGGATGCCCTCGCCGAGCAGGGTGCCGTAGTCGACGGTGGCGTCGTAGTTGCCTGCCACATGCTGGTGCAGCCGGATGCGCTCGACGAATTTCGGCCGGGGATTGACCAGGGTGATGTTCACGGCGCCGCGCATCCGCAGATGGTTGGCGGCCAGCGTGCCTGCGTATCCGCCGCCGAGGACGACGATGTTGGTTGCCGCGGCGAGCCGCGAAGTGCCTGTGGTGTTGTGATCAGTCATGCCCTCAAGACACCTCGCACGTCCGGAGTGTGACAGCCCCGCGCCAGATGTGGTGCAGGTCACGATCGGCTGATCTCCCGCGGGATCGCGATGCCGGCCAGCTTGTCCGGGTTGCGCATCGCGTAGAGGTTCGTGATCACGTCGTCGATGACTTCGAACACGAAGACGCCCTCCAGCTTGTCGCCGTCGCTGTAGATGACGACGGCGGGCGCGCTGTTGTAGATCGCCCTTTCGAACCGGATGTCCCTGCGCCGCGCCGACCGGAACAGCGCGAGCATCACTCCGGCCACCTGCCTCGCGCCGACGAGGGGTCGCGGCAACGCGGCTGCCTTGCCGCCGTGGTCAGCCGTCCAGGTGACCCCCGGCGCCAAGAGCGCCAGCAGACCGTCCATGTCGCCCGTGGCTGCCGCCGACAGGAACTGCTCCGTGACTTGTGCCGTCCGCTCGGTGTCGACGGGGCCGAACCGCTTGCGCCGTGCGTGCACATGTTCGCGGGCGCGGTGCGCCATCTGGCGCACGGTCGCCACGGATTTACTTACTGCTCCTGAGATTTCGTCGTAGTCGAAGCCGAACACCTCTCGCAGCACGAACACCGCCCGCTCGTCGGGGGTCAGTGTCTCGAGCAGCACCAGCATCGCCATCGACACCGATTCGGCGAGCACGACATCCGACGAGGCATCGCCCTCGTCGAGCAGCAGTGGCTCGGGCAGCCACGGCCCGATGTAGTCCTCGCGACGGCGTGCTCGTGTCCGCAGCGCGTTGAGCGCCTGGCTCGTGACGAGTTGCGCAAGATACGACTTGGTGTCGCGTACCGTCGCGAGGTCGACATCTGCCCACCTCAGATAGCTGTCCTGCAGCACGTCATCGGATTCGGTTGCAGAGCCCAGGATCTCGTAGACGATCGTGAACAGCAGCGGCCTCAGGTGAGTGAACCGCGCGGCGTGTTCGGACGTGGTCACGATTCGGTGGCCACCTCGAGCGTCGGCTGGGACGGACGCTTGCCGCCCTTCATCACGAAGGTGGATCCTGGCTTGCGCGCCTCGCGGCGAAGCCCCCACACCGTGCCCTTGCAGATCGCTTCCTTCACCATGGCGCCGAACCGTCCGCCCAGGTAGTAGTTCACCGGGGTGTCGTCCTTGCGGGCCAACTGAACCGTGGCGGCATGCCTGCCAAGGCTGACGCAGGAGCCAACGAACGCCTGGTCGATCACCGCAGGCTCGGTGCCTGCAATCCGGCTCAGCACGGTGTTGGCGGCCTGGGCGCCCAGCGGCCCTGCGGCCTGGCAGCTCATCCGAAGCGGCTGTCCCGACGGCGCGGCACAGTCACCGGCGGCGATGACGCGCGGATCGTCGACACTGGTCAGCGTCTCGTCGGTGAGTAGCCTGCCGAGCCCGTCGGTGCGCAGCCCGCTGGCCGCGGCCAGCTCCGGCACGCCGAAACCCGCCGTCCAGATGGTGACCGCGCTTGGACGCACCGCGCCGTCGGCGAAGACCACCGCGTCGCGGCGGACTTCAGCCACGACGTCGTCTTCGAGCACGGCTACCCGGTGCTTGGCGAGCCACTTGGCGATGGACCGGCGGCCGGGCTCCGACAGCGATGGCGCCAACCGCCCGCCGCACACCAGCGTGACGGCGCGGCCTTGCTCGGCCAGCTCCGAGGCCGTCTCGATCCCCGTCAGGCCTGCGCCGACGACTGTGATCGGGGCGTCGGGGCCCAACTGGTCGACGGCCGTGTGGAGCCGCTGCGCGGATTCCAGTTCCGCTATGGGATAGGCGAATTCGGCTGCGCCCGGCACGGCGGCAGGCACTGCACCGGTGCTGCCGACCGCATAGATGACGTAGTCGTAGTCGATCGGATGCCCGACCCCAAGTTCCACCTTGCGTGCAGCGGTGTCGATGCGCTCGGCGCTGTCGACGACGAGCTCGACGCCCTCGCCGAGCAACGTGCGGTAGTCGACGGTGGCGTCGTAGTTGCCTGCGACGAACTGGTGCAGCCGAATCCGCTCGACGAACTTCGGGCGCGGATTGACCAAGGTGATATGCACGTCGCCGCGCAGACGCAAGTGGTTGGCGGCGGTCGTGCCTGCGTAGCCGCCGCCGATGACGACGACCTTTGTGGGTGAGTGTTGTGCAGTCATGCCCTCAAGACACCGCCGACCCTGAAGACGTGACACGACGTGACGTGGATCACTCATCTCAGGCAGCGTAATGCGGGTGGAATCGTCTACCGCATCGCTCTGAAACATCGAGACGCCACATTGGCCACATGTTTCATCTGGGTTGGTTCATGGGCAGTGGCTTCTCCGTCCAGACCTGGGCGCTTGATCCGTGGGCGGGCAACACCGGCCACGATTGGATGAAGGGCGACCTTTTCGTCGACCTTGCCGCGTCGCTCGAGCGCGCGCGCTTCGATTATCTGCTGGTCGAGGACACCAGCATGGTCGAGGACGCGTACGGCCGTTCCATGGAGACCACGCTCAAGTACGGGCTGCTCGCCCCTAAGTGCGATCCCGTCCCGCTGATCCCACTGCTGACACAGCGCACGAAACACATCGGTATCGCGGTCACGCTGTCGACGAGCTTCTACCACCCGTTCATGGCGGCAAGGACGATGACCACGCTCGACCACCTGACCGACGGGCGTGTCGGGCTGAACGTTGTCACCGGGAGCTCGAGCCGCGCAGCGCAGCAATACGGCTACGACGAGCTGATGCTGCACAGCGAACGCTACGAGATGGCCAAGGAATGGATGGAAGCGGTTGGGGCGCTGTGGGATTCGTGGGAGGAGGGGGCCGTCCTCGTCGACGAGGAGACCCCGCGCTACGCCGACCACACCAAGGTGCACACCGTTGACTTCGAGGGCAAGTACTTCCGGACCAGAGGTCCGCTCAACACCATCCCCGGCCCGCAGCGGCGTCCGGTCATCGTGCAGGCGGGTGCCTCGCCCGCCGGGCGCGATCTGGCCGCCAAGTACGCGGAGTCGATGCTCGCGCACGGCACCAGCATTGAGGGCATGAAGGCTTTCCGGCAGGACATGCACCGTCGGATGAAGGAGTACGGCCGCGACCCGGCCACGCTGAAGATCCTCTTCCTCATCGACCCGATCCTCGGCGACACCGACCGCGTCGCGCAGGCGCGTGAGGAAGACATGAAGGCCGCCCGCTTCAGCGACGACGCGATCCAGAAGGCTCTGTGGGGCCTGAGTTACACCTCGGGCGGCGAATTCGACTTCTCGACATTCGATCTCGACAAGGAGGTACCCGACGTGTGGGGCAACGGCGAGACGAGCACGCTGCGCACGTTCATCGAGGGCGCGAGGGGCAAGACGCTGCGTGAGGCGATCGCCACCGTCGACACCCACGCCGGTCTTGCCTTCGTCGGCTCCCCGGACACGGTGGCGGCGAAGATGGGCGAAGCGATGGAGGAGGTCGGCGGCGACGGGTTCCTGCTTTCGCCGATCGTCACCCGGCGCAATATCGCCGAGATCGCCGACGGCCTGGCGCCCGCGCTGCGCAAACGTGGCCTCATCCGGGACGGCTACCACCACAGCACGTTTCGGGAGAACCTTCTGGAGTTCTAGTACCCGCTGTAATCCGGCGTAATACACGGTGCATTGACCCGAAGCGGTTGCGTCACACGTGGGCGATTAACTGCGGTGAAAAGCACGCCAGCGAATGCCGTGCTCTCAGGTCGAGAGATGACCCAAGTAGGAGGCATTCGTGTTCGACACGACACAACCACAGAGCATTCCGTCCGGCCCGCAGTGGGACCGCCGCGCCTTCCTGAAGGCGGGCGGCATCACCGTCGGCGGTATCAGCCTCGCGGCTCTGATCGCCGCGTGCGGAGGGGCGCCGAGCGGCAGCGGCAGCGGCGGCACACTCGTCTTGCGCATGCCGTTCCTCGCCGACATGCAGGTGCCCGACCCCGACATCATGTACGAGGGTGAGGGCGTCCAGGTGATGGAATCGGCGTACGAGGGACTGGTGCGCTACAAGCCCGGCACGTCGGAGTTCCTCCCGAGTCTGGCGAAGTCGTGGACGATATCGCCCGACCAACTGACGTATACCTTCACGCTGCAACCGAATGTGAAGTTCCACGACGGAACGATCGCCGACGCCGAAGCGTGGACCAAGAGTTTCGACCGCCGCGGAAAGATCAATCAGGGCCCGGCCTACATGGTCGCGGGCGTGGTCAAGACTGAGGCGCCGGACCCGACGACATTCGTCGTCACGCTCAAGGAGCCCAACAACGCGTTCCTGCACTACCTGGCCTGCCCGTGGCAGCCCTTCGCGGTCAGCCCGACCGCCGTGTCCAAGAACGCCATTGGCGACGATATGGCGCAGGAGTGGCTGAAGACCCACGACGCTGGCACAGGACCGTACATCTTCAAGGAGTTCGTCACCGGCAGCCACTACACTCTGGAGGCCTTTCCCGACTACTGGGGGGAGAAGCCCGTGTTTCAGTCGATTCGCATCGACATCACGCCGAGTGTCGCGACCCAGAAGCTGCAGTTGGACTCGGGCGCATTCGACATGGTGACAAAGGGTTTCGCGATTCCCGACGTGCTGGCCTATCAAAAGAACACGAAGTTTTCCGTCGTCAACTCCTTCGGAGGTGTTGGCGAGGCGGTGTGGCTCAACCCGACCTCCGGCATCTTCGCGAACAAGGCCTTGCGCAAGGCCATACTCACTGCGCTCGACCGCAAGTCCATCGTCGACACGGCATGGGGCGGGTTGGCGAAGGTTCAGGAGGCGATGTGGCCCGAGGACACGTTCGACCCGGCGCTCGCACCGTTCCCCGCTCAGGTCGACTCCGCGGCACTGAAGGCGATAGTGCCGACGCTCCCTTCGAAGAAGATCGATCTCGCCTGGAGCGCCGACGGAGGAGCGCCCCGCGGGCAGATGGCCGAGCTCATCCAGAACCAGCTCGCGGCATTCGGCCTCGACGTCACGGTGCGGCAGATGCCGGTGGCAGAGGAGTTCGATCTGCCGAATCAGGCACCCGAGAAGCGGCCGGACATGTTGGTGTCGTTTCTCGGCGGTGACGCGCTGCACCTGGACACGACGTTCCGGATTCTGCTACGCACCGGCGCCAAACCGCTGAATTTCTACCAGTATTCGAATCCCGAGCTCGACAAATTGATGGACGATGCCGTCAAGCAGGCGGACCCTGCTCAGGCCACGCAGATCTATCAGAAGTGCAGCCAGATAATC
>DATJIX010000097.1:0-7485 GCA_035492865.1 Mycobacterium sp. | reverse complement strand
GTCAGCGGGCGGTCGACCCAGCTCATCAGGTCGCGCAGCTTCTTGCCGGTCACCTCGATCGGGTGCTCGGCGTTCTGCTTGCGCAGACTCTCGAGCTCCTTGTTGCCGCCCTCGACGTTGGCGACGAGCCGCTTGACGAACGTGCCGTCCTGAATCTCGGTCAGCAGCTGCTTCATCCGCTTCTTGGTGTCGGCGTCGATCACGCGCGGACCGGACAGGTAGCCGCCGAACTCCGCGGTGTCAGACACCGAGTAGTTCATCCGCGCGATGCCGCCCTCGTACATCAGGTCGACGATGAGCTTGAGCTCGTGCAGCACCTCGAAGTACGCGAGTTCGGGCGCATACCCCGCCTCGACCATCACGTCGAAACCGGTCTTCACCAATTCCTCTGTGCCACCGCACAACACGGCCTGCTCACCGAACAGGTCGGTCTCGGTCTCGTCCTTGAACGTGGTCTTGATGACGCCGGCGCGGGTGCCGCCGATGCCCTTGGCGTAGGACAGCGCGAGCGCCTGGCCCTCACCCTTCGGATCCTGGTCGACCGCGATCAGGCACGGCACGCCCTTGCCGTCGACAAACTGCCGACGCACCAGGTGCCCCGGACCCTTCGGCGCGACCATGCCGATGGTGACGTTGGCGGGCGGCTTGATCAGATCGAAGTGGATGTTCAGACCGTGGCCGAAGAACAGCGCGTTGCCGTCTTCCAGATTCGGCTCGATGTCGTTCTTGAAGATCTCGGCCTGCGCCGTGTCGGGCGCCAGCAGCATGATCACGTCGGCCCACTTGGCCACCTCGGCGGGCGTATCCACCTCGAGGCCCTGCTCGGTGACCTTGTCCCGAGACTTGGAGCCTTCCTTGAGGCCGACCTTCACCTGCACACCGGAGTCGCGCAGGCTCAAGGAGTGCGCATGGCCCTGGCTGCCGTAGCCGATGACGCCGACCTTGCGTCCCTGGATGATCGACAGGTCCGCGTCGTCGTCATAGAACATCTCAACTGCCACTTGTATTTTCCTTCTCTATCTTCGGGGCTTACTTGACGGTGCCGATGCCGCGCGGACCGCGCGACAGCGAAACCACGCCGGACTGCACAAGCTCACGGATGCCATACGGCTCCAGCACCCGCAGCAATGCCTCCAGCTTCTCGGGGGTGCCGGTGGCCTCGATGGTCAACGACTCCGTAGACACATCAACGACCTTGGCGCGGAAAAGATTCACTGCCTCGATGACCTGACTGCGAGTGCTGGCGTCCGTACGCACCTTGATCAGTGCGAGTTCACGCTCGACCGAGTTGTCGGGCTCCTGCTCGACGATCTTGATCACGTTGATGAGCTTGTTCAGCTGTTTGGTGATCTGCTCGAGCGGCGAGTCCTCGACGTTGACCACGATGGTCATCCGGGACATGTCCTTCTGCTCGGTCGCGCCGACCGCCAGTGACTGAATGTTGTAGCCGCGCCGCGAGAACAGCGATGCCACACGGGCGAGCACGCCGGGTTTGTCCTCGACGAGCACCGACAACGTGTGCGTATTGATTGTCATCAGGCGTGCCCTTCTTCGGGATCGTCGAACAGCGGGCGGATACCCTTCGCGGCCTGGATCTCGTCATTGCTGGTGCCCGCGGCCACCATCGGCCACACCTGGGCGTCGGCGCCGACGATGAAGTCGATCACCACTGGACGGTCGTTGATCTCACGCGCCTGCCTGATGACGCCTTCGACGTCTTCGGCGCGCTCACAACGCAATCCGACACAGCCCAGCGCTTCAGCAAGCAGCACGAAATCCGGGATGCGATGCGAATGCGTGGCCAGATCGGTTTGGCTGTACCGCTCTCCGTAGAACAGCGTCTGCCACTGCCGCACCATGCCGAGGTTGCCGTTGTTGATGATGGCGACCTTGATCGGCGCACCCTCGACGGCACACGTGGCCAGTTCCTGGTTGGTCATCTGGAAGCAGCCGTCGCCGTCGATGGCCCACACCTCTGCCTCCGGGCGACCGAACTTGGCGCCCATCGCTGCAGGAACGGCGAAGCCCATGGTGCCAAGACCGCCTGAGTTCAGCCACGTCTTCGGGTTCTCGTACTTGATGAACTGCGCGGCCCACATCTGGTGCTGCCCAACGCCTGCGACATAGACGGCCTCGGGTCCTGCCATCTTGCCAAGCGTTTCGATGACGTACTCCGGTGAGAGGCTGCCGTCACTCTGCGGCCCATAGCTCAGCGGGTACGTCGCCTGCACGCCGCGCAGATACTCCCACCAGTTGTCGATTTTGATCGACCCGATGGTGCCGTCGCGGCGCAGCGCCTCGATCAGATCGGTGATGACGGCCTTGACGTCGCCAACGATCGGGACGTCGGCGTGCCGGTTCTTACCGATCTCGGCGGGGTCGATGTCGGCGTGGATCACCTTGGCCTCTGGCGCGAACGAGTCGAGCTTGCCAGTCACCCGGTCATCGAAGCGGGTGCCCAGCGCGATCAGCAGATCGCTGCGCTGCAACGCGGCCACCGCTGACACGGTGCCGTGCATGCCCGGCATGCCCATGTGCTGGGGATGGCTGTCCGGGAACGCGCCGCGCGCCATCAGGGTGGTGACGACCGGGATGCCGGTCAGCTCGGCCAGATCGAGCAGCTGCTCGGTCGCCTCGCCGCGGATCACTCCGCCGCCGACGTAGAGCACCGGCTTGCGGGCCGCCGCGATCAGCTTGGCGGCCTCACGGATCTGCCGGTTGTGCGGCTTGGTGTTCGGCTTGTAGCCGGGCAGGTCGATCTGCGGCGGCCAGCTGAAGGTGCACTGACCCTGCAGCACGTCCTTCGGGATGTCGACGAGCACCGGCCCCGGCCGACCGGACGAGGCGATATGGAACGCCTCGGCGATCGCCTGCGGGATGTCGTCGCCGTTGCGGACCAGGAAGTTGTGCTTGGTGATCGGCATGGTGATGCCCGAGATATCCGCTTCCTGGAAGGCGTCGGTGCCGATCAGCCCGCGGCCGACCTGGCCGGTGATGGCCACCATCGGGATCGAGTCCATGTGCGCATCGGCAAGCGGGGTGACCAGGTTGGTGGCGCCGGGCCCCGACGTGGCCATGCACACCCCGACCTTGCCGGTGGCGTGGGCGTATCCACTTGCCGCGTGACCCGCGCCCTGCTCGTGGCGGACCAGCACGTGACGCAGCTTCTGCGAGTCGAAAAGCGGGTCGTAGACCGGCAACACGGCACCACCGGGAATGCCGAAGATGACGTCGACGTCGAGTTCCTCGAGTGACCGGATTACCGCCTGCGCACCGGTGAGTTGGTGCGGCGCAATGCGTTTCGGCTGCGCGGGATTGGCCTTGGGCGCCGGCTTGCCTGCAGCAGGCGCGGAATGGCCGCCGTTCGTCTGCTCCGGCGGTCGCGTGGTGGGTGCGCTCACGGTGTCCTCGTAATCTCCGTTGTCGTCTCTAGGATCTCAAATCGGTGTTGGGGCAAGAAAAAACCCCCGTCAGCTGGGCTGCTGTACGAGGGTCGCGCGTTGATGCTGGTTGCTATGCCCGGCAGAGGGCAAGCGCGGCATCAACGCGCTTCCCAATTACTACGAGCAATCCCGGGGTCTGCATAACAGTCGACGGTAGCCTCCGCACTGGTCAAAGGTCAAATTCGTGCCTGTGAGCCAAAAGCCCGCACTTTGCGATGGGAGGATGGCGGTGTGAGCTCGCCTTCCACCGCCGCGGTTGTCATCCGAATTTCACCGATGGCGCACTTCGCCGTCGGCTTCTTGGCGCTGGGCATGCTGGCCCTGGTGCTCGCAGGACCGTCGTGGTTCGCGCTGCTGCTCCTCATTCCGATCGGCTTGTCGGTGTTCGTCGTGCGGAACCGCACCGTGGCCGACCGAGACACCGTCACCGCACGCACGCTGCTGGGCAGTCAAACGGTCTCGTGGGAAGACGTCGCGGGCCTGCGGTTCGGCAAGGGGTCGTGGGCGTACGCCCAACTCAAGGACGGCGGCGAACTGAGGCTGCCTGCGGTGACGTTTTCGACGCTGCCCCTTCTGACGGAGGCCAGCGGCGGCAGGGTGCCCAACCCGTACAGCTAGGCCAGCGGGTTACCGCCGTTGAGCAGCACCCACACCGCGATGCCGCCGCCGAGTCCGAGCACCAGCGCGACGAACGAGCCGATGAACGGACGTCGGGCCCAGCCGCGGCCCGCGTCCAACCCATAACGACCAGGGCCGACCAGGATGATTGCCGCGACAACGGCAGCCAGAATGACCTTGTATTCGTGGCCGTCGGTGAGGAACGACCCCAGTCTGGCCTGTTCATGGGCCGTCATGGCGTCCGCCAGCACGCCTGTCACCAGGTAGGCCAGTGCGCCTGCGGCCGCCACCGGCGTGAACAGGCCCAGCACCAGAAGCACTCCGGCGGCGATCTGGCCACCGGTTGCGACGTAGGTCAGGATGTCGGCGTATTTGAAGCCGCTGTCGCTGAGCTGCTGCTGCAGCCCGTCGAATCCCGGCCCGCCCCACAATCCGAATGCCTTCTGCAGGCCGTGCCCGATCAACAGCGCCCCGACGACCAGACGCAGAAGTAGTAGTCCCAGGTCCTGGGTGCCACGCCGATCGCGGGGCCCCTCGTTGACATCCGGTTCGATTTCGACGGGTTCCGCCCCGTAGGGACCGACTGCGTGCCTGCCGCCCGGCTGCACGTACGGCAGCGGCTCCGGGTCGCTGATCAGGCCGAACGGCTGGCCGGTCGACGACTTGCCCGAGTCGTACCGCGGGATCGCGGTGGTCTCGAAATCACCGGCGTAGTTCGAGGTTGGAAGATCATCCTCGGGGTCGACCAGGCTTGCAGACGCCGGGCGCTGCCACGTGTGCGGATCAGGTTGACTGGTCACGATTGCCAGGGTAAGTGCTCGTCACCCCCGAATCGAGCATTGGCGCGGCGCTTTGGATGCCCTTCTTCGCGAGGCTTCATCGGCCACGCCGCGGGGCGCGCGTGGCGCGCATCGCCAAACAATCCGTAACCTGGCCTGCATGAGACAGCGCCGGCCCGTGCGGGGTGTGATTGTCCTGCTGTGTGCGGCGTTGCTCGTCGTGTCAGGATGCGCCCGGTTCGACCAGGCACAGTCGCAGCCGTTCACCACCGAACCGGAACTCAAGCCCGGGCCGTCGTCGACTCCGCCACCCCCGCCGCCGCTGCCGCCCAAGCCTTTCCCGAAGGTCTGCCCCGCGCCCGGGGTCATGCAGGGCTGCCTGGAGAGCACCAGCGGGCTGATCATGGGCCCCGACAGCCAGTCGGCGCTGGTGGCCGAACGCACGACCGGCGCGGTCAAAGAGGTTTCGACCAGCGCCGAGCCCAAGGTCAAGATGGTGATCCCGGTTGATCCGTCGGGTGACGGCGGGCTGATGGACATCGTGATGTCGCCGACGTACTCGCAGGACCGGTTGATGTACGCCTACGTCAGCACCCCGACCGACAACCGGGTCATCCGCATCGCCGACGGCGACGTCCCCAAACCGATCCTGGTCGGCATTCCGAAGGGCGCCACCGGGAACACCGGCGCGCTGATCTTCACGAGCCCGACGACGCTGGACGTGCTGACCGGCGACGCGGGCAACCCCGCCCAGGCCAACGACCCGGCTTCGCTGGCAGGAAAGCTGCTGCGCATCGAGCAGCCCACCACCATCAACCAGGCGCCGACGACGACCGCCCTTTCGGGCATCGGCGCGGGCGGCGGCATGTGCACCGACCCGTCGGATGGCGCGCTGTACATCACCGACCGCACCCCGACGGCCGACCGGCTGCAGCGAATCACCAAGGACTCCAAGATCTCAACGGTGTGGACGTGGCCCGATCGACCCGGCGTCGCGGGCTGCGCCGCACTCGACGGCACGGTGCTGGTGAACCTGGTCAACACCAAGCAAACGGTGGCGGTGCGGCTTGCGCCGGACACCGGCGCCGTCACCGGTGAGCCGGAAGTGGTCCGTCAGGACCAGCACGGCCACGCCTGGGCATTGCAGTTGGCCCCGGACGGCAACGTGTGGGGCGCGACGGTCAACAAGACCTCCGGCGATGCGGAGAAGCTTGACGACGTCGTCTTCCCGCTGTTCCCGCAGGGTGGCGGATTCCCGCGCAGCAACGCCGACAACACCTAGCGCACAACGGGTTTCAGGCGTGTGCGGCCAGCCGCTCGCGTGTCTCGGCCGGCGTGACGGTCACGCGGCGCGCGGGCGGCGGCGCAGACAAATGTTGGGCGAGCACGTCCGCGGTCTCGGGAGCGATCCGGCGCGCCACCGCGAGCATCGGCCGAAAGTTGTTGGCCGATAGCGCTTTCACCCATGCCCGTGCGATCGGCGTGACGGCGGCGTCGAGCGCGGCGGGCTGGTTGAAATTACCCATGTGTCGCATCCATTTCGGCAGCGTGGCGATCGCCGCGGGGGCCAGCAGCCGACTGCCCGCCCACAATCGGACGCCGCGGTCACGCGGCGTGCGCAGCAGGTAACCCATTGCGCGGTCAGCATGTTCGGAGGTACACAGCCGGCCACGCACGTCGGCGAAATACTGCCGCACCTCGTCGCGCGAGGCGGGCACGTCGGCCGGCTTGCAGGTCTGCAACTCGGCGGCGATGCGCGACTCCGCCCAGAACTGCGACTCCTCCGCAGCCGAGAGCGGCCCCGGCCCGTACCGCTCATAGCATTTGAGCACCGAATGCCAGCCGGTGACGTGGATCCACAGCTGGGCGTCCGGGTTGTTGGCGCTGTAGCGCGTCCCGGTGATCGGCTCGATCCCCTTCGCCCGCGCGTGGATTCGCATCAACGCATCGGACACCTCGATCGCGGTGCGACCGTCGGCCACCGCGACGGTGAGGAAGTACGCCAGCGTGCGGTCCAGCCGTCCCGACGGATCGCTGTAGATGCCCGCGCTGTCGGCCACCGCCGCCGCGAGGAACGGATCGAAGTGCTCGAGCACCACAGCACGCTGAAAGCCGATCAGCGAGGTCGGCGACGCCCACACCTTCCAACTTGGTGAATCAGGCCCGAAGAAGCCGTAGTCGTCACGTCGGATCGACTCGATCATCGCCACTACCTCCGCTTTCCCCTGAATACAACGCCACCGTAGCAATTGCGGCCGTCGAATACAACGGTGGCGTAACATTGCCCGCGTGACCCGACCCCGGCGCAAATACGCCCCGCGCCTGCCGCCCGAACAACGGCGCGAGCAACTGCTGGACGCCGCCATGACCGTGCTCGGCGGGCGTCAACTCCACGAGCTCAGCATGGAGGCGGTAGCAGAAGCGGCCGGCGTTGGAAAGCCGGTGTTGTACACGGTTTTTCGGACGCGGACCGAACTGGTGTCCGCGTTGTTGCGGCGCGAACATCAACGCGGTCTCGAACAGGTGCTGGCCGGGATGCCCGAGGACCTGACCGTGCATGGCCCGACGGGTGCCTACACCGCGACGATCTCGGCGTTCCTACGTGTCGTGCTGGAGAATCCCGCCCGCTGGCGACTCATTCTGAC
>DATJIX010000096.1:0-11849 GCA_035492865.1 Mycobacterium sp. | reverse complement strand
CGGCACCGGCTAGCGCGTCGACGCCGCCACCGGGGTCGCGACCACATGGGTGACCGGCACGCCATGCTCGGCGCGGGCACGATCGACGACATCGAAGCGATGCCAAACCGAATACTCGGGCGGCAGCGTCGCGATCACGATCTGGTCGGGATGGAATGTGTCGACCGCCTTCGCCAGGGCGCGAAGTGGCCGCTGATCGCCCAGCGCGCCATCGGCTTCGAGGTGGTCCGACCGCAGTGTTTCCAGCGTGTAATCCAGCCGCTCCTGTGCTGCGCGCTGAGTGGCTTCCCACAGATCGAGCGGGCCATGCGTGGCGGCGACCCCGGTCTCGATCGGACTTGCGGGCACGACGACGAAATACGTGGCGTCCTTGTCCGCGCCGATGCGGCGCAGCTCGTCAAGCAGCTCCGTGGAAGTGGCTGTCTCGTTGGCCAATACGAGAACGCGATGCGGCGCCGCGGCCGGGGCTTCCGCAACCTCTGGCTTGCGATTGATGAACCACTTGTTGGCGAGGTACAGCGCCAGGACCACCGCCCAGGACAGCAGGCTGAGCACCAGCTGCGAGCGGAGTTTGTCGTCCAGAGACATCTGCACAAGGATCGCCAGCATCGCCACGGCCGTCAGAATCGACAGCGCCGGGAACAGCCACATCTTCAGGCGGAGCTCGGTATCGCGGTTGCGGTAACGCAGCACGATTTGCGAAATCGCAATCAACAGATAGACGAACAGGATGATCGCCCCGCTGGAGTTGAGCAGGAACGCAAAGATCGTGTCCGGCGAAACCGCCGCGGCGATGACGCACAGAAAGCCCACCACCGAGGACGCCAGAATCGCGGTGGCCGGTACCCCTCGACGCGTCACCCGGACCAGTTGGGACGGCGCCTCACGCCGCGCGGCGAGCACGAACAGCATCCGCGATGCCGTGTACATGCCCGAATTGAGACAGCTCAGCACCGCGGTCAAGACCACCGCGTTCATCACGTGATCGGCGTACGGGATGCCCATCTTCTCGAATGCGGAGACGAACGGCGACGCGGCAAGATTCTTGTCGTCCCATGGCAGCACCGTGACGAGCAGGAATATCGAGCCGACATAGAACAGCGCGATTCGCACGATCACCGAGTTGGCCGCCTTTGTCACCGCCCGTTCCGGGTCTGACGATTCCGCGGCGGCGATCGTCGCGATCTCCGGGCCCACCATCGAGAAGATCACGGTGACGATTCCGACAGTGATCACGCCGAATCCCATCGGCATGAACCCGCCGTGGCTCCACAGGTTGGAGAAGTCCATTGCCTTGTTCGGCCACAAACCGAGAACGAAGAGGGTTGCGAGCCCGATGAACACCAGGATCGCGGCCACTTTGATGCCCGCGAACCAAAACTCGAATTCGCCGTAACTCTTGACCGAAAAGAGGTTGGTCGTAGTCATCAGGATCATGAAGACCAACGCACAGAGCCACAGCGGGACATCGATCCAGAACTGCACGATCTTCGCGCCGGCGATGGCCTCGAAGCCGACCACGATCACCCAGAAGTACCAGTACAACCAGCCGACCGAGAACCCCGCCCAGTTGCCAAGCGCATCACGGGAGTAGTCGGCGAACGATCCGGTCGACGGGTTCGCCACGGCCATTTCGGCCAGCATCCGCATCACCAGCATGATCAGGACGCCGCTCATCGCGTAAGTGATGAAGGCGCCAGGCCCGGTGTCGCCGATGACGACGCCTGACCCCACGAACAGCCCAGCCCCGATCACGCCACCGATGGCGATCATTCTGAGCTGCCGTTGGTTGAGGGCTTTCTTCAGTTCTGGTGTCGCGGTTGTGGCGTCCGTCATTCGTTCCATGGACAGTGGTTGCCCACAATGCGACGCGATTAAGCCTGCTGCGTCAGCAATTCTTCCGCTGCGGCCGCCGCGTTGGCGCGATCCGCTGCCACCAGCCCGATGCGGGTCCGGCGATCCAGGATGTCGTCGACGGTCATCGCGCCTTCGTGGGTGACCGCGTATTCGAACTCAGCGCGCGTGACATCGATGCCGTCGGCCACGGGCTCTGTCGGTCGCTCACAGCCTGCCGAGGCGATCACGTTCGGCGCCTCTGCGCCATAGCGGGCGACCAGTGACCCCGGCAGTTCGGCCGGAGAGCGCAGTGTGGCAACGGGATTCGACGGCGCGCCGACCAACGGCAGGTTGCGGGTGCGGCACTGGCCCGCTGGTAGCGCACGCAGCTGCACCGCACGGTCGAGAACGTCTTCGGCCATGAACCGATATTCGGTCAGTTTGCCGCCGATCACGCTGATCACGCCGGACGGCGACTCGACCACGGCATGTTCACGCGACACGTCGGCCGTGCGGCCTTCGCCGGTATCGATCAGCGGCCGCAGCCCGGCATAGGAGCCGACCACGTCGGCCGGACCCAGCGCGGTGTCCAGTGCGGTGTTGACGGTGTCGAGCAGGAACGAGACTTCTTCGGGAGTCGGTTGCGGTACATCGGGAATGGGACCCGGCGCGTCCTCGTCGGTCAGTCCGAGATACACCCGGCCCAGCTGCTCCGGCATCGCGAATACGAACCGATTGATCTCCCCCGGTATCGGAATGGTCAGCGCGGCAACGGGATTGCCGAAGGCCTTGGCATCGAAAACCAAGTGGGTGCCGCGGCTGGGCCGCACCCGGATCGAGGTGTCGACCTCGCCCGCCCACACCCCGCTCGCGTTGATCACGGCGCGCGCGGCCACGTCGAACGATTCGTCAGAACGCGTATCGGTCAGTGTCACCGAAGAACCCGTCGCGTTCGACGCGGCAACCCGGGTCAGAATCCGTGCACCGTGCTGCGCCGCGGTGCGTGCCACCGCGGTGACCAGCCGCGCGTCGTCGATGAGCTGTCCGTCGTAGGCAAGCAGCCCGCCGCTCAACCCGTCGCGGCGCACCGTCGGCGCCATCTCGATCGCGCGTGCCGCATCGATCCGGCGCGACCGCGGCAACGTCGACGCAGGGGTGCCCGCCAGCTTGCGAAGACCGTCGCCCGCTGCGAAACCGAAACGCACCAAAGCCCTTGATGCCGTGTTCATTTCGGGCAGCAGCGGAACCAGCTGCGGCATCGCCTTGACCAGGTGGGGCGCGTTGCGCGTCATCAGGATTCCGCGTTCGATGGCGCTGCGACGCGCGATGCCGACGTTGCCTGTCGCAAGATAGCGCAGCCCGCCGTGCACCAGCTTGGAACTCCACCGGCTGGTGCCGAACGCCAGGTCGTGCTTCTCCACCAGCGCCACGCGAAGGCCGCGGGTGGCGGCGTCGAGCGCAATGCCGGTTCCGGTGATGCCGCCGCCGATCACGATCACGTCGAGTGGCTCGCCGTCGGCAAGGGCCGCCAGCTCGGTCGCGCGTCGGGTCGCATTTAGTGCAGTCGAGCCGGTCATGGCTTGAGGTATCCGTTCAGGCAGTGGGCGAGTTCGATGTCGAGCGCACGGGTGTCCAGGATCTGCGCCACGATCTGGGCGGACTGGATCGTCGACCGGGCGACCAGCAGACACATGGCCGCGAGCTGGCGCGGCTCGCCCGCCCGCACGCTGCCGGCCTCCTGCGCGAGCTTGATGTCGGCGGCCAGCGTGTCGATCAGGATCTGCTGGCTGGTGCCGAGGCGTTCGGTCAGGTAGACCATCGTCAGGTCGGGCGCGTCCTGCAGCACCGCCATCACCACTTCGTCGTTACGCAGGTGTTCGGCCACCCCGAGTGCCCGCTCGACTACCGCATCCCGGCCGACCCCGCGACTCGGCACCGCGTCCAGCGCGCCGACGATCCGCGCGGTCAGCAGCGCCGCCAGCACCGACCGGATGTCAGGCCAGCGGCGATAGACCGTCGGCCTGCTGACACGCGCGCGGCGGGCGATCTCGGCCAGCGTCACGCGATCCACTCCGTACGCGATGACACAGTGGGCCGCCGCCGCGAGGATGCGGTCACCGACCGTCGATGACGGATCGTTACTGATTGACAGCATGTGTAATACTGTAACGCATGAGTCGTCCGAATGACCAACAGACCGCACTCCTGCCCCCTATGAAGTGGAACGCATGGGGCGACCCCGCGGAGGCGAAACCGCTGTCAGAGGGCATTCGCTCCCTGCTCAAGCAGGCGTTGGGTGTCGAGGACTCGACGGCGACCGAACTCGAGGCCGATCAGGTCCGGTTGCGGCCGTCGGCGCTGTCCCCTGCGGACCGCGACGGGTTGGCCGCCATCGTCGGCGCCGAGTACTGCGGTGTCGACGACAGTGCCCGGCTGTTGCGCGCGGGCGGCAAGTCGACGCTGGATCTGTTGCGCCGCAAGGACTCCGGTGTCCAGGATGCGCCAGACGCGGTGCTCCTGCCCGGCAGTGAGGAAGAAGTAGCCGACGTCCTTCAATTCTGCGCGGACCGCAGCATCGCGATCGTCCCGTTCGGCGGCGGCACCAGCGTGGTCGGCGGGCTCGACCCGATCCGGGGCGACTTCAAGGCAGTGATCTCGCTGGACCTGCGGCGGCTGGACCAGCTGCACTCGCTCGACGAGGTGTCCGGCGAAGCCGAATTGGGCGCAGGGCTGACCGGGCCGGACGCCGAGCGGCTGCTGGGCGAGCGCGGCTTTTCCCTCGGCCATTTCCCGCAGAGTTTCCAGTTCGCCACCATCGGCGGGTTCGCCGCGACGCGGTCGTCAGGCCAGGACTCCGCGGGCTACGGCCGCTTCAACGACATGGTCCGCGGCCTGCGCACCGTGACGCCCGCCGGCGTCCTCGATCTCGGCCGCGCGCCTGAGTCGGCCGCGGGGCCCGACCTGCGGCAGTTGATGATCGGCTCGGAGGGTGTGTTCGGTGTCATCACCCGCGTCCGTGTCCGCGTGCACCCGGCTCCGGAGACCACCCGCTATGAGGCCTGGTCGTTCCCGGACTTCAGCACCGGCGCCGACGCGCTGCGCGCCGTCGTACAGACGGGCACAGGGCCGACCGTGGTCCGGCTGTCGGACGAAGCCGAGACCGGCGTCAACCTCGCGACGACCGAGAGCATCGGCGAGGACAGCATCACCGGCGGCTGCCTGGCGATCACGGTGTTCGAGGGGTCAGCGGCCCACACCGAGAGCAGGCACGCCGAAACCAGTGCGCTGCTGGAGGCGAAGGGCGGCACGTCGCTGGGCGAGGCGCCCGCGCGGGCTTGGGAACACGGCCGATTCAACGCACCGTATCTGCGCGACTCGCTGCTCTCGGCGGGCGCGTTGTGCGAGACGCTCGAGACCGCGACCAACTGGTCGAACGTGCCCGCACTCAAGTCCGCCGTCACCGAGGCGCTGACCACGTCGCTCGCCGAATCCGGCACGCCGGCGCTTGTGCTGTGCCACATTTCGCATGTGTATCCGACTGGCGCGTCGCTGTACTTCACCGTCGTCGCCGGGCAGCGCGGCAATCCGATCGAGCAGTGGCGCAAGGCGAAGACCGCCGCGTCCGACGCGATGATGCGCACCGGCGCCACGATCACGCACCATCACGCGGTCGGCGCCGACCATCGGCCGTGGATGCGTGACGAGGTCGGCGATCTCGGTGTTGCGGTCTTGCGGGCAGTGAAGGCAACGCTCGACCCGGCAGGAATCCTCAACCCCGGCAAGCTAATTCCGTGACCCGACGTGAGATCGGTCGCGTCACCGTCCTGACGAATCCGATGTCGGGCCACGGGAACGCAAAGCACGCGGCCGAGCGGGCGATCGCTCGGTTTCAGCAGCGCGGCGTCGACGCGTGCGAAATCGTCGGTGCCGATGCGGAGCACGCGCGCCGCTTGCTCGATGAGGCGCTGCAGCACGGCACCGACGCGCTGGTGGTGTGCGGCGGCGACGGCGTCATCTCGCTGGCGCTGCAATCGCTGGCGCTCGGCGACATCCCGCTTGGCATCATCCCCGCGGGCACCGGCAACGACCATGCGCGCGAATACGGGCTTCCCAGAGACGATCCCGAGGCGGCCGCCGATATCGTCGCCGACGGCTGGACCGAGACCGTCGACCTCGGCCGCATCGACAACCATTCGGGCACCCAGAAGTGGTTCGGCACGGTCATGGCGGCCGGATTCGATTCTCTGGTCAGCGATCGCACGAATCGCATGCGCTGGCCGCATGGCCGGATGCGCTACAACGTGGCGATGGTCGCCGAGATGTCGCAGTTGCGGCCGCTGCCGTTTCGGTTGGCGTTCGACGACGGCGAGACGATCGTCGCGGACCTGACCCTTGCCGCGTTCGGCAACACCAAGAGCTACGGCGGCGGCATGCTGATCTGTCCGGGCGCCGACCACACCGACGGCCAACTCGATGTCACGATGGTGCACGCGACCTCGCGGACCCGCTTGATTCGCTTGTTCCCCACCGTTTTCAAGGGCACGCACGTGAACCTCGACAGCGTCACGACCGAGCGCGCCCGGTCGGTCAGTGTCGACTCCCCCGGCATCAACGCCTACGCCGACGGCGAGTACGCATGCCCGCTGCCCGTTGAGGTGTCCGCGGTCCCCGGCGCACTGAAGATCTTCACGCGCGAGCAGACGTAAAGGTGCCCTATTCGACGCAAAAATAGGCACTTTTGCGTCTGCTCACCAATGAAATCGCCTAACCGACTCCGCGGTTCAGCCAGCTGACCTCGGCCGTATCGCCGCCGTCTCGATAGGGCTCGAGCGCGTCGTCCCACGCCGTGCCGAGCACCGTATCGAGTTCGGCGGCGAGCGCGTCGGCCCCGGACGCCATCATCGTGCGCAACCGCATCTCGCCGACCATCACGTCGCCGTTGGCGCTCATCGCACCGCTCCACAGCCCCAGCTGCGGGGTGTGGCACCAGCGGTGCCCGTCGACGCCTTCACTGGGGTCCTCGGTGACCTCGAATCGCAACACCGACCACGAGCGCAGCGCGTTGGCCAGTTGCGCGCCGGTCCCCACCGGCCCGACCCAGTTGGTGATCGCGCGGAGCTGTCCCGGCATGGCCGGTTGCGGGGTCCACTTGAGGTTGGCCCTTGCCTGAAGGGTCGACGACAGCGCCCACTCGACGTGCGGGCATACCGCCGCGGGTGAGGCATGGATGTACACCACACCGGTCGCCGCGTCGGCGAACTGGTTCGCTGCACGCATCTGCTGCTCCTTCGGTTCCACGAGGGACGTCTTCCCCAAGCGGCCTCATGAATCCGAATTACAGCTGTGTCGTGCGTGTCTATTGTGCCTTGTGAGGCCTATGTTGCGCTAGTCTGCCCCGAATTCTCTCAGGACTTCGTCAGAGATTGCTGGCCAGAGCGGGTAAGTCCACTCCCCGAAACTGCGGTCAGTAAGCACCACGAGCGCTAGATCGACCTCCGGGTCGACCCACAAAAACGTGCCTGACTGGCCGAAATGGCCGTACGTTCGGCCCGAGTTGGACGATCCGGTCCAATGCGGGGACTTACCGTCCCTGATCTCGAAGCCCAGCCCCCAATCGTTTGGGCGCTGCGACCCGAATCCGGGCAACACCCCGGCCAGCCCAGGGAACTGCACGGCGGTGGCATCGGCGTGCATCTGCGCCGACACCGTCGCAGGCCGCAACAGATCGCCTGCGAACGCCGCCAGATCCGCGACCCTCGACGTGGCCCCGAAGCCCGCCGCCTTCGCGCCGCCCTCCAGCGTGGAACCCGTCATCTGGAGCGGCTCGAACACCGCCTCGGCCAGATACCGACCGAACTCGATACCCGACGCCTGTTCGATGGTCTCGGCCAGCACCTGAAATCCGTAGTTCGAGTAGACGCGGCGCTGACCCGGCTTGGCGATCAGTTCCGCCGAGTTCATCGCATATCCCGTCGCGTGCGCGAGCAGATGACGGACCGTGGAGCCGGGCACGCCCGCCTCGGTGTCGAGTTCGACCACGCCCTCTTCGATCGCGATCTGCGCGGCGCGGGCCACCAGCGGTTTGGTCACCGACGCCAGCGCGAAGCGCCGTACCGGGTCGCCGTATTGCGCGACGACTCCTGACGGGGTGACGACGGCAGCGGCAGCGGAGTTGACCGGCCAGTCGGCTATCGCATCGAGCGCGCTCACGGAATGTCCGGAAGCGGCGGAAGCTTCTCAAGCTCCTCGAGCTGGGCGTCGTCCACGCCCGGCGGCGCCGGCCAGGTGGGCATGACGATCGTCGGTCGGTAATCCGGTGCCGGGTTGTCGACCTGCGCCACGCAGCCGATGCCGTACGTGGTGCCCGCCGGCACTCCCCCATGATTGACACAACAAGTGGTGGTGACGTCATCGAGGGTCTGATCCGGGCCTGGATCCGTGGTCGCGGTGCACGTCGAATAGCCGACATCGTCGAACGCCGCCGCAGCGATCGACGCCGGAGCTGCGATGCCAATCACCAGCGAGCCGAGCACTGCGATTACCGGCCGTCGGCTGCGCGCTATGAAACTCATCAAGCGCAGAGCTTACTTCCGCGCGACGTAATAGAAGTTGATCGGATCCGACTCGAGCTCGTGTACCGCTACGTCAGTGAATCCCGCGTCGCCCAGCATCGACGTGGCGAGCTGACGCCCCCACACCGTGCCAAGCCCGTCGCCGTCCAGTGCCAGCGACACACTCATGCAGTGCATCGTCGACACGGTGTACATGTAGGAGGCGAACGGGACGCCGACGTTGTCCTCGACGTGGCTGGACGCCTTGATGTCCACCATCAGGAAGACGCCGCCCGGCCTCAAGGCGCGGTAGACGTTGGCCAGCACCTGTGCCGGATGGGCTTGATCATGAATCGCGTCGAAAGCCGTTATGACGTCGTAGGTTTCGACCTCATCCAGCGCGGCCACATCCTTCGCGACGAATGTCGCGTTGGACAGTCCCCATTGCGACGCCTCCGCCCTGGCCGCTGCGAGACCCTCGTCGGAGAAGTCGATCCCGGTGAACCGACTGGCCGGGAATGCCTGCGCCATGATGTTGACGGCATGTCCACTGCCGCAACCAAAGTCGGCGACTTCAGCACCAGCACGCAGCCGGCCGGGCAGGCCCTCGGCCATCGGAAGGATCACGTCGACGAGCGCCGCGTCGAACGTTACCCCGCTCTCCTCCGCCATCAGCGCGTGGAAGCGCGGATATTCGCTGTAGGACAACCCGCCGCCGTTGTGGAAGCATCCGATCACCTTTTGCTCCACCTCCGCGAGCAGCGGGATGAACTGCGCGACACGGGAAAGGTTGTCCGGTCCGGCGGCACGAGTCAGCACCGCGGCGCGATGCGGCGGGAGCGTGTAAGTCTGCGCGGTCGGGTCGTAGTCGACGACCCTTCCCGCGGCCACGCCGCCCAGCCATTCGCGCACATAGCGCTCGTTGAGCCCTGCGGCGTCCGCAATCTGGGCACTGGTGGCCGGCGGCAGTTCGGCCAGCGTGTCGAACAGCTTGGTCTGATGTCCGATCGACAGCAGGATGGCCAGGCTGGCGCTGTCGATCGCGCCGACCATGCGCTCGGCGAATTCCTCGGTGGTGTCGCTGTTCGGATCAAGCGTTGTCATGATGGCTCCAACGCTAAGCGGTTCAAATCAGTTCAATCGAACGTTTGGCAAGACCCATCCAGTACCCGTCGATGACCTGCCGCGGCGACTGCCCCGGATCACCGGACGCCCCGAGCGCGACGAACAGCGGCGAGAAGTGCTCGATGGTCGGGTGCGCATACGGCATGCCGGGGGCCTGGTGGCGAAAGTCGATGAGCGCGTCGACGTCGCCTGCGGCCAACCGTTCGCGGGCCCAGGCGTCGAACTCGATCGACCATCCTGGCGGGACGGCACCGGGTGACGGGTCGTCCAGAAACGGCAGGCCGTGCGTGGTGAAACCGGATCCGATGATCAGCACGCCCTCGTCGCGCAGCGGACGCAGCCGCTCGCCGAGGCGAAGTAGCTGCCGCGGATCGAGCGTGGGCATCGAGATCTGCAACACCGGGACCGTCGCGTCGGGATACATGACGGTCAGCGGCACGTAGGCGCCGTGGTCGAGCCTGCGGTCGGGGTCGTGGGCGACGGGCTCGTCGTCGGGCATCAGTGCCTCGATGCGCGCGGCAAGGGCGGCCGCGCCCGGCGCGTCATAGGTGACCTCGTAATAGCGCTGCGGGAAGCCCCAGAAGTCATAGGTCAGCGGGGTCTCTGTGGTGGTCGAACCGATGGTCATAGGCACGGCCTCCCAGTGGGCCGAGACGATGAGGATCGCACTCGGCGCTGGCAGGTCGGATGCCCACTTCTTCAACTCCGAGACCCAGAGCTCATCGTCGACGAGCGGGGGTGCGCCGTGGGACAAATACAGTGCGGGGATCATCCTTCTAGCCTTCCACCGCTGGCATTAGGTTGTACGCATGACTCAGACGGTGCGCGGTGTGATCTCACGGAAGAAGGGCGAGCCGGTGGAGGTGGTCGACGTCGTCGTTCCCGACCCGGGACCCCGCGATGTCGTGGTCGACATTCTGGCGTGCGGGGTGTGCCATACCGACCTGACCTATCGCGAGGGCGGCATCAACGACGAGTTCCCGTTCCTGCTCGGGCACGAGGCGGCGGGCACCGTCGAGTCGGTCGGCGAAGGCGTGACCCATGTCGAGCCAGGCGATTTCGTGATCCTGAACTGGCGCGCGGTGTGCGGTGAATGCCGGGCCTGCAAACGCGGCAGGCCGTGGTACTGCTTCAACACGTTCAACGCCAGCGCGCCGATGACGCTGACCGACGGCACCGAGCTGACTGCCGCCCTTGGCATCGGAGCGTTCGCCGACAAGACACTGGTTCATGAACTGCAGTGCACCAAGGTCGATCCCGAGGCCGATCCCGCGGTGGCCGGACTGCTGGGCTGCGGCGTGATGGCCGGGCTCGGTGCGGCGGTGAACACCGGCGCGGTGGGCCGCGACGACACGGTCGCGGTGATCGGCTGCGGCGGTGTTGGCGACGCGGCGATCGCAGGTGCGGCGCTGGTGGGGGCCAAGCGGATCATCGCGGTCGACACCGACAACAAGAAGCTGGACTGGGCACGGGATTTCGGTGCCACGCACACGATCAACGCCCGCGAACTCGACCCCGTGGCCACGATTCAGGATCTGACCGACGGCAACGGCGCCGACGTGGTGATCGACGCGGTCGGTCGCCCTGAGACGTGGAAGCAGGCGTTCTACGCCCGCGATCTGGCCGGAACCGTTGTGCTGGTCGGCGTTCCGACTCCGGACATGACGCTGGAGATGCCGCTGATCGACTTCTTCTCCCGCGGTGGGTCGTTGAAGTCGTCCTGGTATGGCGACTGTCTGCCCGAGCGCGACTTCCCCACCCTGATCTCGTTGTATCTGCAGGGCAGGCTGCCGTTGGAGAAGTTCGTCTCCGAACGCATCGGCTTGGAAGATATTGAGGACGCTTTCCACAAGATGCATGCCGGCGAGGTATTGCGCAGCGTAGTGGTGTTCAAGTGAACGGCGGGCCCATTCAACGCGTCGTTACCCACGGGACCTTCGAACTCGACGGCGGCAGCTGGGAAGTCGACAACAACATCTGGCTCGTCGGCGACGACAACGAGGTCGTGGTGTTCGACGCCGCGCATGACGCAGGCCCGATCGTGATGGCCGTCGGCGGCCGCCATGTGGTGGCCGTGGTGTGCACGCACGGCCACAACGACCACGTGACGGTCGCGCCCGAACTCGGCGAAGCGCTCGACGCTCCGGTGCTGTTGCACCCCGCCGACGATGTGCTGTGGCGAATGACGCACCCCGACAAGACCTTCCGCTCGGTCGGTGACGGCGACACGCTGCGGGTGGCAGGCCACGAACTGCGGGCCATTCACACGCCGGGGCATTCTCCTGGTTCGGTGTGCTGGCACGCGCCGGAGCTCAACGCAGTCTTCTCCGGCGACAC
>DATJIX010000095.1:0-2453 GCA_035492865.1 Mycobacterium sp. | reverse complement strand
GGCAGATATCGGGTCAGCGCCTGCAGCAATGCATTTCGGCGCGTGAGGTAACGGCGGCGCATCTGGCGCAGATGCCTGTCGTATCCACCGGATGTCAACAGCTTCGCGAACGCGATCTGATCCATCACCGAACTTCCGGTGTCGGCAAGCCCTTTCGCCAGCGTGACGGGTCCGACCAGATTCGCGGGCAGGACCATCCATCCGATCCGCAACCCGGGCGCCAGCGTCTTGCTCGTGGAGCCGACGTACACCACGCGGTCGGGCGCGATGCCTTGCAGCGCGCCAACCGGTGCCCGGTCGTAGCGGTATTCGGCGTCGTAATCGTCCTCGACCACGAGGTGGCCCGCCCTCGCCCACTGCATCAACGCGGTGCGCCGCGCGGCCGACAGCACCACGCCGGTCGGTGATTGATGGGCCGGAGTGGCCAGCACCGCCGTCGCACCGCTGGCGGCAAGGGCGTCGATGTCGAGTCCGTCATCATCGACGGGAACGGGTAATGGCTCGATGTCGTTGTGCCGCAATACCATACGATGCAGCCAGAAGCCGGGATCCTCCATGGCCACGGTTTGGTCCGACAGTGCCGACGTGAGCAGCGCGACGGCCTGGGTCGCCCCCGAGCAGAGCACGATGTGCTGCGGATCGGCGAGCACGCCGCGGGTGCGCCGCAGATAGTCCGCGACGGCGACGCGCGCGGGATACAGCCCCTGCGGCGCGACGTAGCCGAATGCGTGCGACTCGATCTCGGCGAGGCCCTGCCGCAGCGCCCGCAGCCATGCGTGCCGCGGGAAGCTGCCGAGGTCCGGCGATCCGGGCGCGAAATCGATGTCGAATTGCTTCGGCGGCTCGCCCACATTCTGCGGCGCGCTGGCCGCGTCGACCGTCGCCACCTGCGTGCCGGAGCCGTGCCTGCTGAGGAGGAATCCCTCGGCGGCCAGCTGGCTGTACGCGTCTACGACGAGGCGACGCGAGACGCCGAGGTCTGCCGCCAGCACCCTGGTCGACGGCAGCCGAGTCGCCGGAGTGAGCCGACCGCTGCGGATGGCGTCGCGCAGGCCGTTGGCAAGCTGGCGGTGCAGTGGCTCCTGTGCGGCGCGATCGAGTTCGACGAGCAGCTCTGGACCAGAAGTGGTACCCGAAATTGCCATCAAAGTGGAGCCTATCCTGAGGCCATTGAGAATCTAGCGTGAAAGATATGACGGCGACACCGATGCGCACAAGAACCCGCTACGTCGAGGTGATCCTGATCGTCTTCGGGCTGTACTCGGTGGTCCTCGGGCTGTTCATGTTTCTCGCGCCGGGGGCGTTCTTCGAAACGCTGGGAAGCTTCGGCGTCCGCAACGACCATTACATCTTCGACAACGCCTCGTTCGAGTTCCCACTCGGTCTGATGATGCTGGCGGCACTGCGCTGGTCGTCGTGGCGGGTACCCGCACTGGCGTTCGCCACCCTGCACTGGGGTCTGCATGCACTCAGTCACATCATCGATCCTCACCACGCGGCGGGGGAATCGGTCGGCTGGCTCGAGGCCGCGGGTCTGGTGGTGACCACCGTATTCCTCGCAATTGCCTTGCGTGCCAGCCTCGTTGAGGCAAAGAGCTGATGCGCGTTTTGGTGGCAGGCGCGACGAGCGTGCCGGGACTTCCGCTGCTGCGCGAGCTCAACGCCCGCGGCCACGATGTCGTCGGCCTGACCCGGCAGTCGACGAAGACACCCCAGATCGAGCAGGCCGGCGCCAAACCGATGGTGGCCGACGTGTTCGACGCCGAACAAATCGCGCGGGTGGTGGCAGACATCGAGCCCGAGGTGGTGATCAGCCTGCTGACCACGCTTCCGAAGCGGGGACCCATGCGGGTCAAGGACTTTGAGCCGGCCCGCGCGCTGTGGAGCCGGGGCGCACCCAACCTGGTGGCGGCCGCGCAGCGCGCGGGCGTGCGCAGGGTTGTCGCGGAATCGGTGATCTTCGCCTACGGATACCCAACGCGCGGGCCCGCGCTGATGGACGAGTCGGATCCCTATCCCGGCCCGCCACCGCCAGGCGGCGAACCGATGCTCACGGCGTTGCGTGGCATGGAGCGCACGGTGCTGGAGTCTGCTGAGAACAGTGACACCGAGGGAATCGTGTTGCGCTACGGCATCTTCTACGGTCCCGACGTACCGCACACTCAGATGTTCACCCGCCTTGCCAAGTGGTGGGCGATGCCAGTGGTGACGGGCAACGGGATCGTGTCGTGGATTCACATCGACGACGTGGCGAAGGCGACGGCCGCCGCCGTCGACAACGGCCGCGGCGGCCAGATCTACAACATCGTCGACGACCGTCCCCAGTCGTTCGGGGACTACATCCGTGAGATGTCTGCGAACCTGCACCGGCCGAAGCCGTTGTCGATTCCACGGCGACTGTTCGGCCTCGTCGCCCCGTACGGGGCGATCGCGTTCGGCGACACCCGGTTGCC
>DATJIX010000094.1:0-4306 GCA_035492865.1 Mycobacterium sp. | reverse complement strand
GCCCGCAAAGAGACCGTCGACCGAGACGCGGCGATCCTGCTCGCCGATGCTGCCGAAGCGGCGAAAGTCAGTCGCTACGTGATGATCTCGTCGGTGGGCGCCGACGCCGAGGCTCCTGACGACGTCGACAACCCGGTGTTCGTGGCATACCTGCGGGCCAAAGGTGCTGCCGACGACAACGTCCGCGCCAGGCGAGGGCTCGAGTCGACGATCGTCCGCCCAGGTCACCTGACCGACGAACCCGGAAGCGGCCGCGTGACGATCGCGGATCACACCAGGCCCGGCAGCATCCCGCGCGCGGATGTCGCCGCGGTGTTGCTGGCGGTTCTCGACACCCCCGGCACCGCAGGCCGGACCTTCGAGGTCATCTCGGGCGATATTCCGATCGGTGAGGCCGTCACCACATTAGCCCGCGGATGACCTCGGCCTGAGGAACATCCTCGACGGCGATCAACCCCGCGGGGGCGCGGCAGACCCAGTCGATGACGTTGACCACCCGGGCCGCGGTGGACACGCATCCCGCCTCGGTGACATCGAGCACCGGGTCGGAAACGTGGGTGTTGAGCTCGACACGGGGCTCGCCTTCGACGACAACGCGGTGTACGCCGGTCTTGCCGTCGGGTGGATACTCCCAGTCCGGCGCCGAGTCAGCGGTGAGCCGGGTGATGTGTTCCATCGTGATCACCGGAAGCCCTTCTCGCACCCCTTCGACCGCGAATCGAACGGCGGCCATCTGCCCCGGTTCAACAGTCGCCATCTTGCATTCGATCCGCTTGTCGGCGTACCACGGCTCGATCCGCTGCCGGACCTCGTCGAGCTCGATGCCGAGCTGGTCGGCGAGATTGCGCACTGGACCGCCCCACATCGTGGTCAGCACCCCCGGCAGGAACAACATCGGCGTCTCGTCCTCGGCCGTCATCCCGAAACCCATTGACTTACCGGTGAATTCGTAATCGTCGTAGTTGGCATAGTCGAAGATCTCCTGGACGGTGATCGACGTCGCGCGAGTAACCAGGCTCAGCGCGCTGTGCACCTCGGTGTCACCCGAGTAGCCCGGATCGATGCCGTTGACATACAACGAGGCGTTGCCGGCGCCGCACGCCTTCTCAAGCGGTACCCGCAGCCAGTCATCGGCCTGGCGTGGCGTCACCAGCCACACCATCGAACTCGCGACGACGTTGATGCCCGCTGCCAGAAACTTCGACATCTGCTCGATGGCTTCCATCGGTCGCGTCTCGGCCTGGGCCGTGTAGACGACGCAATCGGGCTTCAGCGCGATGAGGGCGTCGATATCGTCGGTCGCGATCACGCCGGTGGGTTCGCTCAGTCCACATAGCTCGGCGGCATCCCGCCCGATCTTCGCCGCGCTCGCAGCGTGGACGCCCACCAGTTCGAGATCCGGCCTGCCGATAATCGCTTTCAGTGAGTGTTGGCCGACGTTGCCGGTGGAGAACTGCACGACTCTTCGCATTTCGGCCCCTGCTCCTTGAAATTGACTGCAGTCAATCACACATGTCAAGACCCTCTGCCGGTTGCTATCGTCGGAGCATGTCAGTGGTGGACAAACCGTCGGCGCGCGAAGCGAAACGGCTACAGACGCGAGAACGATTGATGGGGGCCGCCATCGCCGAGTTCAAAAGATCCGGCCTTGCCGCGGCGGACGTGGCTGCCATCGTGGCCGCCGCAGGCGTCGCACACGGAACGTTCTTCTTCCACTTCCCCACCAAAGAGCACGTCTTGCTCGAACTCGAGCAGCGCGAGGAGGAGCGGATCGCCAAACAGCTGGACCGCTACGTCGACGTCACCCGCGATCTGTCCTCCACCATGATGGAGGCAGTCCGCCTCATCTTGGGCCTGGAGCGCCGACTCGGCGCTGTCTTGTTCAAAGACTTTCTCGCTCTACACTTCTCGCAGACCCGACCCACCGACGAGAGTAAAGAACACCCGGTCATCGTCACCGTGGCCCTGCAGATCGAGCAGGCACAGCAGCGCGGCGAAGTGGACCCCGAAGTCAACCCGATGAACAGCGCGGTGTTCTTCCTGCTCGGTCTTTATGCGTTGCTCACGACGACACACGACTGGCCAGGCCAGTCCGCGATGATCGACGACTACGTGGCCCGGACACTGCGAAGTATCGAGGCGAAGTAGCCGATTGACTGTTCGTGCTGGTTGACTATAGTCAGTCTGCATGAATTTGCCCACGCTGAATCTGGGCCGCAATCGAGGGACCACGCCGCCGACAAAGCTCACCGGCAGCGGCCTCGACGAGCACATGGCCGCGTCGCAGGCGGCACAGCGTCAAGCCGACAAGTGGCTGATCTCGGGCAGCCTTCTCATCGGGACAGCGGCTCTGGGCATCTTCGGACTTCCGCTGTTTCTGCGCGGAGTATGGCTGCTGCGCAAGGCGCAGCGCGAGGGCCTGACAGTCCGCCCGATGCTCGTCACCCTGCTCGGCTACCTCGTCATCATCGACGCCGCGATCAACACGGTGGGCTGGGCGCTCGACCTGGTAGCCAGCCACACGATCCTGGCTCGAATCCTGTTGAACGGCTGGGGCGCAATGTTCGATGCCGGCTACTTCTGGCACTACAACGAACTGTGGATCGGCGGTGCCGCCGGACCGGGCGAGAAAGCCATGGAAGTCGGCATGATCCTCACCGTCTTCACAATGCGCATCGCGGCCGGAATCGGATTCCTGCAGATGAAGCGGTGGGGCCACCAATGGATGATCATCACCTGCTGGATGGGTGTACTCATCTGGTGCCTGTACGTGTTCAACATGACCATGTACGCCGACGTGCGCTACGCCGGAGTCATCTTCCCGGTCGTCGGGTGGTGGCTCTACGACATCTTCTACATCACGCCATTCCTTGCGATCCCATACCTACACACCGTCAACCGCGAGATCTTCTCGGATTGAGGTCAATGACTTGACTCATTGACTTCGGTCAGTAATTGAGTTACAAAGAGCGGACCATGACGCCTCAGGTCAAGCCGTCGGTGCGCGAAACCCGCCGGCTGCAGACGCGGGAACGGATACTCGGCGCGGCGATCGCCGAGTTCAAGCGTTCCGGAATGGCAGGCGCCGACGTGAACGCGATCGTGGCCGCCGCGGGCGTTGCGCATGGAACCTTCTTCTTCCACTTCCCCAGCAAGGAGCACGTGCTGCTGGAACTGGAGGGCCGAGAAGAGGCCCGGATGGCGGGCGAATTCGCCCGATTCGTCGAGAAGCACCATCATCTGGTCGACGCGCTCACGAAGGTCGTACATCTGGTTGCCGGACTGGAAGTACGGCTGGGCTCCTTGCTTTTCAAGGAGCTACTGGCGCTGCACTTCTCACCGACACGACCCAATAGGGACGAGTGGACCGACCATCCGGTCATCGTGCTGCTCGTCCGGGAAATCGAGCGGGCGCGCGGTGACGGTGAAGTACATCCCGAAGTGGATGCGTTCTACAGCGCCGCGTTCTTCCTCCTCGGCATTTACGGCGTGCTGACCACCATGAGCAATTTCGATACCCGCGACGAGATGCTGGCCAAGTTGGTGGCCACAGCCGTGCGCGGTCTGGAGATCCGGTAGATCAAGGAGGCCGAGCATGGACTGGGTATGGGAGATTCTGCGATACGTCGCCGCTTGGGGCGGCACAGGTTTGATCATCTGGTTCTGGTACTGGATGTTCTCCAACATCGGCACGTTCTGAGCGACGCCGACATCCATGTCTGAACTCTCGGATGCGCACGCGCTCGCCGTCGAGCGCAGCTGCGCCGTCACGGCGGTCGCCTTCAGTGGGCAGCGCCGCGACGGGGTTCGTCTGGTCAGCGGCGAGCGGCGCGAGTTCGGCTTGAGCTCCGCTCTCGACATTGTGCACGTCCCCTATCCATTTCCGTCACGCGAGTGGACCCGCCGGGCATTGACATGCGGTGTGGCGCTGCAGTGTTCACCGTCAAAGGAGCGGCTTGTCCACTACCGCCTGAACGAGCTGTCGGTTCGAGAGCTGACCGCGCTCACCCTCGTCGAGGGTGCTGTCGCCATCGGTTGGATCTCGCAGAACTGGCCCGGGCTGCGCGCCGACATCCAGCGGTGGCTGCCCAGCCTCGAAGAGGCGCCCGCAGACCTGGATGCAGAGGAGATGCTCAATCGCGCGGTCGCGCTGGCGCGCACATCCGAACAGCTCGTGGTGGACCCGTTGCTCGGCGCATTGCCACGGGCGTACACCAACCCGCAGGGTCTGTCGGACAAACTGCGTCGCACCTTCGGCAGAATGCCCTGGACCACAACGCAGAAGCGGCTTCCGCGGCCCTACTCC
>DATJIX010000093.1:0-3697 GCA_035492865.1 Mycobacterium sp. | reverse complement strand
TGACTTGATCCGGCCGCTGAATTCGATGTCGGCGCCTTCCTTGGCCGACACGATCGCGGGCGCCGACAGCCGCACCGCGTAGCGCGTGACGGCGCCGGGGTCGCCCGTCCATGTGGAGGCGAATCCGGCACCCAGACCCATCGTGAGCATCCCGTGGGCGATCACATCGGGCAGCCCGGCCAGCTTGGCGATGTCCTCATCCCAGTGAATCGGGTTGGCGTCGCCCGCCACGCCCGCGTAGTTCACCAGATCACCGCGGGACAGTCGCATGTGGCGGGCCGCCAGCTCGTCGCCGACCTTCACGTCATCGAACGACGGTGTTCCCGGCGTGCGAGACGTGTCCTCGGCGATCCGGATCTCGCCCTCGGGGCGCTCTGTCTTCACATACTCGGTTTCGCCGATTCCGAAGATGTCGACGTCGTGCATCATCGCGTTGTGCACGGCCGTCTTGATCTCCGGATTGAGATCCTCGGCGGTGACGCCGACGACCGTGGTGTGCAGGGTGTGCACCCGCTCGCCTGCAGCATCGGTGAACGTGTTGGTCACGGTGATCAGGTCGCGACCGGCAATCCTGCGCACCGACGTCAGCTCGACGTCGACATGCAGTTCGTCGCCGGCCACGATCGGGCGGTGCTGCTCGAAGACCTCTTCGGTCTGCATGTAGGTGTCATAGCCAACAACCACCTGCTCGAACATGTGGCGATTGCAGGTCATGCCCGGGGTCGACGTGAACGTCAGCGGCGCCACCACGTCGGAATAACCCAGGTCTTCGGCGGCGGCGACGTCCCAGTGCGCGGGGTGATAGTCCTGCACCGCACGGGCGTACTCGCGTAGCTTCTCGCGGCCGACCAGGTAGGTGCCGTCCATCTGGTAGTAGTGGCCGACCCGCGATTCGAGCAGCGACGCTTCTGGTGCGGTCATCAATTTGCCCTACTTTTCTATCGGCTGGTTCGCTGAGGCCGACCAAGCACCCTAACGCGCGGCCACCGCGACCAGGCGCACCGATCCCACTCAAGCACGAGACACGTCCACCACGTGTACGCGCACACCGCTCGCAGCGATCCGCTCCAGTTGGTCGGAATCAGCCGACGAGTCGGTGACCAGGTGATGAATCTGGTTGATCGCCACCATCTTTGCCAATGTGACCTTGCCTATCTTGGAGCCGTCGACGGCCACCACGACCCGTTGCGCGTTGGCCGCCATCGCGATCGCCGTGCGCGCCTCGGCCTCGTCGAACGTTGTCGCGCCGACTTCGGCCGACATCCCGTCGGCGCCAAGCACAGCGGTCCCGACAGTGACCACCTGGAACGCATGTTCGGACATCGGGCCAACAGCCTCCAGGGTGTTTGCCCTGACCAAGCCGCCGGTCGCGATCACCTTCATGTGGGCGTCCACGGCGCAGTCGGCGGCAATCGTCAGCGAATTCGTCACGATCGTCATCTGAGAACGGCCCTTCAACGACCGGGCGACCTCGGCGGTGGTCACTCCGCCCGTCAATGCCACCGCCTGCGGCCCCGGGGGTATCAGGGCGGCGGCGTGCTGGGCGATGCGGCGCTTTATCGCGACCATTCGGTGATCGCGCAGTCGCACCGGGATCTCGCTGCCGCTGGGGTCCAGCGCCCGGGCGCCACCGTGCGTCCGTAGCAGCAGGCCCTGGTCCTCGAGTTCGCTCAAATCGCGTCGCAAGGTTGCCGGCGATACGCCCAACTCCGTACACAGCGACTGCGACGCCACCTCGCCGCGGTCGCGCAGGAGCGCGAGGACTTCACGCATGCGGTCCGTGCGTTTGATCGACATCGAAGAACGCTCCCTCAGACGATGGCGGAGACGCTCAGTTTTACTGATCGTTTCCCGGCTTTGTATTGCGCGCTTTGAGCGAGCTTCCCATCATCGACGAATGTTCGACACCACCCGACAGCGGGCCGCCGCGTGACGCTTGCCGCCACCGCCGACCTCATCGCATCGGCGACAAGGGAGCACACCGCGTTGCTCGCCTTCAATGTCGTCACCCTCGAGCACGCTGAAGGCATCGCCGAGGGGGCCGAACGGGCAGGCACCGCCGTCCTGATGCAGGTGAGCGAGAACACCGTGAAGTTCCACGGCGGCCGGCTCGCGCCACTGGTGTCGGCCTGCGCCCACATTGCGCGGTCGTCCTCAGCACCGTTGGCCGTGCATCTCGATCACTTTCAAGACCAAACGCTGATCACCGAAGCGCTCAAGACTGCGGCCGAACTCGGTGTCGCGTCGATCATGATCGACGCCGCCCACCTCGCATACCAGGACAATGTCGAGCAGACCCGATCGCTCGCGGTTCAAGCCCACCAAGCCGGCCTGTGGGTCGAGGCAGAGCTGGGAGAGGTCGGCGGAAAGGGCGGACCGCATGCCCCCGGTGTCCGCACCGACCCCGGACAAGCCGCCGACTTCGTCGAACAAACCGGCGTGGACGGTCTGGCCGTCGCAGTGGGCAGCACCCACGCGATGACGACCCGCGATGCCACCCTCGATATTGCATTGATCCGCGAACTAGCCGGCAGCGTCACGATTCCCCTTGTGCTGCACGGGTCTTCGGGCGTGCCGGTCGAGCAGCTCCAAGAGGCGGTCGCCGCAGGAATCCGCAAGATCAACATCGGTACCGCGCTGAACGTCGCATACACCGGCGCTGTCCGCGATGCGTTGGCCACCGATCCAACGGTGACCGACCCCCGCAAGTACGTCGCGTTGGGACGGAGGGCGATCGCCGACGCGGTTTCCGACCTGTGTCGAGCTGTCGCCCCCCGCCAGGCGGCCAGCGCCGGGCAGCGTGATGCCAGATGAGCAACGCCGAATCGAACACGATGGTGGTCAACTGGCTCGCGCAGACCGTCCGGCAGCACAAGGCAGGCGCACCGGTGGGCGTCTATTCCGTGTGCTCGGCGCATCCCACCGTGGTGGAAGCCGCGATCGCACAAGCCGCCGCCGACGACTGCTACGTCCTCATCGAGGCGACGTCCAATCAGGTCGACCAGTTCGGTGGCTACACCGGTCTGCGGCCTGCGCAGTTCCGTGACATGGTTCTCGGCATCGCTGACGAACGCGGCTTCGCCCGTGACCGCGTCGTGCTGGGCGGCGATCACCTGGGCCCGAATCGGTGGCAGCGCGAAACCTCAACCACCGCAATGGCGAACGCCGAGGTGCTGATAGGCGCCTACGTCGAGGCCGGGTACCGCAAGATCCATCTCGACTGCAGCATGGCTTGCGCGGACGATCCGGAGGTCTTGTCGGACGAGGTCGTCGCGCGCCGTACCGCTCGACTGCTCAAGGTCGCAGAAGACGCGGCCTACCGCAGCGGCCAGGAAGGTCCCGCCTACGTGATCGGCACCGAGGTCCCGGTGCCCGGCGGCGCGCATGAAACGCTGAGCCGCCTTACCCCGACACCGGCCGACCGGGCGCGGAGGACCATCGCCGCACACCGCACCGCGTTCGCAGAAGTCGGACTTGCGCAGGTATGGCCGCGGGTGATGGCCCTCGTGGTGCAGCCCGGTGTCGAGTTCGACCACCTCAACGTCATCGACTACGAGCGCGACGCCACCGCCGAGTTACGGCACGTACTCGACGGCGAAGACACCCTGGTGTTCGAGGCGCATTCCACCGACTACCAGCGACCCGAACGGCTGCGGGAACTGGTGGAGGACCATTGGGCCGTCCTCAAGGTCGGGCC
>DATJIX010000092.1:0-3118 GCA_035492865.1 Mycobacterium sp. | reverse complement strand
CGGCATCGGCATGTGCATGCAGGTGCTGATCCTGATCGTGCAGAACACCGCGAACTTCACCGACCTCGGCGTCGCCACATCCGGCGTCACCTTCTTCCGGACCATCGGAAGTTCCTTCGGCGCAGCGATTTTCGGCTCGCTGTTCACCAACTTCCTGTCCGACCGCGTCGGTCCGGCGCTGGCAGAAAGCGGGGCACCGCCCGCGGCGGCACAGTCGCCGCATGCGCTACACCAGCTCCCACATGACGTCGCCGCGCCGATCGTCAACGCCTACGCCGACTCCCTCGGCATGGTGTTCCTGTGCGCGGCCCCGGTCGCCGCGGTCGGGTTCGTCGTCGCGCTACTGCTCAAAGAGGTTCCGCTGCGCGAGATGGACGCCGTCAATGCGGTCGATCTCGGCGAGGGTTTCTGCATGCCGAGCGCAGACTCGTCGGACAAGGTGCTGGAGACGGCGATCGGCCGGATGTTGCGGCAGTCACCGGAGATCCGCTTGCGCAACATCTGCGAGAAGCCCGGCTGCGATCTGGATGTTGCGCGGTTGTGGGCGTTGATCCAGATCTACCGCCACAACCAGGTGTTCGGGTCGGCGCGGCTCACCGAGATCGCCGATCGGCTGCGGGTGCCGCTCGAAGTGCTCGAGCCGACGTTCGCGCGGCTTGTCGACACCGGCTATGCGCTGCGCACAGGGGATCAGCTGTGGCTAACGCAGTCCGGCGCCAAACAGGTCGACGCGGTGTCGTCGGCGTTGATCAACAGGATCGTCGACAAGCTGTCCTCCTCACCGACGTTCGAGGGCCGACCGGACCGCGTCCAGGTGGAGGCCGCGCTCGAGCGCATCGCCCATCGGGTGCTGGTGCAGCGCGACTGGGACGACGAACGGGCGCAACTCGCCGCGGCCAGCTGACCAGCAAAGCCAATATGCGGCCGCCCGGCTGAACAGCTGGTATGGCATGGTTTCTAGAACGTGTTCCAATTCTGTGGCCGCGCGCGTACGATTCGGCCATGAGCCGAATTGGACCCTTCGCTGACGATGACGCGGCCGCCTGGGTGGTGAAATCCCCGGACATCGGGGTCGCCATGGCAGGTTTCACCAACGCGGTCTACAACAAGAACCGCCTGCCGATGCGGACCCGCGAGTTGGCGCGGATGGTCATCGCGCTCGACAACGAATGCGTGGTGTGCCAGAACACCCGCGACTCCGAGGGCATCGCGGCGGGCGTCGACGAGGACCTCTACGACCACGCGGCCGAATGGCGGACGTGGCCCGGCTACAGCCCGCAGGAACGCATCGCCGCGGAGTTCGCCGAACGCTTCGCCAGTGATCACACCGGCCTTCGCGACGACGAGGACTTCTGGGAACGCGCGAACAAGGAATTCAGCGACGAACTGCTGACCGACCTCGCCCTGTCGTGTGCGATGTGGCTGGGCATGGGCCGGATGCTGCGCACCCTGGACATCGGCCAATCCTGCAAGATCACCCTGTGATTCGCGGCTAACCGCTGCAGAATGGCTGGGTGAGTTCCAGGGCAGCCAAACCCCTCGCCGCAGCCGCCATCGCGCAACTCGAGGCCGACGGGGTCGCCACGCTGATCGGCACGGTCGTCAACCCGGCCGGGCTCACCCACGCCAAGACGGTTCCGCTGCGCCGGATGGGCACGTTCGCCGATCCCGGCCTCGGGGCCAGCCCGGTGTGGCACGTGTTCGCCATCGACCAGGTCGGCACCGTGTTCGGCGACAGAACCGGTGTGGTGGGGGATCAGCGTATCCGCATCGACCTCAGCGGTCTGCGGATCCTCGGCGATGGATTCGCCTGGGCGCCAGGCGCTTTCTTCAATCAGGACGGGTCGCCGGACCCGTTCTGCAGCCGCGGTGCGCTGCGCCGGGTGGCGGATCGGCTTTCCGAGGCAGGCATCGAAACGGTCGTCGGCCACGAGATGGAGTTCGTGCTCGTCGGTCCGGACGGCACCGCGCTGCCATCGCACCTGTGGGCACAGTACGGCCTCGCAGGCGTGCTCGAATTCGAAGGGTTCGTCCGCGATGTCTTCAATGCCGCAGCGGCTTCGGGCGTCGCGATCGAACAGCTGCACCCGGAGTATGGCATCAACCAGTTCGAGATCTCGCTGTCGCCACTGGCACCCGTCGCGGCGGCCGATCAGCTGGTGCTGATGCGCATCATCATCGGACGGGTGGCGCGGCAGTACGGCATGCGGGTCAGCCTGTCGCCGGTGCCGTTCGCAGGCAGCGTCGGATCGGGTTCGCATCAGCACTTTTCGATGAAGCGCGGCGACACCCCGCTGTTCTCGGATGGAACGGGGGTCGCGGGCATGACACGGGACGGCGAATCCGCGATCGCGGGACTGCTGTCGGGCCTACCCGATGCCCAGGGCGTGCTGTGCGGGTCGGTGCTGTCAGGGCTGCGCATGCAGCCCGGATTCTGGTCAGGCGCATATGTCTGCTGGGGCACCGAGAACAGGGAAGCAGCGGTGCGATACCTGGTCGGCGGCCCGAGCAATCCGCAGGGCGCGAACGTCGAAGTGAAGGTGATCGACCCGTCGGCCAATCCGTACTACGCGACCGCGGCGATACTCGGGCTTGCCCTCGACGGCATCCAGCGCAAGCTACCGCTGCCACCCGAAACCACGGTCGATCCTGCGAAATTGAGCGAAGAACAGCGCCGTGACGCCGGGATGGTGTTGTTGGCGTCGAACCAGGCCGACGCCATCGATGCTCTTGACCACTCCGCCTTGATGCGGGGCATTCTCGGCGACGAATCGGTCGAAGCGGTGGTCGCGGTGCGACGTTACGAACAGGCGACGTACGGTGAGCTCAGCCCCGAGGAACTCGCCGAGAAGTTCCGGCTGGCCTGGAGCGTCTGAGGTTGTCCACTCTGGCCGAGCACGTCGAAAACGTGCCGCTGGTCGACCATCACATGCACGGCTGCTGGCTAGAGCCCCCTGGTCGGGCCCGGTTCGAGAACGGCCTCAACGAGGCGAACACCGAACCAATTGCCGAATTCGACTCGGCGTTCGACACCCAGCTCGGGTTCGCGGTGCGGGCGCATTGCGCCCCGCTTCTCGGATTACCGCGGCACGCCGACGCTGACGCGTACTGGGACCGT
>DATJIX010000091.1:0-5490 GCA_035492865.1 Mycobacterium sp. | reverse complement strand
GTGAGCCTCCGACGTTGATGGTGGCTACGACGGTGCCGGTGGTGGTGTCGACCACTGAGACGGTGTTGTCGGCCTGGTTAGTGACATAGGCGTGGGTACCCGAGACCGCCACCCCCGACGGACCACTACCCACCGAAACGGTCGACACGTCGGTGTCAGGCACTGCCTCGATCGACAGCATCGACCGAGCGGCCACCGGCTCGACGGGCTCGCCGGTTTCTTGTCCGAACTGGCGACGGGCCGCCGCCAGCAGGACCCACGCCGCGGGCGACTCCACGGGACCGGCCGGCCCGGGCGTCAGCAGCGGAGCCAACAGCGCGGTTACGGGACTGGTCAGCACATTCGCCCGACTGGTTACGCCCTCTTCGGCAGACGTGGGAGCGGCCGACATGAGCTCATGCGCAACCTGATTCGGGGTGGACAACCCGGTGACAGCTTCAGCCGGCACGGCCGTCACGTCCTCCGGTGCGGTCGCGTGGGAAGCGGTCTCGGTCGGGGTGGCGGTGCTCGGGGACGGTTCTACGTTCGAGGCCTTCGCCGTTGGCGCGGTCGCGTGCACAGTTGGCGAGTTCTTACGCGCCGAGCCGCCACGAGTGCCGCGCCGCGGTGCCGCCGCGCTAGGTGTCGGCGATACGCCTGGGTCATCGGGCGCGCTGTGGGCACCTCCGGAATTGGAGAGCACCACCCCATCGGCCACCTCCACGGTGGTTTGCGACGGTGACCCTCCGGTGGGGGCCGGCGAATCCGGAGCCGACGAGTTATTCGTCGATGAGGGCGGGGACGGGTTGGCCGGTGTCGGCTTCACGCCCGCCTCGGTGTCCGGAGCGGCGTCGGAGTTGGCAGGGGCGGCATCGGCCGTCGAGGCATCACCTGAGTCCGGGCCGGCCCATGCGACTGCAGCGGGGAACCCGACGGCGGCGCCAACACCAAGCGCGACAGCCAACGCCCCGACCCTACCCACGCACCAGGCGTAGCCCATCGTCGTTCCCTTCCACCGCTTCGTAGTCCGTTCAGACGCTATGGCTCCGTCACGTCGCAGGAATCGGGCGTTTCCCTACCGCACCGGCTGCCTAAACCCTCGTTGCTGGCTAACGGATCGCATGAAAACTCTGTGACCTGCATGGGGAGATGCTCGAACGATCAGCCGAGGTAATTCCCGATAGTGGACTTGCCCGGGACCTGACGGGCTTTTGCCTATGGAATCACGAGCTGTTTGCTAAATCGTCCGGTCGCGCGTCAACCGATGCCGGGGCCCCGCCGTGACCGCGTGCCTGATAGAACCATGAGCATGGACTTCCCGTTCACCACGGTGACGGCCGAGGAGTACGACCGGCTGCGCGCGATGTACGAGCCGTTGACAGAGGCGGTGCGAGGATTGATCGCCGCCGCCATCCGCACAGACGTCGACGAGGACACAGCGCGCCAAGCGCAGGCGGCGATCGAAGCGGTGACCGCGATGTTGGACGGCCAGCAGCGCGAAGTGACATCCACCCTGCGCCACGCCGGCACCGGACGCCCGCTGGCATGGGCCAATCCCGCTGTCGGAACGCGTAATGCCATCGCCCCGCCGATGATCATTCACCACGAGCCCGACGGCCGGGCCTGGAGCGAGTTCACCCTCAGCGGCGCCTACGAGGGTCCGCCGGGATGGGTGCACGGCGGCATCGCCGCGCTCGTGCTCGACCACATTCTCGGCGAGGCGGCCAGCGACGGCCTGACCCAGCCGAAGTTCACCGGCACCATCACGCTGCGTTATCTGCGTGGTACGCCGCTGGGCCCGCTGCGCGCCGAGGCCTTCATCGAACGCACCGAGGGCGTGAAAACCTTTGCGCGCGGATATCTCAGCGATGCTGAAGGCACCACCGTCGAGGCCGAGGGAATCTTCATCCGGCCGGCGTGGGCGCGAGACGCCGGATGAGGTTCTATGTCAGCCTGGCTTTCCTCGATACCAGCGAGGTCACCGAAATCGCCAAGGCCGCAGATGATCTCGGTTATGACGGACTCGGTATTCCGGACCATGTGATCAACCTGGAGACGCTCGAGACTCCGTATCCGTACACCAAGGACGGCAAGCGTCGCTGGGAGGCGTTCACCGACTGGCCGGACCCGTGGGTGCTGATCGGGGCGCTCGGCATGGTCACCACGCGGCTGCGGTTCGTCACGACCGTGTACCTGCCCGCCATGCGCGACCCATACTCGGCCGCCAAATCCATTGGCACCGCGGCATATCTGGCCGAAGGGCGGCTGGAACTCGGCATCGGTGTCGGCTGGTGTGAGGAAGAGTTCACGTTGATGGGTCAGCGCTTCGACCGCCGCGGCAAGCGCACCGACGAGATGCTCGAGCTGATGAAGGCGCTGTGGCAGCCCGGCTGGACCGAATTCTCCGGCGAGTTCTACACCGCGCCGCGACTCGAGATGGAGCCGACGCCGCCCCCTATTCCGATCTATGTGGGCGGACTGAGCGATATCGCGTTACGGCGCGCGGCGCGCCACGACGGCTGGATTGGCGACCTGATCACCACCGACAGGGCCATCGAACGCGTCAACCGGTTGCGCGAGCTGCGGGCTGACCGCGGGCTGTCGATGGACGATTTCACCGTTCTGACACCACTGACCGATGCGTTCACCCCCGAGCACTACGAGCATGCCGAAGCGAATGGCATCAACGGCATCATCACCATGCCCTGGATGTTCTACAGCGGCCCCCAGGCATCGCTTGCCGAGAAGATCGACGGCATGCGCAAGTTCCGCAAGGACCTCGGGCTAGACGACTAGCCCGACGGTCTTGGTCACCACGCCGCCGTGCCCGTCGTCAGCCGTGACGGCGAAGTGATCGACGAACCCGCCGACCGCGCGGGCGTTGGGTGTGTACCGAAACAGTCCGTCGCCGACGTCGCTGACAGTTCCGCAGAACGGTTGGGTCACCGCATAGGTCACGGTGTCGCCATCGGGATCATCCGCGGTCACCTGATAGAGCCGATAGTCCACTTCCGTGATGCACACCCTCGGTGGCTCATTGGCGACGCCGGTGTCGACCACTGAGGTGTCGCGCGCGGTGATCTGCACCACCGACGAATGCCAGGTGTCGGTCAGGTAGATGCGATTACCGCTGACTGCCAACGCATTCGGCATTCCGTGCACGGGGACGGAGCTGATCCGGCCGGTGGGGAGGTCGACGATCGACAGCTTGCTGGTGAACGTCGAATCGTAGCCCTGGCTCGCCAGGTACACCTGATCTCCGTTGTCGCTGACCGTGACCGCGCAGCCGCCGACGGCCAGGGTGTCGATGGGTGCGCCGGTACTGGCGTTGACCACCGTTGTGGTGCCGGGATGGGCGCTGGCGTAGACGCCGTCGTTGTTGGCCACGTAGATCCGCCTGCAGTCCGGTGAGACCGCGACCCCGGTCGGGTAGTAGCCCGCGGGCAGCGCGCCGATCACGCCACCGCGCGCGCCGAGCACCGACACGCTGTGCGTGGACTGGCCGCCGTAGAAGCTGTAATCGGTGACGTAGGCCTGGCCCAGCGCGCCGGCCACCGCATAGGGGTGCCCACCCACCTCGACCGTGCGGACCACGACGTTGTCGATGGTGTCGATGATGCTGACGGTGCCGTCCTGGTTGTTGGCCACATAGAGGTCGGCGCCGAGAAGGGCCATGTGGAACGGATGGTCACCCACGCCGATGAATTCCGTCGAGTTGTCGGCCGGGTCGATCATCGCAATCCTGCGCCCCACTGGATCCGCCACGTACAGACGGCGACCGTCCGGACCGACCACCACGCCCTCGGGCCGGAAGGTCAGCGGAATTCGTGAGGTGGTGTTGTCCGCCGTGCGGATCACCGTGACCGCCGCGTCGTCCACGAAGCTCGTCACGTAGACCTGGTCGCCACGCGGGCTGATCGTCATGCCTGCGGGCACCACCCCCAATGCGATCTCCGCCGTCACCGCATAGGACGGCACGGTCTTCATCGACACCAGCGGAACCGAAACGGGCACAGCGACTTTGTTGTTCTTGCCCTTCGCCAGAGTGATGGTGAAGCTGTCGTGCCGCTGTGCCATCGAGGCTCCGTCGGCGACTGCGTCGTGCCGCGCACGGACAGCGGGGCGATAGGCCCACATGCCCGTGGTCGCGTTGACGACCACCGTGCCCTTCGAGGCGGCGCTTGCCGAGTACGTGAAGCCGTCGCCAGGATGTCCGCAGTTGCCGGTGACCACACCGGTCTCGGGATCCGGGCTGTGCATGGTCGAGCCCGAGTCCGGCGGAATCTCGATGTGGCGCGGGCAGATTGGCACCGTCACGGTGATGTAGGCACTCGCGCCCCGCGGGTCGACCGCACGGAAGCCCACGGTCTCCTCGTCGAGTGCGGTGTCGTCGCGCTCCGACGGGTAGGGGACGTAGGTGAATGTGCCGTCCCAGTCGATGGTCACCGAACCCCGTCGAGGGAACGGGGCGTCCAGTGTGAACGTCAGCCAATCACCATCGGGGTCAACGATATTCGGTGACACGGTGACAGCACCCGTGGTCGGGTCGGGCGGCCACAGTCTCGGTGGCGCGACCACAACGGGGACGTGGTTGTCGTTGATCCACGTCACGATCGAATCGATTACCCCGCCGGCGCCGTCTGCCGCGGTGACGATGAAGCTGTCCGAGTCGGCGTTGACCCGCGGATTCGGCGTATAGCGGAACATGCCGTACCCGAGGTCGGCGACCAAGCCGTCACGCGGTCGGGTGAACGACAACGCGACAGGTGCGCCGTCGTCCCCGACGACCGCCTGGTAGGTGACCGCGCCGGTGACGCGGTCGCATTCCCCGACCTGGTGCACGATCAGCGCCGAGGACGCGTCGGCCCTCCACCCAGAGGTCATTGATCAATCATGGATCAATGATTGCTGAAATGGAATCAGGTGTTTCCCTAAATTCCCACCTTCACCGGTTTACCAGGAAATTGACACTACCGTTGGTTAGCTATGCGTAGGTCTTTATGTTCGCTGTCGTGCTCGGCCACCGCGCATTGAGTCCAGTGCATACGCGCCAGGACCGGTGAACACCAGCAGGAAGAAGGCGAAGCAGAACAGGATCGAGTCCAGGCCGCCGTTGCCGCCCATCTCCGGCGGCACGATCGGCCACAACGCGTGCGGCTGGTGCTGCCAGAAGTAGGCGACCGCCATATGGCCTGACGCGATGAACGCGGCCACGCGGGTGAACAGTCCGAACGTGATCAGCAGGCCGGTCACCAGCTCGATGATGCCCGCGTACCAAACGGGCCAGGTGCCCGTCGGGATACCGAACGCAATCGGCCAGTCGAACAACTTGGACGTGCCGAACATGGTGAAAAGGAATCCGAACACGACGCGGAACAGGCTCAAGACAGCAGGGAAATACGAGTTGAGGCGTGAATCCACTTTGGTCGTCATGGGATTGACCCTAACGGTCCTGTGATCCCGCTGTGCATCGCGACGCCCGGACGTCGTGCGGCCGGTGGGGCATGGGAG
>DATJIX010000090.1:0-9974 GCA_035492865.1 Mycobacterium sp. | reverse complement strand
GTCGCAGGGACGGCCAGCAGCGATTCGGCGTCCTCGATGAAGGCGTCGACGACCGCGGGGTCGAACTGGCCGCCGCGACGGCTGCGTGCCATCGCCACCGCGCCGACGGTGCCGTACTCGCGTTGATGCACCTCGACCATGTCGGCCACCTGCGCGACCCGCATCTCGATCGGGATCGCTTCGCCCGCCGCACCGTTCGGCAGTCCGCCGCCGTCGAAACGCTCGAACGTGGACCGCAGCGCGGTCTGCACGTCGGTGCTCAGACCGATCCGCTCGGCCAACAGCGCCGCCGATGTGCAGTGCGAGTGGATGAGGTGCGAAATGTGGCCGCGGGCGTTCAGATACAGCGTCGAGATGGTCTTCAACCGCTGCAACAGCGATTCACCGTGCCGGATGTTGGTCAGCAGGAAGCGTTGGTACGGCAGACCCGACCAGTCGACCAGGTACGAGCTGCGGCGCACCGAGATGTCGTCGCCGAACCACCGCGCGTACTCGTGCGAATCGGCGTGACAACCGATCCACATGATCAGCGTCGAGTAGTAGATGCAATCGCGTTGCGCCTCGGGCAGTCCCATGCGATCGGCCAGCCGGGTCGCGATCAAGGCCGACCGCAGCATGTGTTCGGCCGGCTGGCCGAGGCCGAGGTCGACGGCAACCGACAGCGCCGCCAGCACCTCCGCGCGAGTGGTCATATGCCGATTCTGTCCCCGTCGCGATGCCGTGCGATGTCGAACGGCTCGAAGCGGCCCTGTGCCACGACGCAGATGCCGCGTTGGGGCAGTTGGAAGTCGGCGAGGTTGCCTTGCACGGGGTGGGGTCCGATGGGGCCGAGGTCGTCGCCGTCGACGGCGGCCGTCGAGTCGGCGACGGCCCAGACCCGTTTGGGAGCGATGCGGAATTCCTGGCCGTTGGGCAGGTTTCCGGTCAGCCGGATCCTGCCGACGCCCAGCAGCGGGCCGACGGCGGGGCCCATGGCCTTGAGTGTCCGGCGGCTGGTCCACGCCGCGGTGGGCAGGTGGCCGCCGATGACGCTCATCAGGCGGGTCGCCCAGGTCCTCGTGATGTCGACGCGCCAATCCAGGAGTCCGTCGATCGAAATCCGCAGCGACCACGGCGTGAGCCAGCGGGACTTGACGTCGCAGACGACCGGGTCGACCGCCGTCACCGAGCTGAAGTACCGCGAGCAGCTCTGCGGGCCGGGCGTGGTGGCGTAGAAGGTCCATACGCCGTCCGGGGTGCGATGCCACACCGACTTGTAGGCCGGCGAGAACGAGGTCGCCGGGAAGTCGCGGAACGCCAGGTAGTGGCCGCTGGCGAAGGGCAGACCCATCACACCGAAGCCGACGACGCGCTCGTCGTCTCCAGAGGGCAGATCCTGGTGCTTTGTGGCGACTGCGGCCGCCTGCGGAGTGGTTGTCATGGGGAAATGGTGGGCTGGCCGGGTGCGGGGGGCATGGGGCAATTGCCCCAACTTGGGATCGGTAGGCGGCCCGGCGGGCTGTACTTGGTGGCAACAACAACACGCCAGCGGGGTGGCGCACACGGAAAGGATCGAATCGAATGAGCCGATTTGCGCGGTTCGCCACTGCTGCTGTGGTGTCCGCCGGCCTCAGCGTGGCCGGTCTCGGCCTGGCGACGGCGCAGGCCGACGGCCCGAGCTACCAGGGCGGGAACTGCCCGGGCAGCCAGACCTGCACGCACTGGTGCCCGGGCGATCCCCTCATCCCGGGGAGCCAGGTCCTGTCGTGGGACTGGAACGTCTGCCACGACTGGTACTGGAACTCCGAGGGCATCGTCGACGTCGACGCCAACACGATCTACCCGTGGCACGGCACTCCGCACCCCGCGGGCCTGCGGCCGCCGTACACCTGGACGCCGTAGGTCGCCCATAAGCCACGTCGGCCCGTCACCTCTGAGGCGGTGGTGGCGGGCCGACGTTTTATGCGTCAGCCCGTGGCGTACTGCACCATCGGCTCGGTGATCGGCTGGCCGTCGGGCGGGACGATCGTCAGGCCGTCCTGCCGGATCTGGTATCGCGTGCCATCCGTCGGGTTGGTGACGTCGAATCCACCCGACGACCGGACCGCGTTGGCCAGTTCGATGCCTGCCCCATCGCTGAGTCGCACACCGCGGTAATAGAACTCGCCGGGCCCGGTACTGCACACCACGAACACCGAGCCCGTCGTCCGCCCCAACGCCGCCGGGCTGCTGCCCGCGTCGCACCGCGCACCCGGATAGTCGACGAAGCCCTGCGCATCGGTGCCCGGCAGCAGCGCCACTGGCGGCGCTGACGTCGATGTCGACGAGCTTGTCGGAGGAGCCTGCGACGACGTGGGCGGTGGCACAGGCAACTGCTCGGGCTCAGTCTTGTTCTGCCCCAGCACAAGCCACAGCACCAGCCCCACCAACCCGACGAACACCCCGAACGTCGTGCCGGCCAGCACCCACTGACCCGGCCCGAAACCCCTTCGCGCGGGCGGAGTTCGATGAGGCTGCGGCGGGATCGGGTTGACCACGGTCGCCACCTGCGCCGCCGACGCCGCGGCTGACGCGGCACGCGCCAGATCCCCGGCCGTCGCGAACCGCTCCTCGGGGTGTTTGGCCATCCCCCGCGCCACCACCGCATCGAACGCGGCCCCGACTAGTGGCCGCGTCACACTAGGCCGCGGCGGCGGCGACATGATGTGTGCGCCCATCAGCTGGCTCAACTCACCTGTAGGGAATGGCGTTGCCCCAGTGAGGCATTCGTAGAGCAGGCATGCCAACGAATAGATGTCGGCGGCCGGGCCCACCCGTCCGCCGGTGAACCGTTCCGGCGCCATGTACGCACACGATCCGATCGCCGCGCCCGCACTCGTCAAACCCGTATCACTGCCGAGGTGCGCGATGCCGAAGTCGACGAGGTACGCGAAGTCGGTGGCGGTGAGCAGAACGTTCTCCGGTTTGACGTCGCGGTGCACCAGGCCGCTGGCGTGTGCGGCGTCCAGCGCCGCGGCCACCTGTCCCACGATCCACACCGCGCGCGCCGGCTCCATCGGGCCGTGCATCTGCAGCACCTTGTTGACGTTGTCGCCCTCGACGAGCCGCATGTCGATGTAGAGCACACCGTTGATCTCGCCGAAGTCATGCACCGGGATGACGTGCGGTTCCTGCAGTCGCGCCGCGATCCGCGACTCGCGCCGGAACCGCTCCTGGAAACCGGCGTCGGCCGACATCTCGGCACGCAGCAGCTTGATCGCCACTGTGCGGTCCTTGGCGGTGTCGTAGGCGCGGTACACCTCGCCCATCCCGCCGACGCCGAGCAGGGCTTGCAGTTCGTACGGCCCGAACATCGAGCCGACGCGACTGGCCATAGCCGAATTATCGCAGCCCGGCCAGCAGCGATGTCACCCCCAGTTTCCACCGCCGCTCGATCAGCGGCCCCGACCCGAGCCACCGGCCCGCCTCCTGCACCGCCAAACCCTGTGCCAGAGCGAGCAATACATGCGCCATGTCGTTTGGATCGCCGGTCAACAGACCGGCGTCGATGCACCGCTGGATCCGCCCGACAAACACCTCCCGCACCGCCGCCCCGGCCGCCAGCTCCTCGGCACCCGGCTCGAAATCGGCAAACGGCCGGGAGAACATCACCTGGGCCAGCCGCGGATACGCCCGGCAGAACAGCCGGAACACCGGCACCAGCCGCTCGACATCGCCAAGCGGATCCGACGTGACGGGCACCTTGGCCAATTCGGCGCCGAGCAGCCGGAAGCCCTCGAAGAACATCGCCCGCACCAGGCCGGCCTTGTCGTCGAACAGCTCGTAGACCGCGGGCACCGAGGTGCCCGCCCGTTCGGCCACCCGCCGCGTGGTGAACCGCGCGATCCCTTCCTCGGAAAGGGTCGCGATCGCGACCTCCAGCAGCCGGTCCCGAAGCTCGGGCGTGCGCTGCTTGGCCCTTGGCATCAGCCGAGGGTGAATTCCGTTGCGAGCCCGTCGATTCCGGCCTGTATCGCCTTCAAAGCGGACTCCCGCGCCTTCAGTTTGGTCGCCAGGTGCGCGCCGGCATGCAACGTCGCCGCGGCCTCGGCGGCCACCTGCTGCGCCCGCGCCAACACCTGGTCGGCCTCGACGAGTTCGTCGAGCCAGCCGCCTGCCACCGCCTCATCGCCTGCGAACGTCGCCGCCAGCGCGGCGCCGCGCTCGAACGCCGCGGGCGTCAGCCGCGCCCTCATGATCTCGATCGCCGAGATCGGGATCGTCATGCCGATCGCCACCTCGATCGCCTGGCACCGCGACTTGGGCTGGCCGATCCGGTGGTCGCCGGAGAGCAGCAGAAACGAACCCATCGCGATCGCCGGGCCCGTCGCCGCCATGATCACCGGGGCGGGGAACGTCAGGCAGCGCAGCGACAGCTCGAAGCCTCCCGCGAGCATGCCCAGCGCGGCCTTCGGATCGCCGGACTGGAACACCGCCAGATCGAAGCCGCCGGAAAACACCCGCTGGTTGCCCGCGATCACGACCGCCTTGGCCGAGTCCTTCTCCGCTCTGTCGAGCGCCTCGTTGATCTCCGCTTGCATCGCGGGGCCGAGTACGTTGACCTTGCCGTCGTCCAACGTGATCGTCGCGACGGATTCGTTGAGCTCGTATTTAACGCTGTCAGCCATGGTTAACGATGTTACGTAACAACGTTACGAAAGCCAACAGGCTAGTTCAGATCGCGGCGATGCCTGCCATTGATGATCGTGGTGTGCGCCTCTTCGAACGCCGTGTCGACGTGGCCGTGGTTGTTCACCGGCGCGTTGTTGTACTGAGAGTTGTTGAGCTGCGGGTTGTTGTACTGGGCGTTGTAGCGGTCGCGCAGGTCGTCGGCGGCCGCCTTGACGCGGTTGATCTCTACGCGCAGCACTTCCTCGCGGCTCTCGCTGGCCGCGTAGTGGTAGTAGGTCAACAGGTTGCGCAACAGCTCGAGCTTCTGCTTCTCCTGCCGTGCGAGGTCGTGTGTGGTGAGCAGCTCGAGCCGTTCGACCGGATGCAGCGTCGCCCAGTCCAGCACCGCGCTGGACCGGAACAGCGGCCTGCTCTGCTTGCTTCGCCCGCTGTCCTTCGGCCGGTCGTAGTAGGTCACCGCGCCGTGGAAGCGCGACGCGATGGCCTCGCCCAGTTCCCGACGGTCCAGCGCCGAATCCCAGACGATGCGCCATTCCTGTGTCGGCGCCAGATACGGGATCTCAGCGGGCAGATTCAGCTCGGTGATATCGACGTAGCGGTCCTCGTAGGCAGTTTCGTACTTGCCGACCGTCGGGGGATTCGCGAATTCAAAGCGAATGCCATACGCGGGGGTGCGGCCGAAGTTCTTGACCACGAGCTCGATGAGATGCCAGTCGCTTGCACTGGGCTCCATGTACATCGCGACGTTCGGCTGCAGCAGCTCCGCCGCGTCTTCCTTGGCGCGCTGGTACTGACGCCATGCGTACACCAGGGCCGCGATGCCAACCACCACCGCCAGCCATGCTGCGAGTGCCGTCCACGCACCGGCCGAGATGCCGAGGACGTGGTCCTGGAACCAATCCACGCAGCGAAGTAAACCACGGTCCTGCCGTTGCTACAGCATTCGCCAGCGTATGGCTTTGCCCGTTGCTGAGAAGTCCCAGCCCAGTGGGTAAGTAGAGACAGGAGTGCCTAACGAGATTCCGAGGTAATTGCCAACGTGAGCAAATAATTGTCGCTGGCGTCGACGGCTATGGCTTCGGACGAATCGGAGTGTTCTGGCCCGCAGCAAGCCAGCACGCGCCGTCCCGACGGACGAGCACATGCATCGCCATCTCTGAGAACGCCGTCGTGTCACCGATCGCCATTTGTTCGCCATCGGCGTTCGCGGACCTAGGACGCGGCGGCCGTCAGCACAGCCGGCTCGGCAGGTACCTGCGCGGGCTCGGTGTGCACCAGCCGTTCGCTGCGGGCCAGCCAATCGGTATCGGCCCACACCACGCGGCCGGGCAGGCGCCGCCAGTACTCCGGATGCGCCCGGAGATAGACGTCGACGCTGGCATGCACCAGCGGGCTGGCGGGCAGCTTCCGCAGCGAAACCGTGCGCGCGCTGCCGGCCAGTGCGTCGAAATCGGTTGGCGCGGGCGCGTCGCGGTGACTGGCGTCCCGCACGGTCAGGCCGGCGCGCACCGCCCCGTCGAGCATCCAGTCGAGCGCGATGTCGGCCAGCGGCCAGCACGCCCCCGGCCCGCCTGCGACGTCGCAATGCGCTCCGCGGAACCAGACTTCGTCGACGCAGTCCGGCGACGACACCAGATTGCGCGGTCCGTGGCGGCCGTCGACGGCGACCGCGTGCCTGCCCGCGACGACGTTGGTCAGGGGTTCATGCGAGGCATGCCGACCCGGCACGCTCACCATGTCCCACAGCCCCAAAAACTCGACGGGAACCCCGATTTCGCGATGCCCGGCCAGCCGTGCGGCCAGTATCCGCAGCCGCCGCCAGTCCTGCGGGCTGCGACCCGTCCGCGGCACCGCGTAGGCGGCGAGTACGTAATCCATCAGGTCCGGCATAACGCCCACAGTGCCGAGCAGCCGGGCCAGGGCCTGGGCGCAGTACGCACCGCGGCCGACGCCGAACAGGTAGATCCGATCGCCGCGATCCCAGTTGTCGACCAGGAATTCGTATCCCTCGGCGATCGTGGCCCGCGCCTCGTCTGCGGCTGTCTTGCGCCTGCGCAGCTTGGCCAACTTGCCGCGTTCGGCTGCGGGCGTCGGCGTGCCCGGGTGGTACCAGGTGATCTGTTCGTCGCTCTCGTCGAGCAGCCGCAGCAACGCCTCCGCGTTCGTGGCATCGCGCGGTCCAGGATGGTCACGTGCCCGGTCAAAGCACAGCACAATGTTCTTCACGACGACCCCCGACGGCCCTGTTTACGCTGTTCTCGATTAGTTTGCTCCGCAAAGATGGCCGTGTCCTGCGTATTGCACTACTCGAATTACGAATTCCTTCGGATTCTCTACAGTGCAACGTCTGTCGGCGCGGAATCCGCGACCGTAATGCCACAAGCGCGGGCGTATTCGGTGGCGGTGAGCCCATCGGCGGAGTTCATATCGCAGCGGCCGAACGGCGGCGCACCTTCTGGCAAACCGCCGCCGTAGCCGGCGCCGTCGGTGTACTGATGGGCGACCTTCCCGGGATACGGCGGATTGCGGCCGTATGCGGCGACCACCAGCCGGATGCCCGGCGGTTTGTCCGGCCACAGGGTGTTGAGGTCGCCCACATTGCCGTAGCCGATCACCTTGGCCGTCGACCCGACGAACGCGCCGACCGCTTCGTACGCCGCGTTGATGCCCGCTGAGCGGTCGCCTCGGATCTGACCACCCCACGACTCGACATCGAGCATCACCGCCATCTTCGGATGCGGCGTGCCGACCATGTCCTTGAACGTGTCGACGGTTTGCTGCCAATTCGGTCGCCAGACGAAGTAAACGATGAAGAAGGTCAGCCGGCCGCTGTCGGCGTTGCGCAGACACCAGCCATAGTTGTTGACCCAGCGGCGATCTCGGTGTGTGCCGTCGTTGGACCGGATGCACAGCACCGGATACGGATAACTGTCGTTGACGCCGACCTGCCATTCGGACACGTCGGCGTAGAGCGTGTCAGCCACGCTTCAAGTCTGCGTGAAACTACGACAAGGGAACGTCGACGCCGGAACTCATCGGGTCGCCGTGCACCTCGAGCGACTCGCCTGTGGTCCCCGGTGGCACATCGAAAGCGATTGCTACATCTGAAGTATCGCCGGGAGCGATATCCGCCCACGTGCCGTTGAGGTACGCCGTCGCCTCGTCGTCGATGTTGTACGTCGTGCCGCCGGCCTTGAGCTTCTGCAGCGTGGCGAGGAAAGTGCCCTGCGCCTCACCGGAGTTCAACACCGTCATGTGCACGATCAGGAACTCGCCCTGCGCGTTCTTCACCACCGGCGCGTCCTGATACTTCACCGACGGCGCGTTCTCCACACCGGTGACCGCGAACGTCAGACCGCCGTCACTCGCCTGCGGGCCGGAACCCGAAGCGGTCGTTGGTGATTCGCTCGCGGTCTCGGTGCTGTTGCCCGAGCCGTTGCCTGCCGACGGCGACGTCGTCGGCGCCTCGGACTTCGACGTGGACGTGTGGCTCGACGAGGCCTGGGTGCTGTTGGACATGTTGAAGAAGACGCCGTAGACGATGACGACGACCAGGATCGCCAGTAGCGCGGCGCACGCGGCGCCGAACCCGATGATGAGCTTGCGGCGCCCGTCGTCGGCGGCGGGCGGCTCGCCGGACGGCAGCGGCTCGAACGGCGGCTCAGGCGGTGGGGCCGCGAACGACGGTTCGGCGAACGACGACGCCTCCGCGGGCGGCGGTGTCGGCTCGGCCTGAGGCGTCGGCTCAAACGGCGTCTCGGTCGGCGGCCGTCGGATCACCGAGGTGGCCTGCTCGCTCGGCACGCTCGGCACGCTTGGCACCGAGTCCAGGTTGATCACCGCGGTCGGCCCTGGTTCGGGCTCGGGTGTCGGCTCTGGCTCGGGTGTCGTCTCGGCTTGCGGATCAGGCGCCCGGTGCGCGCCGCCGGCAGGCCGCAGCGGGACGACGGTCGTCGGCTGCTCACTGCCAGCGATTTCGGGCTCGGCAGGCGCCGTGGGCGGTGCTTGTTCGGGGGCGGCGGGGGCCCGGTGCTCGGTCCACGCGGACCCGTCCCAATAGCGTTGGCCGCCTGAGCCGTCGGGATCGGGATACCAACCTGCGGGCGTGGGCGGTGTGGTCATCGCGAAAAGATAACCCAGGTGGTTACACCCTGCGAGACTTTTGCTCCTGCAAACGACCGCGTCAGGCGCCCATCAGCATCCGCCACTGATCCAGGTTGCTGGCCCGATACACGTAGTTGGTCCGTTTGACCTCCGACAGCGCCGCGCTGGGCTCCGCCGAATACCAGTGGCCAGGAAACACAGTGGGGTCGCCGGGCAGCTTCGCGAGCGCCTGCAGGCTGTGATAGATCGCGTCGACGTCACCGCCGGGGAAGTCGGTGCGCCCGCAGCCCTCGAGGAACAGCGTGTCGCCCGCGACGAGTCGCCCGTCCAGCAGGAAGCACTGGCTGCCCGGCGTGTGGCCGGGAGTGTGCAGCAGCTCGATGTCGATGTCGCCGACGCTGACCACATCGCCGTGCTCGTGGGCGGTGAGTTCGGAACGCGCGATGCCGGTGACGCGTGAAACCCAATCGGCCTCAAGCGAATTGACGTGCACGGGCACGCTGATCCGCTCCAGCAGCTCGGCGAGGCCCTTGAGCTCGAAGCCCGCCATCGACCCGCCGACGTGGTCGGGGTGGTGGTGGGTCACCAGCACACCCGACAGGTGCATGCCGTCGGCCTCGAGCGCGTCAACCAGATCGCCAGCGGCGTAGGCCGGGTCGACGACCACCGCGTCACCGGTTTCCCGGTCGCCGATGAGGTAGGCGAAGTTGCGCATCTGCGCGGCGATCATGTCGCCGGCGGCGAAGTCGCGCCCCGAGAGCAGCTGCCGAAAGTACAGGCGGTCGGTCATGGCTCTCAGACTAGGTTGCGGTGGTCTTGAGCCGCACCATGCGGGTGGTGCTGCTCTCGTCGAGCTCGACGACATCTGGGCGTGAGCGCAGGAAGTCGCTGAACGACTTGAAGCCCAACGACTTTTCGGAGAACGACGGGTCCATCCGCTTCATCTGCGCCTTGACCGCCGAGTTGTGCAGCCAGTCGGCGTCGTCCTTCTCATGGCCGATCCGCAGCGCCCGCTCCAGCAGGCCGGTGGCGGCCGCCTGCGGATCTGGCTGCTCGGGCTCGTCGCCGGGCTCCTGTGCCTTGGCGCGCTTGGCGGGTTTTTTCGGTGGTACGACGGGGACGATGCCGGGCAGCGCGTCGTAGCTGACGTACTCATCGCACGCGGCGGTCAGCGACTTGCTGATCGAGCCGGTGATGCCGATGCCGACGACATAGCGGCC
>DATJIX010000089.1:0-11428 GCA_035492865.1 Mycobacterium sp. | reverse complement strand
CCGCGGTCGAGGCCGTGCTCGATCACCGCGCGCATCACCCCGGCGGTGCCCTCGGGGCGAAGCGTCACCGAGCGGTCGCCGCGGTCGGCGAAGGTGTACATCTCCTTGCTCACCACGTCGGTCGACTCACCGACACCGCGGGCGAACAGCGCGGTGTCTTCGAAGATCGGCAGCTCGATATCGCCGTAGCCGGCGCGCCGGGCAGCGTCGAGCAAGCCGTCGCGCACGCCGACGAACTGCGCGGAGTCGGGCGGCAGGTAATCCGGGACGCCCTTGGGCGCCTGAAAATCACTCACTAGCTCAAGCCTTCGAGAAACGGGTTGGTGCGGCGCTCAAAGCCGATCGTGGTCTTTTCGCCGTGTCCCGGTAGTACCACGGTGTCGTCGTCGAGCACCAACAGTTTTGTCACGATCGAGCCGAGCAGGTCGCGGCCGCTGCCGCCGGGCAGATCCGTGCGGCCGACCGACTGGCGGAACAAGGTGTCGCCGGAAAAGACCACTTCCTCCGGCCCATCGGAAACCCGGAACACCACCGAGCCGCGAGTGTGGCCGGGGGTGTGGTCAACGGTCACCGTCACATCACCCACATCTACCTTGTCGCCGTCGCGGTCCAGCTCGACGACCTGTTTGGGTTCGCGGAACAGCGCGCCGAACGCGATCTGAGCAATCCTGGGCCCGAAATCCTTGATCGGGTCGGTCAGCATGAACCGGTCTTCTGGATGGATATAGGCGGGACAGCCGTACATATCGGCCACCTTCTGCGCCGACCAGATGTGGTCGATGTGCCCGTGGGTCAACAGCACGGCCGCCGGCGTGAGGTGGTTGTCGTCGAGGATCTGCCGCAACGGCCCCATCGCCCGTTGACCCGGGTCGACGATGATCGCGTCGGACCCGGCCCCCCTGGCCACCACATAGCAGTTGCACGCCAACATGCCTGCCGGGAAGCCTGTGATCAACACGGCGTCCAGTGTCCCATCTCCTGTTCACGAGGGTCGAAACCCCCGCATTCAGCAACGCCTGGCACACTCGGTGCCGACCACAGATCATGAGGAGGACACCGGCGGTGCCGACCAACGAACAACGTCGTGCCACAGCGAAGCGCAAACTCGAGCGTCAGCTCGAGCGCCGAGCAGCCAAGGAACGCAAACGCCGCATCTACACGATCGTCGGATCGGTCGTGGCCGCCATCGTCGTGATCGGCGCCATCGTGGCCACCGTCGTCGTCACCAACAAGCACTCCGGCAGTCAAACCGCATCGGCGGCGACGACGTCGGCGGCGTCGCCCACCAGCGCCGCGCCGTCGGCCCCTGGCGACCTGCCCGCTTTTGTCGCGCCTGCCAACTTGGGCGCCAACTGCCAGTATCCGGCTTCCCAAGAAAAGGCGAGCAAGCCGGTCAACCCGCCCCGCACCGGCAAGGTGCCGACCGACCCGGCGCAGGTGAGCGCCAGCATGTCGACCAACCAGGGCAACATCGGGCTGCAGCTGGACAACGGGAAGGCGCCGTGCACCGTCAACAGCTTCGCCAGCCTTGCGCAGCAGGGCTTCTTCAACGACACCCCATGCCACCGGCTGACCACCTCTGAGGGCCTCGCCGTGCTGCAGTGCGGCGACCCGACGGGCCAGGGCACCGGTGGTCCCGGCTACCAGTTCGCGAACGAGTACCCCACCGACCAGTTCCAGCCCGACGATCCCAAGCTGCAGGAACCGGTGAAGTATCCGCGAGGCACGCTGGCGATGGCCAACGCGGGACCCGGCACCAACGGCAGCCAGTTCTTCCTGGTGTACAAGGATTCCGAGCTGCCGCCGAACTACACGGCGTTCGGCACCATCGACCAGACCGGCCTGGCCACACTGGACAAGATCGCCGCAGCGGGTACCGCCGACGGCGGCCAGGACGGCAAGCCGAAGAACGACGTGCAGATCAAGTCGATCCTGCTCGACTGACCATGACCACTCCGCCGCCGTACGGCGCGTATCCGCCGCCACCGCCCGGAGCGCCGTACGGCGGGTATTACGGCTATCCCCCTCCGCAGCCGACCAACGCGTTGGCCATCGTGTCGTTGGTGTGTGCGTTCCTGTTCGCGCCGCTGGGCATCATCTTCGGCCACATCTCGCTGTCACAGATCCGCAAGACCGGCGAGGCGGGCCGCGGGCTGGCCATCGCGGGGCTGGTGATCGGTTACCTGATCACGGTATTCACCGTCGTCGCGGTGGTACTGAGCGTGCTGTTCTTCGTGCAGGTCGCCCATGAGCTGGAAAAGCTCGACGGCATGGGTCCGAATTACCCGGACACCAATACGCCCCCGTCGCAGGTCGCCAAAGATCTGCCTGCGTTCACCCCGCCCAAGACGTTGGGCTCCAACTGCCAATACCCGGCGACGACGGAACCGGCGAGCAAGCCTGTCAAGCCGCCGCAGAACGGCCACATCGCGACCGATCCCGCCCTTGTCCGCGCGATCGTCACGACGACTCAGGGCACGATCGGGCTGGAACTGAACAACAGCAAGACCCCGTGCACCGTCAACAACTTCACCAGCCTGGCCAAGCAGGGGTTCTTCGACAACACCACGTGCCACCGGCTGACCACCGCGGATGAACTCGGTGTGCTGCAGTGCGGCGATCCGACGGGCAGCGGAACGGGCGGGCCGGGGTACCGATTCCCGAATGAATACCCGACCAATCAGTACCGGCTGACCGACCCCGCACTGAAGGTCCCTGTGGTCTACCCGCGCGGCACGCTGGCCATGGCCAACTCCGGGCCCGGCACCAACGGCAGCCAATTCTTCTTGGTGTACAAGGACTCTCAGTTGCCGCCGACCTACACGGTGTTCGGCACCATCGACAGCGCCGGGCTCGCGACGTTGGACAAGATCGCCGCGTCGGGCGTCGCCGGCGGAAGCGACGACGGCAAGCCCGTCGCCGACGTGACGATCAAGTCAACACAGATCGGCTAGCAACGCTCAATTCCGCTTCGACTGGATGTTGAACAGCACATCGTCCCCATCGACCTTCGTCACCTCGACATGCGCCGTGTAGTTCCCGTCGGGCCCCGTGAAGTGGCAGTCGAATTTTTGACCCACCTCCGCGGCGACGTCCGATGGACACTTCGTGTCGGTCGGCTTGAAGCCCGTGTTCTTCGCTACGAAGTCGGTGACCGTCTCAGCAGCCCTGTCGGGCTTGATCGTGGAACCACAACCGGCCAACACCATCGCCAGCGAAGCAACTAAGACCACCAAAGCAGTGCGCATCGCCGCAGTATTTCAGATAAGGCAAACAACTAGGCAAATTTTGCGAACACAATTATGCCGCGGATGTCACACGGTAGACGTCGTAGACGCCCTCCACGTTGCGTACCACGTTCAGCACATGGCCGAGGTGCTTCGGGTCGCCCATCTCGAAGGTGAACCGGCTGATGGCAACCCGGTCGTTCGACGTCGTCACCGACGCAGACAGGATGTTGACCTTCTCGTCGGCCAGCACGCGCGTCACATCCGAGAGCAGCCGATGCCGATCGAGGGCTTCGACCTGGATGGCCACCAGGAACACCGACGACGGCGACGGCGCCCACTGCACGTCGATGATCCGTTCCGATTGTTGTTGCAGCGAAGTGGCATTCGTGCAGTCGGTGCGGTGCACGCTCACGCCGCCGCCGCGGGTTACGAATCCCATGATGTTGTCGCCGGGCACCGGCGTGCAGCATTTCGCAAGCTTGGTCAGCACACCGGGAGCGCCGGGCACCGCGACACCGACATCGTCGTTGGTGCGCTGCCGCACCGGCATGGTCGTGGGTGTCGACCGTTCCGCGAGCTCATCCGCGGCTTCATCATCGCCACCGAGCTGGGCCACCAGTCGCTGCACCACGTGCCGCGCGGAGACGTGCCCCTCTCCCACCGCCGTGTAGAGCGCCGACACATCCGTGTAGCGAAGTTCGCGTGCGAGCGCCGCCATCGATTCGGCATTCATCAAGCGCTGCAATGGAAGTCCGCTGCGGCGCACCTCACGGGCGATTGCGTCCTTGCCCGATTCCAGCGCTTCCTCGCGGCGCTCCTTGGCGAACCACTGCCGGATCTTCGCCTTCGCACGCGGTGACACCACAAACGTCTGCCAGTCCCGCGACGGGCCAGCGTTGGGCGCCTTCGACGTGAAAACCTCTACCACTTCGCCATTTTCGAGCTTGCGCTCCAGCGCGACCAGCCGACCGTTCACCCTCGCACCGATGCAGCGGTGGCCGACCTCGGTGTGCACCGCATACGCGAAGTCAACGGGAGTGGAGCCCGTTGGCAGCGTGATCAGATCGCCCTTCGGCGTGAACACGAAGATCTCCTGCACCGCGAGGTCGTAGCGAAGCGCCTCGAGGAACTCGCCGGGATCCGCGGCCTCCCGCTGCCAGTCGAGCAGTTGACGCATCCACGCCATGTCGTCGATCTCGGCGGCGGCATGCGGATGAGGAGCGTTGCGGCCCTTGGTTTCCTTATAGCGCCAGTGCGCCGCAATGCCGTACTCGGCGGTGTTGTGCATATCCCTGGTGCGGATCTGCACCTCGAGCGGTTTGCCCTCGGGCCCCACCACGGTGGTGTGCAATGACTGGTACACCCCGTAACGCGGCTGGGCGATGTAGTCCTTGAACCGCCCCGGCATCGGCTGCCACAACGAATGCACCACGCCCACAGCGGCATAACAGTCGCGGATCTCTTCACATAGGATGCGCACGCCGACCAGGTCGTGGATGTCGTCGAAGTCGCGACCCTTGACGATCATCTTCTGATAGATCGACCAATAGTGCTTGGGCCTGCCCTCCACGATGGCATTGATCTTCGACCCGGTGAGCGTGCCGTTGATCTCGTCGCGCACCTTCGCCAGGTAGGTGTCACGCGACGGCGCCCTGTCGGCGACCAGTCGGACGATCTCCTCGTATTTCTTCGGGTGCAGGATCGCGAACGACAGGTCCTCGAGCTCCCACTTCACCGTCGCCATGCCCAGCCGATGTGCCAGCGGCGCAATGACTTCCAGCGTCTCCCGGGCCTTGCGCGCCTGCTTCTCCGGCGGTAGGAACCGCATCGTGCGCATGTTGTGCAGCCGGTCGGCGACCTTGATGACCAGCACCCGTCCGTCGCGAGCCATCGCGATGATCATCTTGCGGATGGTCTCGGCGTCGGCCGCGGTGCCCAGCGCCACTCTGTCCAGCTTGGTGACGCCGTCGACCAGATGGGCGACCTCCTCGCCGAAGTCGGCGGTCAGTTGTTCCATCGTGTAGCCGGTGTCCTCGACGGTGTCGTGCAGCAGCGCGGCAACGAGGGTGGTGGTGTCCATGCCGAGTTCGGCCAGGATGTTGGCGACGGCCAGCGGATGGGTGATGTACGGGTCGCCCGAGCGCCGCATCTGGTCGGCGTGCCGCTCCTCGGCCACCTCGTACGCCTTCTGCAGCAACGCCAGGTTGGCCTTCGGGACGAACGCCTTGTGCACGGCGACCAGCGGCTCGAGCACCGGGTTGATGGTGCTGCGCTGAGCGGTCATCCGGCGGGCCAGCCTCGCCCTTACCCGCCGGGACGCGCTTGTCGAGGTCTTCGGGATCTCGATGGGCTGCGTTTCGGGCAACGAAGCTGCTGGAGGTACCTGCACGGCCTGCCCCGTGCCGGGATCGTCAGCCATGGTCACCTCCTACTCGCTCTTCGCGCGAGCGCTCATCGGCCTACATTTCGCCAGACCTCGAGAATAGCCCTCACACCGTGTGCAAGCTGCTGACCGGCAACGGTTTGAGCACGTCGCGGCCTCCGAGGGCGGTGAGTTCGAGCACCACCGCGGCACACGCCACATTCGCTCCGGCGTGCCGCAGAAGCTTTGCGGTAGCGGCCACCGTGCCGCCGGTTGCTAAAACGTCGTCGATGATCGCGATGTTCCGGCCCGCCAACTCGATGCCCTCGGCGGGCACCTCCAGCGTGGCCGTGCCGTACTCGAGGTCGTAGGTTTCGCCGATCACCGGCGGCGGCAGCTTGCCGCCCTTACGCACCGCCAGCACGCCGATGCCGAGTTTGATCGCGACGGCGCCGCCGAGCAGGAAGCCACGGGCGTCGACGCCTGCCACCAGGTCCGCACCCCTCGCGATATCCGCAAGGGCGTCGGCCACGGCGTCCAGGCCGCGCGCGTCAGCCAGTACCGGGGTCAGGTCCTTGAACTGGACACCCGGCTCTGGAAAGTCGGGCACCTCGCGCGTCAGCGACGCAATCAGCTGCGAGATCTCGGTCACTGCCCCAGCACCCACCGATCCATGTTCCACCCCGCGCCCCATCGCGTCGGATTGCCGCTCACGGCATACATCTTCTTCGACGTGAGCAGGGTCCGCTGTTGACGGTAGAGCGGAAGCGTCGGCATGTCGGCCCACAGGATCGAACCGCCCTCACCGAGCAGTCGCGCCACCTCCTTGGGGTCCGACGTCACCGCGATCGATGCGATGATGCCGTCGACGCGCTCGTTGGCGTAGCCCGACAGATTGTTGCCGTTGCCGGTGTGCAGATCGTAGGCATCCATCGCCGACGAGCCCGTCGAACCGCTGCCCGCGGCGCCCCCGGTGCTGGCGATCAGCACGTCAATCTTGTTGTCGCTCAGACTGAGTGGACCGATGCTGTCGGATGCGGCGTCCTGCACGGTGATTCCGGCAGGCGCGCACGCCTTCGCGATCGCGCCGACGGTCGCGGCCAGCCGGGCATTCGGGCTCTGATAGCCGATCCGCACCGTCATCGGCTGGTTGTTGATCGCGGCGCGGGCAGCATCGGGATTGGCGACAGCGAACTGTCCGGCCTCGACAGCGCCCTCGGCTGCGCCCAAGGCGTCCTCGCTAGCGGGATTGAGCCGGGAGTTTGCGATCGGCACCGACGCGTTCTTGGCGATCACGTCGCGCGGCGTACACAGCGCAAGCGCCCGACGCGCCGGTGGGGCCGCCAGCGGTCCCTGCGGTGCGAAGATCAGCTGCTCGATGCCCGCCGACGGCGAATCGGTGCGGACATAGTCATCGGGCAGATTCAGCGTCCCCGACGAGCCCGCCGCAACGTCGACGACGTCGTAGGTGCCCTGATTGACCTTGTCCTGGATGTCGGCGCCCCGCGGCCACACGGTGACCTTCTTGGTCACCGGCTTGGCGCCCCACCACTTGTCGTTGGCGACAAGCACGACCGAGCCGTCCTTGTTGACCGACTCGATCTTGTAGGGCCCCGACGACGGGAACCGCTTGGCGTCGAAGTCGTCGGCGGACAGATTCCAGGTGTTGTTCCACACCTTCGAGATGCGATCGACGGCCGGGCCGTCGTTGTTCAACAGCGCGGTGGTGACGCCCCCGTCTCCCAGGCCGAGTTCGTCCGAGATGACATGCGACGGCATCATCGACGTCGCCGCGAACAGCTGGCCGAAGTCGACGAACCCGCGGTCCTGGGCGAAGGTCACCCGCGCCTTCTTCTGCCCCGGCGTGCAGTCGACCGACGCGATGTCGCTGTAGCCGGCGCGGTTGGCGGCGTCGAATCCGGGCAGCCGCCCCGCCTGCGACGCCCAGGCCAACACCATGTCGTCACAGGTGATCGGCTTGCCATCGGAGTACACGGCGTTGGCGTTGATCTCGTAGTCGAGCACCAACGGCGTACGCCCGACAACCGAGATGCTGCCGAAGTCGTGATCGCCGACGATCTGACCGTCGGGACCGTGGTAGTTGAAGCCCGTCAGCACCCTGGCGAAGGCCTGCGGTCCGCCCGACGCCGCACCCGCCACGGTGTTGGTGTTGTAGGTGACCAGCATGCCGTCGACGGCGTAGTTGATGCTGTCCGCAGGGCTGCTCGTGCAGGCCGACAGGCCCAACCCGCCGACCAGCGACAGCACGGCCGCCGCGACGACGCTCCGGCTCCCGACTGGCATCCCCTACCGCCGGGTGTTTCGCTTACCCGACGGTCGTCCGGTCCGGCTGGCCGTCGGCCGGACAGGTCGCGCACCGGGCGCAGGCTTCTCGGGGACCGGTTTGGCGGTCAGCGCCGCCGCCTCCTCGGGCTCGGCGTCGGTCACCTCAGCTGCCTTGGATGGCTTGCGCCGGTTGAGAACTCGCCGGGTGTGTGTGCGGACGAGGTCGGTGCGCTCACGCAGCGACACCAGCAGTGGGGTGGCGAAGAAGATCGACGAGTAGGTACCGACGATGACGCCGACCAACTGCACCAGGGCAAGGTCCTTGAGCGTGCCGACCCCGAGCAGCCAGACCGCGACGACCATCAGCGAAATGATCGGCAACACCGAGATCAGGCTGGTGTTGATCGACCGCATGAACGTCTGGTTGACCGCGAGGTTGGCTTGTTCGGCGAACGTGCGCCTGGTGGTGTGCTCGAAGCCGTGGGTGTTCTCCTCGACCTTGTCGAACACGATGACGGTGTCGTAGAGCGAGAACCCGAGGATGGTCAACAGGCCGATCACGGTGGCCGGGGTTACCTCGAAACCGACCAACGCGTACACGCCTGCTGTGACGAGAAGGTCGAACACCAACGTCAGCAGTGCAGAGATGGCCATGTAGCGCTCGTAGCGCAGCGTGATGTAGATGGCCGCCAACGCAAGGAACACCACCAGCGCGATGAGCGCCTTCTTGGTGATCTGGCCGCCCCACGTCTCCGAAACGTCCGACTGGCTGACCGCGGACTTGCTCGGCTTGCCGTCGGGGCCCTTGGGCTGGAACGCGTCGAACAGCGCGGTGCCGAGCTTCTCGGTCTCATCGTTGGACAGCTTCTCGGCGCGAATCTGGATCGTGGCCGAGTTGCCGCTGCCCACAACGACCACCGATTCGGGAGCCTTGCCGATGGTCTGACTGAAGACGTTTTCAACCTGCTGCGAACTGATCGTGCCCGTCGCACCCTGGGTCGGCATGGACACCTTGGTGCCGCCCGCGAAATCGATGCCGAAGGTGAAGCCGCGGACCAGGATGCTCGCGATCGCCACCGCGACGATCAGGCCGCTGATCCCGTACCAGAGCTTGCGGCGCCCGATGACTTCGAACGCGCCGGTGCCGGTGTAGAGCCGGACGAAGAAGCCGTGCCTTGGCGCATCGGCCGCGGCGGCTTCGAGGTCGGGTGCCTCGACAGCGCTGGAATCGGTCACGTCGGTCGTGTCGGATGAGTGTTTAGCCATCGGACTATCCCCCTCCCGTCGCATGCGCGGCCGCTCGGCGTTCGCGCGCGATCTGCTGCACCGCGCCGAGACCGTTGAACGCCGGCTTGGATAGCGTCGCTGACTTCGACGCGAGGTATACCAGCGGCCAGGTCACCAGGAAGACCACCACGACGTCGAGGATCGTGGTCAGACCCAACGTGAACGCGAAGCCCTTGACCTGGCCGACCGCCAGGACGTAGAGCACCGCGGCCGCGAGGAAGGTGACGGCGTTGCCGGACAGGATGGTCTTGCGCGCCCTTGCCCAACCGCGCGGGACGGCGGAGCGGAACGAACGCCCTTCGCGTATCTCGTCTTTGATGCGTTCGAAGAACACCACGAACGAGTCGGCCGTGGTGCCGATGCCGATGATCAGACCTGCGATACCCGCAAGGTCGAGCGTGTAGTTGATGTATCTGCCAAGCAGCACCAGTATCGCGAAAACCATTGCGCCGGAAGCGACCAGTGACAAGGCAGTCAGCAGGCCGAGCACCCGGTAGTAGAGCAGTGAGTACACCAACACCAGCGCCAGACCTATCCCACCTGCGATCAGGCCGGCCCGCAGCGAGGTCAAACCCAGTGTCGCCGAGACGGTTTCGGCCTCCGATGATTCGAACGACAGCGGAAGCGAACCGTACTTCAGCACGTTGGCCAATTCGCGGGCCTTGTCGGCGGTGAACTGACCGGTGATCTGCGTGCGTCCACCCGGGATGGCTTCCTGAATCGTCGGTGCGCTGACCACCTTGGAGTCCAGCACGAACGCGGTCGCGGTGCCGACGTTGGCCGCGGTGAAGTCGGCCCAGATCCGCGAAGCCTCGTCATTGAACTCAACGGTGACGACGTACTCACCGCGCTGCTGATCGAGTCCGGAGTCGGCGTTCTTGATCTGCTCGCCCTTGATGATCGCCTTGTCGAGCAGATACACCTGCTTGCCATCCTGCGAGCAGGTCACCAACGGCAGGTTGGGGTCGTCGTTGCCCGCCAGCACGTCTTCGTCGTTGCACCGGGTGGCCTGGAACTGCAGCGCAAGGATCTGGATCTGCTGATCGGCGCTCTGCCGCAGCTGCTTCTCGTCGGCGATGCGCTGGGCCAGCGTCTGCTTCTCTGCGGGCGGCGGGGCACCCGGTGCCGGTGGCGCGCCGGGGCCGGGCGGCGGCGGTGGCGCCGGCGTTGGCGGCGGTTCCTGCGGGTACGGCCGCGGCTGCGGTGCGGGAGCGGCCGGTGGTGCCGGTGCCTGCTCAGCGGGCGACGGCGGCGAAACGGGCGCACCGGGCTCGGCGGGAGCGATGGGCGGGATGCCGGCCGGTCCCCCAGGGACTCCGGGCGGCGCACCAGGCGCGCCGGGTGCTGCCCCCGGCGGCGGTGCGCCCGGTGGCGCCTCCGTCGGTGGCTGCTGGCCCTGGCCCTCGGCGGAAATCACGTGAATGACGGGCCTGATGTACAGCCGAGCGGTCTGGCCCAGGTTGCGGGCCTCACTGCTGTCGCTGCCCGGCACCGTGATGACCAAGTTGGAACCGTCGATGATGACCTCGGACCCGGACACGCCAAGGCCGTTCACGCGCGCGCTGATGATCTGCTGGGCCTGGTCGAGCGCCTCGCGCGTCGGCGGGGAGCCGTCCGGTGTGCGTGCGGTCAGAGTGACGCGGGTACCGCCCTGCAAATCGATACCGAGCTTGGGCTTGGCCTGCTTGTCGCCGGTCAGGAAGACCAACAAATAGACACCGACCAGCAACACCAAGAAGAGCGTCAGGTAGCGGGCAGGATGCACCGGCGCCGAAGACGATGCCACGTTGTAAGGGTCTCCTTCGAGATCAGTTCGTCAGCACCGCAAAGGGTACGTGCTTGTGCTGAGTCGTCAGCCGTCAGTCTTGCTGTTCGGGCTATCGGTGATCTCGGTAGCGGTCGATTCGCGAGCCTCGTAGTCGAGATCGGTGCCCTTGTTGTCGTCGACTTCGTCTTCATCGATGTCGTCGACGATGCGATCACGCACCGCCAGCTTCATCCAGGTGGTCACGACGCCGGGCGCGATCTCCAGGTCGACGGTGTCGTCGGAGATGCCGGTGATGGTGGCCTGCAGACCCGACGTGGTGTGCACGCGATCGCCGACGCTCAGCGAATTCTGCAGGTCAATAGTGGCCTGCATTGCTTTCTTCTGGCGCCGCGACGCGAAGAACATGAACGCGCCCAGAATGATGATGAGGGGCAGGAAGACGACCAAATCCATGGCAAAAACTGTCTTTCGTATCGGTCTTGTGGCAGGCCCCCA
>DATJIX010000088.1:0-4353 GCA_035492865.1 Mycobacterium sp. | reverse complement strand
TTGTTGATGGCGTACTGGTAGTCGCCATTTCGAGGCTCGCCCGCGACGACATCGAGATCGATCTCGGGATCCGGGGTCTCATAGTTCAGTGTCGGTGGAATCACGCCGTCGCGCAGCGTGAGCACGGTCAGCGCCGACTCGAGCGCACCGACCGCACCGATGGAGTGGCCGAGTGCCGACTTGGGCGCATACACCGCGGCATGCCCAACACCGGCGACCCGAAGCGCGTTGGCCTCGGCGACGTCACCGATCGAGGTGGCCGTCGCGTGGGCGTTGACGTGCTGAATGTCCTTGGGGGACAAGCCAGCCGTCTCCATCGCACGCTTCATGGCATGACCGGCACGCAGGCCGTCGGATGCAGGGGCGACCATATGGAAGGCGTCCGACGTGATGCCGGCGCCCAACAGCCGTGCCAGCGGCTTGGCGCCACGGGCCTTGGCGTGCTCCTCGGTCTCGATGATCATCATCGCGCCCGCTTCGCCGAAGACGAACCCGTCGCGGTTCTTGTCGAACGGCCGTGACGCGCCCTCGGGATTCTCGTTGTTGGTCGACATGGCGCGCATCATCGAGAACGCCGCGATGGGCAGGGCCTCGATGCCGCCTTCCACGCCACCGCAGACGGCGAAGTCCGCGTCACCCATGACGATCTGGCGCCACGCGTGGGCGATGGCCTCCGAACCCGACGAGCACGCCGAGACCGGGGTGATGACCCCGGCGCGAGCTCCGAGCTGGAGACCCACGACCGCGGCCGCGCCGTTGGGCATGATCATCTGGACGGCGAGCGGCGACACCTTGCGGGGCCCGCCCTCGTTCATTGCGTCGTATGTCTCGACGATCTTCTCGCCGCCGCCAAGACCTGTGCCGATGACCACCGTGAAGCGGTCAGGGTCGACCTCGGGCGTGCCCGCGTTCTCCCACAGCTGCGCGGACAGAAACTTGGCCATCCGCTGGACGTACGACATCCGTCGCATATCCAGCCGGCCCATTTGGGCGTCGATCGACTCCTTGAGGTGTCCACCGATTCGCACCGGAAGATCCCACTTGGTGACGAAGTCGTCCTCGAGTACGTGGATGCCGCTTTCCCCGGCCAGCAAGCCCTTCCACGTGCTCTCAATGTCAGGCGCGATGGAAGTCGTCGCCGTGACGGCGGTCACCACAACACTGGGGAAACCGCCGTTAGCAGTGGAAGGTTTGGTCACTTGCTCTCCGTGATCTGTGCCCGGATGGCCGCCGCGGCCTCGGGGTTCTCTTCCTCGAGCTTCTGGATGTAGGCGACGACGTCACCGACGGTGCGCAGGCCGGCGAGGTCCTCGTCGGGGATCTTCACGCCGTACTTGTCCTCGGTCTGCACAGCGATCTCAACCATCGACAGCGAGTCGATGTCCAGGTCGTCGACGAACGACTTCTCCGGGGTGACCTCGGACGGCTCGATACCGGTGACCTCTTCGATGATCTCGGCGAGGCCGGCGATGATTTCTTCCTGAGTGGCGGGCACGATGGCTCCTTCTAACTAATTGGGTTGATACCTGCCCTCCGCGGAGCGGAGAACTATTCGGGATGGTCGATCTTTATGTGGTTGTACTGGTCAGAGCTCAGCTAGTCCGTCCAGGTCAGCGGGGGACTTGACGGCGTGCGTCGGCACCCCCCGAAGTTCGCGTTTGGCGATGCCGGCGAGCGTGCCCGCGGGGGGGAACTCGACGATCGCCGTCACATTGTTTTGACGCATCGTCTCGGTGCATAAGTCCCAGCGCACCGGACGAGTCAGCTGTGAAACCAGCTTGGTCATGGCGTCCGCGGCCGAGGCGACTGCCTGACCGTCGGCGTTCGACAGCAGCGTCGAGGTGGGTTCGGACGTGGTCACGCCCTCGGCGGCGCCGGCGTAACCGTCGGTGGCCGAGGCCATGTAGTGGGTGTGGAACGCGCCTGCGGTGGCCAGCTGGCGGACCCGGGCCTTGGCGGGCGGATCCTCGGCAAGCTTGTCCAACGCGGACAACGCACCGGCGGCCACGATTTGACCGGCCGCGTTGCGGTTGGCCGGGACGAGATCCAGCGCCTCGAGACGGGCCAGCACGTCGGCCTCGTCGCCGCCGAGCACCGCCGACATTCCGGTGGGCTCCAGTGCGCACGCCTTGGCCATCTCTGAACCACGGGTAGCGGCCAGCTTGACGGCGTCGTCGGCTGAGATGACACCCGCGATGGCGTACGCGGCGATCTCGCCGACCGAATGGCCGGCGACCACGGTGTCTTTACCTGCGAGCAGGCCTCGCCGGGTCAACTCCTCGTGGGCCAGCAGCGTGGCAGCCACCACGAGCGGCTGGGTCACGGCGGTATCGGTGATCTCCTCGGCGGTCGCGGTGGTGCCAAGGCGTGCCAGGTCCAGGCCACTGATCTCTGACCAGGCAGCCAGACGCTCGGCAGCACCGGGCAGCTCAAGCCATTCGGCGAGCATGCCGGGAGTCTGGGAGCCCTGTCCGGGCGCAAGCAATGCAAGCACGTCTCTAAGAGAACACTGTGAAGACGACTTTGCGCGGTGTAAGAGATTATGAACCTCGTCTTATGTTTTTGTAGACCCTCCACAAAACCGCATGTGATGGGACTCCATCGAGACCGATCCGCGACCTTTTACCCAGCGCGATCCACTCCCTGGGCTCTCATTTGAGTGGTCTTGACCACACCTGACGACTCATTTGACGTGCTTGGGTGGTATGGCTGCCGACCGAGTCGGCCCACTGTCGCGGCCACGCGTAGCACGTACGCGTCACGCGGAAGCGTGGGATCGCGGCCGGTAAAGTCGGCGATACGTTTGAGCCGGTAGCGGACGGTATTTGGATGAACGAACAATTTGCGGGCGCAGGCTTCGATCGCGCCGCCTGAGTCCAGATAGGCATCGAGCGTCTCGGTGAGGGCAGGCCCCGCGTCCGCCAGCGGGCGCATGACCTCGGCTTCCAGTGCCGCAGCCGCGGTCGCATCACCCAACAGCGCGCGTTCCGGCAGCAGCTCGCGAGCTGATACCGGCCTCGGCGCTCCCGTCCACCCCGCGACGGCGTTCATCCCGGCGATCGCCTCGGTGGCGCTGATGTATGCCCCGCTCAACGTCGGTGCCGTCGGGCCGATCACCACCGGCCCGTCGGCGAAGACCGTCAGGAGTTCAGTGAGGAACCGGTCGGTCGGTGCGAGGGTGCCCGAGATGATGGCCACCAGCCAGGTGCCGTGCACATCGGAAAGGGCCGCACGCCCATTGCGGGTGACGACGTCGTGCACGTCCTCACTGGCGAGGTCGGCGCGGCCCGGCTGGGGCAGCCCGACGATCACGGTCGCGGGTGCGGTCGCATCCCAGTTGAGCGCGGCGGCTTGGGACTGCAGCTCCGGACCGGTGTTCCCGCGGACCACGGCATCGACGACGTTGGCCTCCATCCGGGTGTCCCACGCGCCGCGCGCCTCGGCCTGATCGGCGTAGGCGGTGGCGGCGGCGAACGCCAAATCCCGGCTGTAGCGCAGGATTCCGGCCGTCAGCGCGGTCAACTGTTCCTCCGAGCGGGCCAGCAGCGGCACCACTTCCTCGCAGAACTCCATCGTGATGCGCACCATCTCGACGGACTGTCGCAGCGCGATCCGTCGCCGCAGGTCCTGCGGGACGACCTCGAACGCCTGTGCCGTGTAGCTGACGTTGCTCTGTGGGTTGCGCATCCACTCGACGAAGTTCACCACCGCGGCCTGCACCACGAGCTGCACGCTCGCGCGCTGCGATGCCTCCAGATCCGCGAAGAACGGCAGCCGCTCCTCCATGGCGCGCACCGCCTCGGTGGCCAGCCGCCCGGAGTATTGCTTCAGCCGTCGCAGCACCGAGTCCGGCACGGTCTGGAGGACCTCGAGCGTTGACTTCGGCGGGATGAACCGGTTGTCAGTCATCCCTAAAAGCTACGCGACCGCGCTGTCAGATTCCTCCAAACGTGCGGTGATCAGGCGCTCCCGGTGTCCTTGTACGAGACTCCAGCGGCCATCACATCGTCGATCTTGTACTTGCGAGCCGCCTCGACCGCGACCGATTCGTCGATGTTGCCGTCGCGGGCCAGACCCTCCAGCACCCCGACGACGACCGACTCGGCATCGGTGTTGAAATACCGGCGCGCCGCCGGGCGGGTATCGGAGAACCCGAAGCCGTCGGCGCCCAGGGTGATGTAGGTGCCGGGCACCCACGGCCTGATCTGTTCGGGCACCGCACGCATCCAGTCGGACACCGCGACCACCGGCCCCTCTGCGTCGGCCAATGCCGTGGTGACGAACGGCGTGCCGGCAGGCCGATCGGGATGGCGCAGCCGCTGCTTCTCTATCTCCACGCCGTCGCGGTTGAGC
>DATJIX010000087.1:0-3832 GCA_035492865.1 Mycobacterium sp. | reverse complement strand
CTCGACGCCATCCGTGATCGTCGCGAAGTCGGGTGCGTCGATGGAGGCGGTGGCGCGAAGGGACGTGGTGGCCTTCTGCAGGTACTGGACGGTCATCGCCTTGGGGATCCAGCGGTGCGTGGTCGGCACGGTGGCCTCCATCAGCATCCCCATCGCCATTTCGGCGGCGTTGCACGATGCGATCGCATGCACCGTTTTCAGATGGTTGTGGACTAGAGGCCACTTCGGAATGGTGACCTCTGCATGGCCGGGCTCCATGCGCACGACGTGTGGGAAAACCGATGCGAAGTATGGCACCTGCGAAACCGCCGCGATCGAGAAGATCCGTGTGCCGGCTGGGGCTCGATTGAGCTTCTGCCAAGCGCGGTAGGTAGTCGTCGTGAGGTTCATCTGAGCGCCTTTGCCCTTCCAGCGTTCTGTGACACAAGTTCATCCTTCTTGACGAGCGACCACCTGTAAGGTCGCTGTGGCTTTACCGTTTCTTCCTGCTCAGCCGCAGGACAAGTGCTACATGTGAGGCCGACGCAGGCAGAAAAGAGACGTGCAATGGGCGGCACAGCGGCACGAACAGTTCGGCTTTCAGTAGCAGCGGGCGCATTGTCCGCCGCGTTGGCCGTGATTGGTGTCCCGATCGCGGTCGCCCACGCAGACGACCTGACGTGCTCAGACGGCGAAGTTGCGTTGGATGGCACCTGCGTTCCGCCCGCGGACAACTCATCCTCTGCTCTGGGGCTTCCGCAGGGCAACGTCGGTGACGTGGTCTCATCCCTCAACAACCCCAGCCTCTTCGAGCCGCCCTTCCAGCTCACGGAAGCCGAGGTGGCTTCGCCCGGGTTCAATGGCGGCGGCCACGAGGGAGGCGGGCGCGGTCGCTGAGCCAGTGGCGAGGCGTGCCCACCTCCGATATGCGGTGGTGGGGGCGGCCATGCCGGGCTACCTTACTCTGGAGTAAGAAAGCCGCGGATATGCCGTGGCCAGAGATTTGGATGAGGCCCCACATCTAGGGCATACTGTTCGGGTTGCCTTGAGCCAGGTTCGCGCCTGTCCGGGGCATACGACCAGCGCCTGAACGGGCGCATCCGGTCCCCACCTCGATCGTGACGATTTTCCGCCGCGGCCGAGTGTGCGTAAGGGCGACACGCCCGACCGCGGGGATCGGTGGACCACAGACAGATAAACAGCGGCGGCATACCAGCGCGAGCGAGTGCGCCGGACGGAAGCGGCCCGGATAACCGGGCCCTGTATGAGTGAGGTAGGAGAAGCGTGGCGGGACAGAAGATCCGCATCAGGCTCAAGGCCTACGACCACGAGGCGATTGACGCCTCGGCACGCAAGATCGTGGAGACGGTCACCCGTACCGGTGCCAGCGTGGTTGGTCCGGTGCCGCTGCCGACTGAAAAGAATGTGTACTGCGTCATTCGGTCCCCGCATAAGTACAAGGACTCGCGGGAGCACTTCGAGATGCGTACGCACAAGCGACTGATCGACATCCTCGACCCGACGCCGAAGACCGTTGACGCCCTGATGCGCATCGATCTGCCGGCCAGCGTCGACGTCAACATCCAGTAGGAGACCCAAGAGAAATGGCTAGAAAGAGCATTCTTGGCACCAAGCTGGGCATGACGCAGGTGTTCGACGAGAACAACAAGGTCGTGCCGGTGACGGTCGTCAAGGCCGGCCCCAATGTCGTGACGATGATCCGTACCCCGGAGCGCGACGGCTACAGCGCGGTGCAACTCGCCTACGGCGAGATCAGCCCCCGCAAGGTGAACAAGCCCCTGACCGGGCAGTACGCCGCGGCGGGTGTCAACCCGCGCCGTCACATCGCCGAGTTCCGCCTCGACGACGAGACCGCCGCTGCGGAGTACGAGGTCGGTCAGGAGCTGACCGCCGAGATCTTCGCCGACGGTGCTTTCGTCGACGTGACCGGTACCAGCAAGGGCAAGGGCTTTGCGGGCACCATGAAGCGCCACGGTTTCCGTGGCCAGGGCGCCAGCCACGGCGCGCAGGCGGTGCACCGTCGTCCCGGCTCGATCGGTGGTTGCGCCACCCCGGGCCGGGTGTTCAAGGGCACCCGCATGTCGGGCCGGATGGGCAATGACCGCGTGACGACGCAGAACCTGTTGGTGCACAAGGTCGATGCCGAGAACGGCGTGCTGCTGATCAAGGGCGCCATCCCCGGACGCACCGGTGGACTGGTCGTGGTCCGCAGCGCAATCAAGCGAGGCGAAAAGTAAATGGCTGCCAACACTCTCAAGATTGACGTCCACACCCCCGCCGGCAAGAAGGACGGCTCTGTCGAGCTGCCCGCCGAGCTGTTCGACGTCGAGTCGAACATCGCGCTGATGCATCAGGTCGTCGAGGCGCAGCTTGCCGCCAAGCGGCAGGGCACGCACTCGACCAAGACCCGTGGTGAGGTGCGCGGCGGTGGCAAGAAGCCGTACCGCCAGAAGGGCACCGGCCGCGCTCGTCAGGGCTCGACGCGGGCACCGCAGTTCACCGGCGGTGGCGTCGTACACGGCCCGCAGCCGCGCGACTACAGCCAGCGCACGCCCAAGAAGATGATCGCCGCCGCGCTGCGCGGCGCGCTGTCGGACCGGGCGCGCAACGGCCGCATCCACGCCGTCACCGAGCTGGTGGAAGGTCAGGCCCCGTCGACCAAGAGCGCCAAGGCGTTCCTGGCCACGCTGACCGAGCACAAGCAGGTTCTGGTCGTGATCGGCCGTGCCGACGAGACCGGCGCGCTGAGCGTGCGCAACCTTCCGGGTGTACATGTGCTTGAACCTGGTCAGCTCAACACGTACGACGTGCTGAAGGCCGACGATGTGGTGTTCAGCGTCGAGGCGCTGAATGCTTACATCAGTGCGAATACGAAGTCCGAAGACAGCACTGTGGAGGTTTCGGCCTGATGGCAACCGTCACTGACCCCCGCGACATCATCCTGTCCCCGGTCATCTCGGAGAAGTCCTACGGGTTGATCGAGGACAACGTGTACACGTTCGTCGTGCACCCCGACTCGAACAAGACGCAGATCAAGATCGCGATCGAGAAGATCTTCAAAGTGAAGGTCGCCTCGGTGAACACGCTGAACCGCAACGGTAAGCGCAAGCGCACCCGCGCCGGTTTCGGCAAGCGCAAGGACACCAAGCGCGCCATCGTCACGCTGGCCGCGGGAAGCAAGCCCATCGACCTGTTCGGAGCGCCGGCCTAGCCGGCGGGAAGCCAGAGAGACCTAGAGAATCATGGGAATTCGCAAGTACAAGCCGACGACCCCGGGTCGCCGCGGTGCCAGCGTCTCCGATTTCGCCGAGATCACTCGCGACCATCCGGAGAAGTCGTTGGTTCGTCCGCTGCACGGTAAGGGCGGCCGCAACGCACACGGTCGGATCACCACCCGGCACAAGGGTGGTGGCCACAAGCGCGCGTACCGCGTGATCGACTTCCGTCGCCACGACAAGGACGGCGTCAACGCCAAGGTCGCGCACATCGAGTACGACCCGAACCGCACCGCCAATATCGCGCTGCTGCACTACCTGGACGGCGAGAAGCGTTACATCATTGCGCCGCAGGGCCTGTCGCAGGGCGACATCATCGAGTCGGGCGCCAACGCCGACATCAAGCCCGGCAACAACCTGCCGCTGCGCAACATCCCGTCGGGCACCGTGATCCACGCTGTGGAGCTGCGGCCCGGCGGCGGCGCGAAGATGGCCCGTTCGGCAGGCGCGAGCATCCAGCTGCTCGGTAAGGAAGGCACCTACGCCTCGCTGCGTATGCCGTCCGGTGAGATCCGTCGCGTCGACGTGCGCTGCCGCGCCACCGTCGGCGAGGTCGG
>DATJIX010000086.1:0-29546 GCA_035492865.1 Mycobacterium sp. | reverse complement strand
AGCAAGTCGCCGGGATGGACGTCTGCGGGCAACTCCACGTCGCGTGCGATCTCGTCGCCCGACTCGCAGTGCCTGCCCGCGATGGTCACCCGGTTCGTCGCACCAAGTGTGTGCCGATTGGCCAGCGCCACAGTGTATTTCGCACCGTAGAGCGCGACCCGAGGATTGTCGGACATGCCGCCGTCCACCGCGACGAAGGTCCGCCCGCCGGGTTGCGACTTGACCGACACCACCCGGTACAGCGTGACACCGGCACGGGCGCTGATCGCGCGGCCGGGCTCGACGACGATCCGGGGTCGGGGGAATCGCTCCGCGGCGCACGCCCAGCCGAGCGCGTCTTCGATGATGTCGGACAACTCCGTGACACTCAGTTCAGAATCGCCTGTGACGTAGGGAACGCTGTGTCCGCCGCCGATGTTGAGTTCATGCAGAACGACCCCGTGGCTGCGCCGGATGTCGGCCATGGTGGCGATCATCCGCCGGATGACCTCGCCGTACAGCGTCGCGTCGGTGACTTGCGAACCGATGTGGCAGTGCAGGCCGACCAACTGCAGCGCAGGCTGGTGCAGGATGCGCTGTGCCGCAGCGATCGCATGCCCGTCGGTGAGGGCGAAGCCGAACTTCTGGTCGTCGACGCCGGTCGTCACCGCCGGGTGGCCCCCGATGTCGATGCCCGGCGTCACGCGGATCAACACCGGCTGACGGTGGCGGGCCACGCAGGACAGGTACGCGATCTCCATCGGCGAATCGATCACCACCCTGCCGATGCCGACTGCAGCGGCGTCGCTCAGTTCGTCCACCGGTTTGGCATTGCCGTGCAACACGATCCGGGCCGGATCCACCCCGCCTGCCATGGCGATGGCCAGCTCTCCGGCGGAGCTGACGTCGACTCCTGCGCCCTCCTCGGCCACCCAGCGGGCGACGTCGGTGGTCAGCAACGATTTTGCGGCATAACGGATCTCGACGTCTCGCAGCGCGGTGCGGTAACTCTGCAACCTGCGCCGGAAGTCGGATTCGTCGAGAACGTATGTCGGGGTGCGGAATTCGTCGGCGATGTCGGTCAGCGGCACGTCGCCGACGCAGAGGCGACCCAGGTCGTCGACACTGGTGGTCAACGGCCAGATCGCCGGGTCTATTCGCGACGCCGCAGCATTGTGCAGGGAGGGCAGATAGTCCAGCAAGGTCATAAGCCCACCGTGCGCCGGGCAGCGCTCCATGGCACGGGTCTTGACGGGGTCTTGACGGGCTTACAGCGAATACTTACGCGAACCGGTCACACGTCTTTGACCGGCTCGATCCCGAGGTCGCGGTAGGTGACCAGAGCCGCGAACGGCACACCCCGTGCGGCGAACCGTTTGGTGGCCACGTCCCCGCGGTCCACCATCGGGATCACCCCTGTGACGACGGCACCCGCCGCCGTCACGCGCTCATAGGCCTTCTCGGTGGACCCGCCGGTGCTGATCACGTCGTCGACGAGCAGCACCCGCATCCCGGGTTCGATACGGGTGCCTTCGATCCACTGCTCACGGCCCCGCTGCTTCTGCTCCTTGCGCACTGAGAACCAGGCCTTGCCGGTGACCATCGCGACGCCGTGCGCCAGCGGGTCCGCGCCCATGGTGAGCCCGCCGACCGCGTCGAACTCGATGCCGTGCCGCTCGGCGAGGTCGGCGACCGCCTTGCTGACGATCGCCAGCCGCTCCCCGGTGTCGACGGCGAACTTGCCGTCGATGTAGTCGTGGCTGAGTTGGCCGCTGGCCAGCTTGAACGGTTCCTCGCGGCGCTCGTAGCCGCGTGTGCGGATGAGATCGAAAGCGGCTTGCCAGGTGTCCGGGCGGTCGGTGACAGACATATCGAGAGCCTATTTCAGGCCTGTCGCGCGCGACGCGTCAACTCGACCGTGGCCGAACGTAATTCGTCGATCGAATCGATCGGGCCTGCATAACCGATCCGGGTGTAGGCGATGCCACGCGGCGTGACGACCCGCAGGTCGAGTCCGTACCTGTCGGCGCCGGTGCAGGTGGCCGCTGTGGTGTCCGGGTATCCGCCGAGCGCCTGCGCCATCGTCACCAGCGCTTCGGCGTGGTCGTTGTTCAGATGGGCGATCGCCCCGTCCGACTGCGGCGCCACCGGGTCCGGTTCAGCGGCGCCGTATGCCTCGCCTGTCGCCGAATCCATCCGGCCGTATCCGCCGACCCAGCGCACGCGCTGTACGCGCAGCACCCACAGCGAGAAGTCGCTGTAGTCGATGTAGTACTTCGCCGCGGCGACGGCGGACAGATGCGCTTCGCGGGCTGCGGCGTGCTCGTCGCCGGTCGGTTTCTCGACGACGCCCGCCAGTGTGACGCGGCCGCTGGCCAGGGGATCGGATTCGCGCTGGGGCGCCACGATCGCGATGCTGGCCCGCGGATCGCCTGCCAGATTGCGGCCATGCTCGGCCAGATTGGACACGCACAGCACCGGTGCGCCGCCGAGCAGTCCGTAGGTGATGAACGACGCCCACGGATCGCCGTCGGTGGTCAGCGTCGCCAGCGTCCCGGTGTTGGTCGACGCCGCGATCGTGCGGGCCTCCTCGGCCGCCGACGGGCGAGTCGAATTGGCGATAGGGGTAAGCGGGGGAGGGACCGACGGGGCATCGCCCGGGTCTCCGTGATCACGGGACGCCACGTCGGCACGATACCCGTACCGCCGTGAAGATAACGCACACGTTGATCAATTTCGAAATTCGGCAACCAATTTCGCGCCTCGCAATACACGTCTTTGTGCAAGAATAACGAGGCTTATGTGTTTGACGGACAACGATTCTCATTCGGGAGTGAGGACATCGTGGCACGGTCAGCATTGCGGTTCTTCGCATGTGCGGGCGTGCTTGCCGCGAGCCTCCTGATGAGCGGCGCCAGCGCCGGAATCGTGTCCGCGGACACGGGGGACGCGGCCGGCGCAGGCACCGAAGCCCCGGCTGTGACCAGCAAACCCGACGAGAACAACTCCGACTCAGACGCCACAGGCGCCAGCAATCCCGACCCACCGACGAGCACGTTCGGCAACGGTCGTGAAGACGTCGGTGTTCAAACTAATGAACAAGATAAAAAGAATAACGATGCGACGGCTACGACAAAGAAATTCAAGGCGTCGCTGACTATTCCTATCTTCCGCATCCCGCGGCAGAGTGAGCTACCTGCCAGCGGGTTACCAAATCCGTCGCTTTTCTACACGACGATCGTGATACCGGTGCCGACGCTCGGCGATCTGTTCGCCGCGATGCAGCCACCGCAGCCGACGCCTGCGCCGGGTCCCGCGTTCAGAACCCAGGAGCAGGCGCCGCCGGTGGTGGACTCTGCAGGCGGCGCAACCGGCGGAGGCGGCGGAGGCATTGACCCGCTGGCCCTCGGCGTCGCGGCCGAACCGCCCGTGTTGCAGACGCCGTTGGTGATCGCACCGCTGCCCATCCCGGTGTCCGCGCCGCCACCCGTCGTGCCACTCGGAGCGGCGGCAGGGACGGCACCGGGGGTCACCGCGGAGGTGGCGGTGGCAGGGGCACGGGTGCCGTTGATCCGAGGTTCGCTACAGCCGACTCCGCCACAGCCGGCTTCGGGAGAACCGGCGACAAACGCAGCGGCACCGATGAGCGGGCAGCCGACCCGGTTGGGCTACCCGCGCGAGTTGCGCACGCCGACCGCAACTGAGGTGACGATGCTTGCGCTGCCGGGTGCCGCCGGACTGCTGTTGCTCACGATGTCCGGCGGGGTGATCGGGTACCGGCAAGCGAACAGCGCGCGGCAGCTCCGTTCGCAGGCCGCCGCGCGCTTCCTTCGCTGAAGACGTTAGCCGCCGAGCGCGGCGATGAGGTCTTTGATCCGGCTGGTCTCGTCCTCGGTCGCGGGTTCCTCCGCCTCGACGGCCTCGATGAGGTCCTTGCGAAGACCCACGCCGTTGGCCGCCTCTTTGGTCGACAGCTTGGCGTGCCCGCGGGCGACGTAGAGCCGCTGGCCCAACGTCGCACCCGGCCCGTGCGCCGCGGTCTCCATCAGCTCGTCGTAGCGGTGCCGCACACCGCTGAGCGCGACGATGACCGACGGCGTGACGCGACTGCGTCCTGCGGCCTCCGACAACGAACCCTGGAGTTTGCGAAGGCCCGCCAGGATGATGCCTGCGCGGTGCGGGAACTCGGGGTCGTGCACGTCTGGAAGCGTGTCGATGGCGGCGCCGTACATGTGCATCGCCGCATCGGCCATGCCGACAATTACTGGGGCTTCACCATCATTGGGCGTCGAATCAGCCACGGCCACTCGATTCTTTATCGAAAAAACAACGCCAGTGATGGCCAGATCGCCACGCTGACGGATCTAGGACGCCGAAACCGTAACCCGACTCGATTGCGGTTTCAACCGGTGGCAGGAGCGCGGTTCAGTTTCGTCGAACATGGGTAGGTTTGAATGCTGATGGATCACAGCATCGGGAACGTCGAACACGATCCGACCGAAGGTAGCCACGTCGAGGGCGGCGTGGTCGAACATCCCACCGCGGAAGACTTCGGGCACGCCCGCGCCCTTCCGGAGGACCGCACCTGGTTCAAACGTGCGGTGTTCTATGAGGTGCTGGTGCGGGCGTTCTACGACTCCAACTCCGACGGTTCCGGCGATCTGCGCGGGTTGACCGAACAACTCGACTACCTCAAGTGGCTGGGCGTCGACTGTCTATGGCTGCCGCCGTTCTACGATTCGCCGCTGCGCGACGGCGGCTACGACATCCGCGATTTCTACAAGGTGCTGCCGGAGTTCGGCACCGTCGACGACTTCGTCGAGCTGCTCGACGCCGCGCACCGTCGTGGCATTCGCGTCGTCACCGACCTCGTCATGAACCACACGTCGGATTCGCACGAATGGTTCCAGGAGTCGCGGCGGAATCCGGACGGTCCGTACGGCGACTACTACGTGTGGAGCGACACCAGCGAGCGCTACACCGACGCCCGGATCATCTTCGTCGACACCGAGGAGTCGAACTGGACGTTCGATCCGGTGCGCCGCCAGTTCTACTGGCACCGGTTCTTCAGCCACCAGCCCGACCTCAACTACGACAACGCCGACGTGCAGAACGCGATGCTCGACGTGCTCCGGTTCTGGCTCGACCTCGGTATCGACGGCTTCCGGCTGGACGCGGTGCCCTACCTGTTCGAGCGGGAGGGCACCAACTGCGAAAACCTGCCCGAGACGCATGCGTTCCTCAAACACTGCCGCAAGGTGATCGACGACGAGTTCCCAGGGCGGGTGCTTTTGGCCGAGGCCAATCAATGGCCGGCCGACGTCGTCGAGTACTTCGGTGACCCCGACACCGGCGGCGACGAATGCCACATGGCGTTCCATTTCCCGCTGATGCCACGCATTTTCATGGCGGTGCGCCGCGAATCGCGCTTCCCGATCTCGGAGATCCTGGCCCAGACGCCCGACATTCCTGACATGGCGCAGTGGGGCATCTTCCTGCGCAACCACGACGAGCTCACGCTCGAGATGGTCACCGACGAAGAGCGCGACTACATGTACGCCGAGTACGCCAAGGACCCGCGGATGAAGGCCAACGTCGGCATCCGCCGCCGACTCGCGCCGCTGCTCGAGAACGACCGCAACCAGATCGAGTTGTTCACCGCACTGCTGCTGTCGCTGCCCGGCTCGCCGGTGCTGTACTACGGCGACGAGATCGGCATGGGCGACATCATCTGGCTCGGTGACCGCGACGGTGTGCGCACGCCGATGCAGTGGACGCCCGACCGCAACGCCGGGTTCTCCACCGCCACCCCCGGCCGGCTCTTCCTGCCGCCGAACCAGGATGCGATCTACGGCTATCAGGCCGTCAATGTCGAAGCCCAGCGCGACAGTTCGAACTCGTTGCTCAACTGGACAAGGACCATGCTCGCGGTGCGCGGCAGGCACGACGCGTTCGCGATCGGCAGCTTCCGCGAACTGGGTGGGACGAATCCGTCGGTGTTGACGTTCGTCCGCGAGATGGGTGACGACGGCCAGAAGGACACCGTGTTGTGCGTGAACAACCTGTCGCGGTTCCCACAGCCGATCGAGATGAATCTGCAGACCTGGAACGGGTACACCCCGGTAGAGATGACCGGGTACGTTGAATTTCCCCGCATCGGCCAGCTGCCTTACCTGCTGACCCTGCCAGGACACGGTTTCTACTGGTTCCAGCTGCGGCCGCCAGAACCTGGAGAGCAGCAATGAATCTGCCGTTCGACGAATGGATCGTCCAGCAACGGTGGTACGCCGGCCGTAACCGCGAGCTGACGTCCGCACAGCCCGCCGTCGTGGTGTCGCTGCGTGACGACCTCGACTTGGTGCTTCTCGACGTGTCCTACACCACGGGCGCGCCGGAGCGTTATCAGGTGATCGTGCGCTGGGATTCCGGTCCTATCGAGGAGTACGCGGACATCGCGAGCATCGGCACGGAGGGCGAGCGCACGGCCTACGATGCGCTGTACAACCCAGCGGACGCGAAATACCTACTGGCGCTTGTGAATTCATCGGCGACAGTTGGTGGCGTCAGTTTCGTCAAGGAGCCTGACGTGGCGCTGCCGGTGGACACCGCACCGCGGGTGTCCAGTGCCGAGCAGTCCAACACCAGCGTGATCTTCGAAGAAAAAGCGGTGTTCAAGGTATTCCGCCGCGTCACGCCTGGCATCAACCCGGATATCGAACTCAACCGCGTGCTGGCGCGGGCGGGCAATAAGCACGTGGCGCGGTTGCTCGGGTCGTATGAGACGACGCTTGACGGTGAACCGTACGCCCTTGGCATGGTGACCGAGTTCGCCGCCACCTCCGCCGAGGGCTGGGACATGGCGACCGCGAGCACCCGCGACCTGTTCGCCGAGGGCGACCTGTATGCCGACGAGGTGGGCGGCGACTTCGCAGGCGAGTCGTACCGGCTCGGCGAGGCCGTTGCGTCCGTGCACGCGACGCTGGCCGAACAACTCGGCACCTCGACCGTCGTGTTCTCCACGGACACCGTGTTGGAGCGGCTGTCCGCGGCCACCGCGGCGGTGCCCGAACTGCAGCAGTATGCGCCGCTCATTGAAGAGCGCTACCGCAAGCTGGCGGAGGAGACGATCACCGTCCAGCGGGTGCACGGCGATCTGCACCTGGGCCAGGTGCTGCGGATCCCCGAGGGCTGGCTGCTGATCGACTTCGAGGGCGAGCCGGGGCAGCCGCTCGACGAACGGCGCCGCCCCGACTCCACGCTGCGCGACGTCGCAGGCGTACTGCGGTCGTTCGAGTACGCCGCGTACCAACGCCTGATGGAACAGGCCAGCGATGAGGACCGCGACCGGCAGCTGGCGGCGCGCGCCCGCGAATGGGTCGACCGCAACGCCGCGTCGTTCTGCGAGGGCTACGCCGAAGTCAGCGGCGCCGACCCGCGCGACTCCAGGCCTCTGCTCGAGGCGTACGAACTCGACAAGGCGGTGTACGAGGCCGCCTACGAGGCGCGGCACCGGCCGAGCTGGCTGCCGATTCCGCTGAAGTCGATCGCCAGGATTGTGGCTTAGGCGAGGTTCCTGATCACGTCCGCGGCGGGCTTCGGCGACCAGTCGGTGCGGTACACCCCGTAGTTGTCCTGGGCGTTGCCGTTTCCGGTGTTGCGGTCGCGGGTGGTGTAGACGAACGCCGGTCCCGCGCCGGGCAGTCCCCGCCACGTGGTGATGAAGTCCTGGATCCACGCCGCCTGGGTGGCTTCGTCGACCTTCGAGGTGGCCTCGCCGAACTCGGTGGCCCAGATCTGCTTGCCGCCGTCGCCGTTGGCGTTCATCGCCGCGCGCAGCCCGTCGTACAGGCTGCGTGGCGAGTTCACCTTGCCGGTGGAGAATCTGGCGTCGGCGTTGGACGTGAACAGGTACGGGTGGAACGCGACGGCGTCGAACGAACCACCGCCGCCCGCGGCGTAGACGTTGTTCAGATAGTCGACCGGGTTCTTGGTGATCGAGAAGAAGTTGATGGTCGGGCTCAGGCCGCCCATGACGACCGTGGCGCCCGGATCCCCGCCCTTGATGGCGGGGTACGCCGCCTTGAGCAGCTGGGCGTACCGATCGGGCTGCGGACCGGCCGGGCCGGCATTCCAGAACTGGACCGCGTTCTCCTCGTTCCACACCTCGTACGCGGCGATGCGGCCTGCGAAGTGGCTTGCCACCGTGCCCGCGAAGCTGGCGAAGGTGTTCGGGTCGGCGGGCGGGCTAGAGATTGCGGGCCCTCCACCGGTGGCCCAGCCGGGGGTCGAGTTCAGCAGGCCGACGACAGCGATCCCTCGTGCATTGGCGGCGTTGACCATCAGGTCCGCCTGTCCCCAGTCGTACGAGTCGGGAGCGGGCTGGATACCGGCCCACGGCATCATGATGCGCGCGCTGTGCACACCCGTGGACACCATCAGGTCCAACTGGCGGTTCACGTCGTCGGGCCCAAGGAACCACAGCCACGAATCCGCGAAGCCGAGTGATCCGACGGCCGCGGTCTCGCGCACCGGATAGCTCCGGTTCTGCGGCGATGGAGACAACATATTGGTCAGCGCGACTGAGAGCAGTAAGACCGCCGCCAGCACGGAGGCAGCCTTCAACAAGATGCGCAACGCATTCCCCTCTTCTCGGACAACCCGATTATCTGATTGATGTATCGGAGTTGCCCTGCTGAAAGTAACAAAACCCAACGCAAAGGGTTTCTTCCAGCGGACCATGCCAATTATGGCTGACGTCAATTTCTGCGTGGTGGGTGCCGGGTTCGCGGGCCTTTCGGCGGCGCTTCGACTGAAGCAGGCGGGCCATTCGGTGGCCCTGCTGGAAGCCCGCGACAGGGTCGGCGGCCGCACGTTCACCGAGGTCCGGGCCGACGGGACATGGATCGACAGGGGCGGCGCGTGGATCGGGCCTGGCCAAGACAGGATCAAGGCGTTGATGGCCGAGTACGGCGTCGACAGCTACAAGCAGTACGTCGATGGCAAGGCGATGATGATCATCGACGGCAAACAACATCGTTACTCGGGGACCATTCCGTGGACGCTGAGCCCGTGGGCATCGGCCAACCTGGGCGCGGTATTCCTGGAACTCGGCCAGATGTCGAAGTCGATTCCGCTCGAGGCGCCGTGGGAGGCGAAGAACGCCGAGAAGTGGGACCAGATCACGCTGGCCAAGTGGCTCAGCTCCAACACCGTGTCCAAGGCCGCCCACGATCTGCTCGAGACAGCGCTTGCCGGCTGCTACACCTCGGCCGCATCGGAGCTGTCGATGCTGTTCGCGCTCTACCAGATGGCCTCGGGCGGCGGACCGGGTTTCCTGCTCGGCATCAAGGACGGGTCCCAGGACTCCCGGATCGTCGGCGGCATGGGCGCGGTGTACCGGCCGATGGCCGCCGAGCTAGGCGACGCGCTGCACCTTTCGCAGCCCGTGCGTCGCATCGACCAGGATGCTGACGGCGTGACGGTCCGCTGCGACGACATGACAGTCAGGGCCCAGCGGGTGATCGTCGCCGTGCCGCTGGCGATCGCCAGCCAAATCCTTTACGAGCCAATGCTTCCGGTCGACCGGTCGTTGCTGCACCAGCGCATGCCCAGCGGGGCGATCTACAAGATCAACATCGTCTACGACGAGCCGTTCTGGCGTCACGACGGGTTGTCGGGTCAGTCGGCGGCCCCAGGCTCGCCTGCCACGGTCACCATCGACGCGTCGACCGATATGGAGCGCCCCGGCGTGATGTGCGTGATCGTCGAAGGGCCGATCGCTCGACGGATCGGTGCACTCGAGGCCGACGACCGAAGGCGGACCATACTGGCGGAGCTGGTCGGGCGATTCGGCGACAAGGCCGCCTCGCCGGTGGACTACATCGAGCAATGCTGGACGACCGAGCGCTACTCCGGCGGCGGGATGCTCAGCCACGCGCCGACGGGCGTGCTGACCGAGTTCGGGCATGCCCTTCGCGAACCGTGCGGACGAATTCACTGGGCGGGTACCGAGAGTTCGGCGGTCATGTGTGGGTGGGTCGACGGTGCCGTCCGCTCCGGTGAGCGCGCGGCGACCGAAGTGATGCAACACGAAAGTGTCGCCGTGGCTTGAGGGGCGGGCGTAACGGTTGGCGCCCTGCGTGGCACCACCGGGTATGACACTCAACATCGGAGCAATGGCCGCGCGGTACGGCCTCGTCATCGTGATCGGCGGGTTCGGCCTGCTGAAGTTCACCGAATACGAGGCAAAGGGCATCGAACCCTTGGTCTCCGCAAGCCCATTCATGAGCTGGCTGTACGACATCTTCTCGGTGTACACGTTCTCAGTGCTGCTCGGCGTGTTCGAAGTCGCGGCGGCGGTACTGATCGCGGTCAAGCCGTGGTGGCCCAAGGTCTCGGCGCTCGGCAGCGTGCTCGCCATCCTGTTGTTCGCCGCGACGATCAGTTTCCTGTTCACCACGCCGGGCGCCTTCGACGAGTCTGTGGCGTATCCGGCGCCGTCGTTGACCACCGGCTTCTTGTTCAAGGACATCGCGCTGCTTGGCATTTCGGTGTGGACGCTGACCGACGCGTTGCGAGCAACACGCAGCAGTCTGGCCGGTTCTTCACAGCTTCACGCAACCTAGCGATGCGTCACTGGCTTAGTGACAACGACGTTAGAGAAAGCACCGCCCGCCGACGACGCCGACAACCCACGGCCCACTCGGGTGACCGCGATCACGTGGGACCGGGTGGGCCTCGTCGTGCTTCTGGTCGCAACCGCGGTGATGTATCTGTGGAACATCACCATCAACGGGATGGGCAACCAGTTCTATGCCGCTGCAGCACAAGCGGGTTCGAAGAACTGGGAGGCGTTGCTGTTCGGCTCGCTTGACCCGCACAACTTCATCACCGTCGACAAGCCGCCCGTCTCGCAGTGGGTGATGGGGCTGTCCGGACAGCTCTTCGGCTTCAGCAGCGCCAGCATGATGATTCCGCAGGCACTGATGGCCGTCGCCTCCGTCGCCCTGCTCTACGGTGCGGTGACCCGCATCAGCGGTCCTCGCATCGGGTTGCTCGCCGGTGCGGTGCTGGCGCTGACACCGGTGGCGGCGTTGATGTTCCGCTTCAACAACCCCGACGCCGTGATGGTGCTGCTGATGACCGCGGCGGCGTACTGCACCGTGCGCGCGGTGCAGCAGGCAAGCCCGAAGTGGTTGGCGTGGGCGGGCGTAGCGCTGGGTTTCGCGTTCCTCGCCAAGATGCTCGAAGGGCTGATGGTGGCTCCGGCGCTGGCCGCGGCCTACCTTGTCGCCGCCCCGACGACGCTGGGCGCCCGGCTCAGGCACATGCTGGTGGCTGCGGCCGCGTTCATCGCCTCGGCGGGCTGGTTCGTTGTCGTGACGCTGCTGTGGCCCGCGTCCTCGCGGCCCTACATCGCCGGCTCGACGGACAACAACTTCATGAATCTGGTGTTGGGCTACAACGGATTTGCGCGCGTTCTCGGCAAGAACCACATGGGGTTCGGCGATCCCGCCCATGTGGTCGGATCATCGGCCGGCGCACAATTGCACGTGGGTGGTCATGGCGGATTCGCATTCGGCGACCAATCCGAGGGGTTGCCGCGGCTGTTCAGTGGCGAGTTCGGGTTCGAGATCGGCTGGCTGGTGCCCGCGGCGCTGCTGGCGACCGTTCTGGTCGTGGTGGCTCGCGGTCGTGCACCGCGGACGGATTTGACCCGGGCCGCCGCGATAGTGTTCGGCGGCTGGCTGATCGTGGACGGACTGGTGCTGAGCTTCATGCACGGCTCGATCCACGCGTACTACTGTCTGTCCATCGCGCCACCCGTCGCGGCGATGTTCGCCATCGGTGTGCATGAACTGTGGCAGCGCCGCGAAAAGTGGTTGTACAGAGGCGGCTTGGCCGTGCTGCTCGGTGGCACGGGCGTCTGGGGCTGGTTGGTGCTCGGCCGGAATGCGAACTGGCTGCCCGGCTTGCGGTGGGCCATTCTGGCGCTGGCCGTCGTTGCGGCGATCGCGCTGCTGATCCCGAAGACGTATCGGGCGCGTCGCGGTGTTGCACTCGGCGCGTTGGGGGTGGGACTGCTCGCGGCACTGGCAGGCCCTGTCGTGTATGCCGTCGTCACGATCGGTCAGCCTCACGAGGGCGGCGGACCGTCGGTCGGGCCACCAGAGGCGTCAGGGCACAATCACTTCAATTGGGGCCAGGTCGACGACCCCGACCTCGACGCGATCCTGAAGAACACGAACACCGAGTGGTCGGCCGCGATTTTGCGCTCATCGACTGCGGCAAGCCTCGAATTGTCCACGGACACAGCGGTGATGGCGATCGGCGGCTTCTCAGGAAGCGACCCCGCGCCCACATTGAGTGAGTTCAAGGACGATGTGGCCAAGCACAAGGTGGCCTACTACATCGTGATGAACAACCGCGGCCACGGTCCGGGCTGGGGCGACCGCGGTCACGCCGACATTGCGAATTGGGTTGCGGCCACATTCCGGTCGACGAACGTCGGCGACGCCACGGTGTACAACCTGTCGACACCGAAGTAGTCGCGCACCCGGGCCTGCAGCCGGGCCAGCTGCGCGGGGTCGTCAGGATCGGCGGCAACCGCCAGCACCCGGCTCGAGGGATAGCCGTGCATGATCGGCACCAGATCGGTCGCATGTCGGCTGCTGATCGCGACGCGATGGCCGTCGCGCAACAGTTTTCGGGCCAGCTGCTGACCGGCTTCTGTTCCGGCGTTGAGTACGAGTACGTTCATGGCTTCCACTCAACCGCCGCACCCTGGGTCGGCGATGTGCGGCGGCTATGGCGCCGGCATGAGCTAGCGGACCAGTCGGCGCAGCAACGACGACGCCACCGCGATGCCGAGCACCGCGGCCAGCACCAGCACTCCGATGTCGAGCAGCGCGTTGCTCGGGGTGCCGATCAGCAATCCGCGCAACGCATTCACCTCGTAGGAGAGCGGGTTGATCGCAGACAGCCAGCGCAGCCATTGCGGCATCACATCGACGGGGTAGAGCGCGTTGGATGCGAAGAACAGCGGCATCGTGATGGCCTGACCGATGCCCATCATGCGGTCACGGTGCCGCACCAGCCCGGCCAGTGTCATTGACAGGCAGGCGAAGAACGCCGCGGCGAGTACCACCACGGCCATCGCGCCGAGGATCTTCAGCGGGTTGACGGTCAGGTGCGCACCGAGAAGGTACGCCAGCGCCAGCACGCCGATCACCTGCACCACCGAGCGCACGCCTGCGGCGAACGCCTTTCCGGTGATGAGCGCCGACGCGGGAGCGGGCGTCACCATCAGCTTGGCCAGGATGCCCGCGTCGCGGTCCCAGATGAGCTGGATGCCGTAGAAGATCGAGATGAACATCGCGGACTGCGCGATGATCCCTGGCGCCAGGAACGCCAGATACGGCACATCGCCTGTGTTGATCACCCGCAGCCGGTTGAACGTCTGCCCGAAGATGAGCAGCCACAGCGCCGGTTGCACCATCCTGGTGAACAGCTCGGTGTGGTCGTGGCGCAGCTTCTGCAACTCCACGATCGCGAAAGCGCCCATCCGCATGGCCATTCCGCGGACCCGACGCCAGCCGCGCGGGGCGCGGACGATATCGACGTGCAGGTTTTGGTCAACTGACACGGCGCGCCGTCCTTCTGGTATTGCGGATCGCACGGAACCCGGTCTGCGAACCGTCCTCGCCGAGATCCGAACCCGCGTAGTGGCGGAACACGTCTTCGAGCGTCGCCTCGTCCGACACGGTCTGCTTCAACTCGGCGGGCGACCCCACCGCTTGCAGTTTGCCGTGGTGCATCAACGCCACCCGATCGCACAATGCGTCGGCTTCGGCCATGTAGTGGGTGGTGAGTAGCACCGTCATGCCGAACTCGCGCTGCATGAGTTCCACCTGAGCCCAGACACTGTCGCGCGCAATGGGATCCAGACCCACCGTCGGCTCGTCCAGAATCAGCAGCGACGGCCGGTTCACCAGCGCCTGCGCCAACTCGAGCCTGCGCACCATGCCGCCGGAGTACGTCCCTGCGACCGCGCCTGCCACGTCCAGCAGCTGCATGGCCTCCAGCGCTTCGTCGACCCGGTCGGCCCGTTCGCTGCGCGGTACGTCGTAGAGCCGGGCGAACAGCTCGACGTTCTGCCTGCCGGTCAACGCGGACTCAATCGAAAGCTGTTGCGGCACATAGCCGATGTTGTGCCGGATGTCCATGGTGTGCCGACGGGAGTCCAGGCCGAAGATGGCGACCTGGCCACTCTGCACCGGCGTCAGAGTGGTCAGCACGCGCACCACCGTGGTCTTGCCTGCCCCGTTCGGCCCGAGCAGGCCGACCGTCTCGCCGCAGCGCACCTGCAGGGACAGGTCATCGACCGCGGTGAACTGGCCGTAGCGGTGGGTCAGGTGCGCACAGTCGATCGCAAGTGGCGCAGTCATGATTGCCTCTCGTGCAGCATGCGGGTCATCTCGGCGAGTACCTCCAGTCCGTGTTCCAGGCTGTCGAGCTGGCCGGGCTCCAGCTCGTCGAGCACCGCCGACAGTGCGGCGCGGCGTGCGGCGCGAGACTCGTCGGCGATGCGCTGCGCGGGCTCGGTCAGCCGCAACCGGCCCACCCTGCGGTCGTCGGTGTCGACGGTGCGGATGAGCAGACCGTCGGCCGTCAGCTTGGACACCAATGTCGACGCCGTGTTCGGCACCAACCCCAACTCGGTGGCCGCCTCCCGCACGGAGATACCCGGCTGGCGGCCGACCAAGCGCAGCAGCTCGCCCTGCGACTGGGTCAGCCCCGCGGCGTCGAACCCTCTCCCGGTCGACCGGCGCAATTGTCGCCGGAAGCGGCCCACCACGTTGAACAGCTCGGCGATCAGGTCGGTGCGGGTGTCCACGGCCCGATAATACCTCTGTTACAGAGGTATCTCCCCGCTAGGCGGACAATCAGGCGGACAATCAGGCGGACAATGAAGCCATGGCCTCTTACTTGCTCAATGAAGCCGCGGTGGCCAAAGCCCGCTCGCTCATCGACGGCAAGCAGTACGTCCTCGACAGCGACTGGGGTGAGGTGCAGCCGCGAGCGGACGCGCAGAACGCCTATCTGGAATCGCATTCCTGGGACGAGTACGCCGAATGGCATCTCGGCCTGACTGAGGGCGCGACGGACGAAACCAAGGCGCGGTACGCATTCGTGTACGGCGACTTTCGCCGACTTCACCGCACCGGTCTGATCGCGTGCGTGTACCGGGCGTCCGAGTGGCGGCACAAGGACGTCGAGCTCGCGGCGCACGACCTGCTGCAATACCTCGACAAGAAGACCGGCTAGGGCCGCAGCATGAAGTCCAGGAACTGGTCCTGAAGGTCGGAAGGAGCCGCGGGCGCCGAGCCCGTCGAGTGCAGCAGCCCGATCCCCGCGGAGAACACCACGAACGAGCGCAGCGCGGCCTCGTTGACACCGAACCCACAGTCGACGAACGCATGCCTAATGGCGCGCATCACCCGCGTGTCGCTTTCCTGGACACTGGCCAGCACGGCGTCATCGGTCAGCGCCCACACCCGCATCGCGCGCTCGAGTTGCCAGTGCTGCGGGGCCACCCAGGTCTGCATCATCACCCTCAGGCGCTGCCTCGGGTCGACGTCGGGCATGTGCTCGAACTGGCGCCGGTTGCGGTCGTGAAGGCTGCCCCACGCCTTGATCAGCTCGCCGCGATATGCGGACATGTCGGTGAAGTGCCAGTAGAAGCTGCCCTTGGTGACGTTCAACCGTTCGCATAGCCGGTCGATGCGCAGGGCGTTCGGCCCACCGTCGGCGAGCACCGCAAATCCGGCGTCGATCCAGTCATCGGCCGTCAGCCGGCCGCTGGAATCACGCGGCGGGGCCATGGAGGGCAGCATACGGCGATCCAGCGACGCCGCAGCTGACACCGGGGAAAATTACAGATTTCGGGGGTGCTGGCAACCGTGACCGCCAGGTAGGGCGCCGCCGCTCTTCGGCTCCTACTCCGGCCCGCCCGGCCGGCGGCATCGACGAGATCTTCGAGAAAATCCCGCGTGCCACGGCGGCGGTCACGGTTGCTGCAGCAGCTAACCGTACCATACGGCCTGGTACGGTCTCGTCAACTTGATTTGCAAGCGGCCTGCCGCACAACGCTTTCGGGTCATTTGTTGTCGGCCAGCCACTCGCGCTGCCACTCGAGGAAATCCTCGTCATCGGCGACCATGACGATCCGCTCGTCCCAGGTGTCGATGTCGTCGGGATCCCAGTCGGTGAAGTCCGGGTCCAGCGATCGTGGCCGCGGCAGGTTCCGGGTCAGCTCACCGGGACCTGCCGCGATGGCCCGGCATGTCGCTGTGCAGTCGTCGCTGCGCTTGGAGCACTCGAACGCCGCGGACCGGCCGTCGGGAAATGTCAGCAGCAACTCCCATGTGCCGATGATCTCGAGGCGGTTGAGGTCGGACTCGCGGGCGTCCAGCTTGGCCCCGACGTCGCCGAGCGGCCAGCGCCCGATCAACCCGTCGCGCGGATCGCGGTGAAACGCGTACAGCGCCGGCGTGTCGGTCACCGCCAGAATCGTGTTCGACGGAAACCCCGGCGCCTCGCGTTCGGGGTCGGCGCCGCTGGGCAGCCCACCCTCGTCGCCGATCGAGGCCGCGGTCCCGCGCCGCTGGAACAGGCCTGCGGCCGCCACTGCCTCGCCGTTGACATGATCGGCCACCCGTTCGGCGTAGTGCATGCGCGTCAATGTTGGTCGTCGGGCACCATGGGCGCATGGCCTCTGATGCGTTCGACGACAACCCCCTGGCGCCCGAGGAGGAACTCGACTCCGACCAGATCCGCAATGACGACGGTGACGAGGTGGTCGACCCTCCCGACGAGTGGATCGACGCGAAGGACAACGAGACGCTCGACGAACGGCTGGCCGAAGAGGTGCCCGACGATCTCGGCGACGGCGAGGATGCCGAGACGCCCAGAGACGCGCACGACTCCGACGCGGGTGGTGGTCTCACGCTGGTCAGCAATTACGACATCGATCACATCGACCCGGACAAGCACGGCCGCGAACACGGCCAGATCGACGGCACCCCCGAGGACGGGGACTCGTTCTACGACGTCGTCGAGTGAATCGCGTTTAGCGTCGCGTCCAGCGGGCAACCGCTCTGACGCGAATGGCGACGAAGCTCGCCGCCGAGGAACCGGAGGCCTAGTCGGCGGCCGCCTGCAGCACCATCAGCGAGCGGGCTTCGACCGCCACCTTGGCGCCTGCGGTCACCGGCTTGGCATCGGTGGTCGTGCTGTCGGCCGTGTAGACCACAGGCACCCAGGCCGCGCCGAATTCCTGCGGCGGCAGAGTGAATTCAATGGGCTCGTAGTGCGCGTTGAAACACAGCACGAATGAGTCGTCGGTGACCCGCTGACCGCGCACATCGAGGTCCGGGATGCCCTGCCCGTTGAGGTACACCGCGATCGACTTGCCGAAGCCCGATTCCCAGTCTTCCTCGGTCATCTCCGAGCCGTCCGGCGCGAACCAGGTGATGTCGGGCATCCCCTCGGTGCCGCGACGGCGGACGGGCTTCCCACTGAAGAACCGCCGCCTGCGAAAGACCGGATGCGCGGTGCGCAATGCCGACACCGCGCGGGTGAATTCCATCAGTTCGGTGTCGGCGTGTGCCCAGTCGATCCAGGACAGTTCGTTGTCCTGGCAGTAGACGTTGTTGTTGCCCTTTTGGGTGCGGCCGAGTTCGTCGCCGTGCGCGAGCATCGGGACGCCCTGTGAAAGCAGAAGGGTGGCAAGGAAATTGCGTTGCTGGCGAGCGCGCAGCGCATTGATGTCCTTGTCGTCGGTCGGCCCTTCCACCCCGCAGTTCCACGATCGGTTGTGGCTCTCGCCGTCGCGGTTGTCCTCTTTGTTCGCCTCGTTGTGTTTCTCGTTGTAGGACACCAGATCACGCAGCGTGAACCCGTCGTGCGCGACGACGAAGTTGATCGACGCGACCGGGCGCCGGCCCGTGTGCTCATACAGGTCGGCCGATCCGGTGAGCCGCGAGGCGAACTCGTCGAGGGTGGCCGGTTCGCCGCGCCAGTAGTCGCGCACGGTGTCGCGGTATTTGCCGTTCCACTCAGTCCACTGCGGCGGAAAGTTGCCGACCTGATATCCGCCGGGGCCGACGTCCCACGGCTCGGCGATCAGCTTGACCTGGCTGACGGTCGGATCCTGCTGTACGAGTTCGAAGAACGCGGACAGCCGGTCGACGTCGTAGAACTCGCGGGCCAGGGTGGCGGCGAGGTCGAAGCGGAACCCGTCGACGTGCATCTCGGTCACCCAGTACCGCAGCGAATCCATGATCAGCTGCAGCGTGTGCGGATGACCGACATTGAGGCTGTTACCGGTGCCGGTGTAGTCCATGTAGTACTGCTTGTCGTCGTCCACCAGTCGGTAGTAGGCCGGGTTGTCGATCCCGCGCATCGACAACGTCGGTCCGAGATGGTTGCCCTCGGCGGTGTGGTTGTAGACCACATCGAGGATCACCTCGATATCGGCTTCGTGCAGCGCCCGCACCATGGCCTTGAACTCCTGCACCTGTCCGCCCGGGTTCGGACTGGAGCTGTATTTCGCATCCGGTGCCAGGAATCCGATGGTGTTGTAGCCCCAGTAGTTCGTCAGCCCCTTTTCGACGAGCGTCGAGTCGTTGGCAAAGTGATGCACCGGCATCAGCTCGATCGCGTTGACCCCCAACGACTTCAGATGCTCGATGATCACCGGGTGCGCGACGGCCGCATACGTGCCGCGAATGTTCTCTGGGATGTCCGGATGGGTCTGGGTGAGGCCCTTGACGTGCGCCTCGTAGATGACGGTGTCGGCGTACTCGTGCTGCGGCGGGCGGTCAACGCCCCAGTCGAAGTACGGGTTGATCACCACGCACTTGGGCACGCTGGCCGCCGAGTCTTCGTCGTTGCGGCTGTCGGGGTCGCCGAAGTTGTAGCCGAACAGCGACTGGTTCCAGTCGAAGCTGCCGTCGATCGCCTTGGCGTACGGGTCGATCAGCAGCTTGTTCGGGTTGCAGCGCAGGCCCGCGGCCGGATCATAGGGGCCGTACACCCGGTAGCCGTAGCGCTGACCGGGCTCGAGGTTCGGGATGAAGCCGTGCCAGACGAAGCCGTCGACCTCAGGCAGCGTCAGGCGTGTCTCCGTGCCGTTGTCGAACAGACACAACTCCACCTTTTCAGCGGCCTCGCTGAACACGGCGAAGTTCGTGCCCGAGCCGTCGTAGGTGGCGCCCAGCGGATAGGCCTTACCTGGCCAGATCTCTCGTTGGGCGACCTGCGGGGGGGCAGCTTGGGTCAAGGTGGCACTCTCCAGTAAGACGTAGTCGACGCGGATCACCGACCATGGCGACGATACGGGGGTGCCCAACTTGGCAGCATCACAACCAAGCCGCCCCCTGCCGACTTACCGGACATTGCTGCTGGTGGTCGACGGTGGTGTGGCAACCGTCACCCTGAACCGGCCGCGGCAGCGCAACGCGATCGGCGACGGGATGCGCGAGGAGTTGGCCGACGCGTACCGGTATTGCGACGACGACGACAGCGTGCGGGTGATCGTGCTGACGGGCACGCCGCCTGCGTTCTGTGCCGGTGCCGATCTCGGCGAGGGGGAGCGGACGTTCTCCGAGCCCGGTCCTGGCTTTTCCGCCGCGGGCATCGACGTGCCCGCGTGGACACTGGCCAAACCGGTGATCGCCGCCGTCAACGGTCACGCGATCGGGTTGGGCCTGACGCTGGCGCTGCAGTGCGATATCCGGTTGTTCGCCGCCGACGCGCGTTATGGCGTCGTGCAAGTCCGGCGCGGCGTCGTCGGTGACGCCTACTCGCACTGGGTGCTGCCGCGGCTGGTCGGCATCGCCAATGCGGCCGAAATCTTGTTGACCGGAGCAACTTTCGATGGCCACCGCGCCGTGCAGCTGGGTCTCGGCAGCAGAGTGCTCGACGCCGCCGACGTGCTGCCAGCGGCTCTGGAAATGGCACACGACATCGCACAGAACACCGCACCGATGTCGGTGGCTGCCAGCAAGCGGCTGTTGTGGGATTCGTTCGACCTGGACCGCGAATCGGTCGGCGCGCGCGAGACCGAGATTCACCTGCAGGTGATGCGGCACGACGACGCCAGGGAAGGGGTACGCGCACACATGGCCGGTCGACCGCCGCGGTGGACTGGCGTTCCGCGCGACCCGACGGCGTAATCCATGGTCGGACTCCTCAACGCGGCTCGTGCCTCGCCGCTTGATCGTCGTCCGACTAATCCACCTCGACGCCGACGGCGCGCATGTCCTCGATGGCCTTGGCGGTGGACTCCTGCGCGACACCGGCGGTCAGGTCGAGCAACACGCGGGTGGCGAAGCCGGCTTCCGCGGCGTCGGCGGCGGTGGCGCGCACGCAGTAATCGGTGGCGATGCCGACGACGTCGACCTCGTCGACGCCGCGCCCGCGCAGCCAGTCCGCCAGCGTGGTGCCGGATTCGTCGGTGCCTTCGAAACCGCTGTAGGCCGCCGAGTGGTGGCCCTTCATGAACACCGCTTCGACGGCCGCTTGGTCGAAGTCCGGATGAAAGTCAGCGCCTCCGGTCCCGACCACGCAGTGCCTCGGCCAGGACAGCGCATAGTCGGGGTTCTCGGAGAAATGCTCGCCGGGATCGATGTGGAAGTCCTTGGTCGCCACCACGTGGGCGTAGCCGGGGTCGCCCGCGAGCAGCTCGGAGATGCCCCGCGCGACGGCGGAGCCGCCGGCCACCGCCAGCGAGCCGCCCTCGCAGAAGTCGTTCTGTACGTCGACGATGATCAGCGCCCGCATGCGGATACGTTAGCCGCCGAACAACAGATAGAGCCCGGTGAACGTGTAGCCGACCATCGCCAGCATCATCGCCAGCTGGCCGGTCAGCTGATGACCTGCGGGCAGCAGCCGCAGCGCTTTGTCGTGTGCGGCGATCACCGCCGCGATGTGGCCGGCCACCACACAGGCCACCTTGATGCTCGCCAACACCGGCGGATGCATCGACAGCACGTAATGCACCTGGGCGCCGTCGAGGCCGAACAGCAAGATGATTGTCTGCTGTCCCCGTTCGACCAGATACGTCAGATAGTGCGCGAACACGTAGCCGATCACGATCGGGATCAGCGAATGCGCCATCTGGCCGGGCAATTCGCGGCGGCGCTGCGCATCGACACCACCCGTCGCGCGTGCCGCGAGCCAGAACGTACCCGCGACCACCCCGGCGAACACCAGCAGGCCCGCGGTGCGCAGCAGCGTCGCCGCCACCGCGGAGTGGGTGTGCTCGTCGACGAAGCCGCGCCACCCCGGCGACGCCGAGAAGCTGTCGAATGCAGTCGATCCCAACAACACCGCAAGTACCGCGACCGTGCCCGCCCGCACCGGCAATGACGGCAGGTGATCGAACGGGTTGCCGACCGCGATGCGACCGTCATTGTTGCGGCGCAGCGCGGACAGCCGGGACGCCACCATGCTGTACACCTCGAACGGATCGGCGCGGGCGCACCAGCGCTCACCGAAGCACAGCGCGCCGGCCATCGTCACCACCACGTACCCGATCAACCAAAGCTTGATTGCGCCAAGGGATCCCGGGTCAGGGCTGGCGAGCTCGAGCCAGACGAATGCGAACAGGCCCGCGGCAGCGGGCCAGTAACCCGCGCGCTCGGGATAGCGCAACCCCAGCGAGGGTCGACCCAGCAACCGATGCACGGTGCGCACCGGCGAGATCACCCGCCAGACCGGTCCGAAGGCCAGCGACAGCGCCACCAGGCCGACCCAGAGCAATACGTAGAACACGCCGGGCAGCGGGTTGTCGCCGTCCTGCGGGCCGAGCCAGCCTGCGATCGCCACCCAGACCGTCAGCAGCAGCGCGGCGATCGCGACGGTCCAACGGGTGGCGGGCGCGTCGACCAGAGTCGTCACCCAGCGGGGCAGCGGATGACCCGGCTTGTCGGGGTCGAACCGCGGCCGCCGCCAGGCCAGCGCGACGACGGCGAACGTGAACGTCAATGCCCACGCCGCGCCAATGAGCGCAAAGCTCAACGGGATTGGTAGATCGGTCGAGCCGCCGAGGCCATGGGCCAGTACCGCGGTCGACCGATCGGTGATCACTGCACCGTGATGGTGGCGATCGTCTTGTTCAGCGTGTGCAACTCGACGTCGACCTTGCCGGGGACGTCGACGCTGAATTGGAACGACTGATTCGGCTGGGCCGCCACGGTGAACTTGTGGTCGGGCGTGGAGTGCACATGCAGCTCGTCGGCGACGTCGCTGTTGACCCGGACGACGATCTGCTCCTTGACGCCCGCCTGCAACTGCTCGTTGGTGGGCGTGACCTTGCCCTCTTTGATCGTGACGTCGATGACGAGCCGGGTCGGCGGGGCCTGTTCGTTGGACATGTCCGACGGGCTGACGGTCGACGGCGGACTGCTCGACTGGGCGCTGCCCGACGCATTGTCAGGGCTGGTGGATCCGCCGCAGCCTGCGGTGATGAGGGCGGCGGCCGTCAAGATTACGAGGGTCCTGGATGAAGTCACGGTGAACCATCTTGGCCCGGCGAGTCCGAGATCTCACCTTGAGCACCCTCTCCCTTACGGCGCCGATCCCGCACAGCAACGTAGATGACCACACCGGCGACGGCGACGGCTGGCGCGAACGCGGGTATCGCGAGCAGCAGCCCGTGGTGGGCGAGTATCTCGATGTGCTGGTCGTAGATCACGCCTGCGCCGTCGGTTGCAGTTCGGGCCTACTGCCCGACAGGTCGCTGCGGTTGATCCGGCCCGCACCCCAACTCAGCCCTGCGAACATGACCAGCGTGCAGAACAGCACCACCAGGCAGCCGATCGTCCACAACACCTCCGGGACGTCGGGGTTGCGCTCGCGCTGCAGGATGGTGATCTCGGCGACGAACGGACGGGTGAACTGCGCGTCTGCCGGAATCTCTTTCGCGCCGATGCCAGGGTCGCCCGCGAGATAGATCGGCACCGCGGTCAACGTCTTTCCGTCGTGCAGGCGCAGCAATGTCTTCCAGGTGCCCCATACCGGCACCGGCTGGGTCGTGCGGTAGTGGCCGGGGCCGAGCTTCTCGAGGTTGTCGACAACCTGGCCACGCTGATTCTTCAGCTGCCCCTGCCAGCCGAGGATCGACACCCAGTTGGGGCTCTCGCTGACGAAATTCGGCGGGTTGATGCGCACGTCGGCGTTCACCATCCGTTGCCCAGGGTTGCTGGGGGCCTCGGTGAGAGCGACTGTGGCCGTGACGTTTTGCGGCACCTCGTAGCGCAGGCCATTGGCCGTCGCGCCGCCGATCACCACGATCGTCGCCACCACCAGACCGATGCTGATGGCACGCGACGGTAGCTTTTGTGAGGTCAGCACCAAGCCGAACAGCGCGCCGCATGCGCCGGTCAGGATCGCGACGGGGATGGCCATCGCGAGCGCTTCCGGCCAGATGCTGGTCGGCCACGGGTAATGGTAGACCGCGTCGATCCAGAGCGACTCCAGCCAGAGCCCGACCGTCGCGACACCGAGGCCGCTGACGGCGCCGAACAGCACGGGGCGCTTGAAAACCGGTGTCAGGGCGATCAATTCGACGACGATCGCAGGACCAAGGTAGAGCGCGAACCAGTTGACGGGTGCGCCGAAGATCGGGCCGACGAGCAGCGCCATCAGGCCGCGCAGCGCGATGGCAAGCAACGCTGCGATGACCGCGGCACCGCGCCCCAGCATCATGCGGGCCGCGACGCACCCGAACGCCGCCGCCGCGGCGATCAGCATCGGCTCGAACACCTGACGGAATTGAGGTACGCCGAAATCGAATTCGATCTGGAAAACCGAAAGGCCGATCAGGATGCCGCCGAAGCCGAGGTACTGGATGAACTTCACGAAGACGCCGCCGCTCGGGGCGTCGTCACCCATCGCCTTGAGGCCTTCGTGGTTGAGCATCAGCGCGGACAGGGTGGAGAAGCCTGCGCCGCCGATCATCATCAGGTGCGTGGGTCCCCACAGCGTGACGTCCTGGCCGAAGATGCGATGCCAGATGTCGTCGAGCGGGAAGCCCAGCAGCGCGTACATGCCGCACCCGGCCATCAGCACGCCGCCGACGGGCGCGTACCAGGTGCGGGTGATCTTCACCGCCGACGCACCAGGCTTGTCGTAGGGCAGCACACACGCCAGGCAGCCCGCGATGAACAGAAGGAACAGCCCGAACAGGATGAAGTAGTGCGCGGGGTTGGCCAGCGGGCCGGGATCGCGGCCCTTGCCGATGTGCAGGCTGACATCCCAGATGAAACCGAACAGCGCGCAGATCAGGGTCGCGATGAACAGCGCCATCGGCAGCGCCACCCACGGCGGGCGGTTGAACTTTCGGCCGGCCCACTCGGCGAGGTTGTTCAACCAGGTGATGCGGCGCTGCCGGTGCAGGTAGCCGATCCACAGCAGACCGGCGGTGACCACGAACGTAGCCACCGACATCCCTATTACCTGGTCGAGCGCCGCGCCGCCGCCCTCGCTGCCCTGAGCGAGCACCGAAACCGTCTCTGAGCTCTGTGAATACCCCATTGTCATCCCCACCCGCAGAGTGTCGTCGGACCGAACTGACTCATGAGTAATGTTGCCAGAATCACCCCAGCCGAAACCAGGGGTATCAGGTAACCACGACTCGGTCGCCGATACGGGCGTGCCCAACCCCGCGATCGCCAAACCTCGCGTCAGGATGGGGGCATGGCCGAGAGGGCAACGGTCGTCGAGTTGCGGGTGCACGGCGTCTCGGGTTCGCCGCCCGAAGCACTGCTGGGTTGTCCCGCCGAGTTCATCGTGCGCAAGGCCGGCGACAAGGACGCGGGTTTCTATCGCAGACAACCGTGGATCGACGAGGTCGCCGACCCGACCCCGCCTGCCAACCAGTGGCGCAGGTTGATGGAGGCGTATTCCTGGGGTGCGCTGACATCCGGTCGGGCCAGCCGCGCGTTGTGGCTGCTGTTCCTGCCGTTCATCCTCATCGACCTCGCGCACTGGATGCTTCCGCCGGCCGGTAGGAAACGTCCGGCGCTGGTCTCCGTGGCGCTGCTGCGACTGATCGCGCTGTCGTTCACGCTGACGTTGATGCTTGCCGCCGCGGTCGCGGCGATGGACGTCGTGGTCTGGCAATGCGTGGGGTTGGACTATTGCGGCGGACGGTGGTTGGCGTTCCTGACGTCGTGGCGCCGCGGCGGTCAACTGGCCGCGGGTGCGGTGCCCCTGATGGCGATGATCGTGTTGTTGTGGCGGCTGGGGTCGGAGGAGACCAAGGTCGATACTGGTGACCGCCCGCCGCCGCCAAGCCCCGCGGTGGTGGAGGGCGAAGCAACGCCGTTGGCGCAGAACACCTTCTGGAACCCGGATGATTCGGTGCTGCGCCTGCGCTACTGCCATGTGACGGCGTGGATGGCGGGGGTGGCGGCGGTGACGCTGGCGGCGCCCGTGCAGTACGCCGAGGCGTCGTCGGTCCGTGCGGTGAGCGTCGGACTCCTGGTGGCCAGCGGGGTGATCCTGGCCATCACCGTGCTGGCCACCGCCTCGAGCAGGGCGACTGCCCGCGGTGGCCACGGTGTGAACGGGCTGACGAAACCGCTCATGGTGTTGCGGTGGATATCGTTGGTACTGCTTGTCGCATCCCTGGTGTGGGTCGCCGCCGCCGACGTGCCGTACCCGCCCGCGCCGACGCACCTACCCGGCCTGCACAGGGCGATCTACGTGTTGTTCGTCGTGCAGGTGGCGCTGCTGGTGGCGTTGTTCGTCTCGACCGCATTGTCGATGCGGGGGACGCGCAGCGCGGAGCGGACCAGAAACGACGGCGGGTACCGGGTGACACTTGGCGGGTTCACCGGGCCCTTCGTGGCGCTGATCGGATGGCTCATCGGTGGGGGATTCAGCGTGGGCGTCGGCCTGTGGGCCGCCCAGACGTTCGGCAAGGTCGTGTTGTCCTCTGCGGCGGCCATCGATGAAAATGACCACAGGACAGGCTTACTCGCGAGTTCGACCGCCGCCTTCCAGGACAAGATCGCGGCCGTGAATGCGGACGCGCCGCTGATTGTGCCCCCGCCGTATGTGTGGGCGGCCGTGGCCACCGCGGCGACGATCCTGGTGGCGGTCGGGATGGGCGCGTACGTGTGGATCAGGGTCGTTCCGAAGCGCACCGCCGCTGAACTGAGCGGGGTGCAGGCAGACTATCCCGGCGCAAAAGGGGCCGGTGAACCGCTGACCAACATCGCCAGAGCCCGGGCGCTGGCGTCGCTCACGGATGTCGGCGTGCGGATGTTGGCAGGCATGGCGCTGGCGGCCGTGACGGCGATCGCAGTGATGCTGGTCGTGAATCTGTCGGTACCCCAGTTCGATTCGCTCGACTGGTCGGCGGTGATGTTCAGCTTCAGCGTGTTCATCTCCGCGTCGCTGGCAGCGGGCTTGGTCGCGTTGGTCGTCGCGGCATACCGCAATCGCCAACTGCGTCGCGCCGTGGCGATCCTGTGGGACGTTGTCACATTCTGGCCGCGCGCCAACCACCCGTTGACTCCACCGTCGTACGGGGCCCGCACGGTGTGGGATGTCCGGCTGCGGCTCGCGTCGCTGACGGCGATGGCCGATCCCACCCGCGTGGTTCTGGTCGCCCACAGTCAGGGCACCGTGATCGCGGCTGCCACGCTGTTGCAGGCGAGTACCGAGCACGAGCACTACCCGTTGCTGACGTTCGGATCACCGCTGCGGCGACTGTATGCGCAGAACTTCCCTGCCTACTTCGGCGCCGAAGCGTTGGGGCGCTTGCGAATGTGGCAGGAGGCGAATCAACAGTGGATCAATCTGTGGGCGCGCACCGATCCGATCGGGGCGTGGATCTTCGATGACCAGAACACCGATCTGCAGACCGCTCAGACGACGGACGTCGACTGCCGCCTGCTCGACGTGCAGCCGAAGGACGGCCCGAGTGGACTGGTCCCCGATCCCGGTGCGCCGATCTGCGGGCACTCCGGATTCTGGACGCGCCAGGAGTACACCGCCGCCGTGGACGCCCTACAGTCGACGGTGATACCAGAGCACAGTGCACCGCCCGATAGTCGCGCTACCACGCCGCCGACAGAAGAGCTGTTATGAGATTCGAGGACCGCACCGCCGTGATCACCGGCGGTGCAGTCGGCTTCGGCCGGGCGTTCGCGCGGGCGCTGGCTGCCGAGGGCGCCAACGTGGTGCTCGCCGACATCGACATCGAGACGGCCGAACGCACTGCGGGCGACATCGTTTCGGGCGGCGGCACCGCGATCGCGGTCGACTGCGACGTTGCCGACGCCGAACAGGTGGACGCCGCGGTTGCGACGACGGCCGGCCGATTCGGGGGCATCGACATCGTGATCAACAACGCGGGCCTGCACCTGACGAAGTACAACCAGCCGTTCGGAGTGCTGTCGCGTGACGAGATCCGCAGCCTGTTCGACGTGAACGTGATGGGCGTGATCAACGTGACGCTGGCGTGCCGGGACTCGATGCGCGATCGCGGTGGCGGCGTGGTGCTCAACATCTCGTCGATGGCCGGGTACATGAGTGCGACCCCGTATGCGGTCTCCAAGCTGACCGTGCGCGGCTTGACCGTCGCCTTCGCGACCGAACTGGCGCCGGACCGCATCCGCGTCAACGCGATAGCTCCCGGCCTGATGAACACCGAGAACGCGCTCGCCGATCTGCCGACGCCGTTGATCGACCAGTTCGTCCACAAGCTCCAGCTCGTGCACCGGCTCGGCACGATGGACGACGTCGTTTCGGCGATGTTGTTCCTGTGCTCCGACGAGGCGTCCTTCGTCACCGGCGAGACGCTCAAGGTCAGCGGCGGCTACCCGCTGAATTTCTGAGCCGCGTAGCGCACCAGCCGGGCCTGCATCTCGGGATACGGATCGGCGGCGGGCAGCCCGGTCCCATCGCGCACGGCCACCGCGGCTTGCACCGCGGCGTGAATCGCGGCCCGGTACGGCATGGAGCCGGTCGACACCCGGCGCACGCCGACCGTCGCGAGCTTGGCAAGCGAAAGCCCGGGAATGGCAAGCACATTGACGGGCAGCGGGATCGCCGCGGTGAGTTCGCGCAGCACGTCCGGATCCGTGACGCCTGGCACGAAGATCCCGTCGGCGCCCGCCTCGACGTAGCGATCGGCACGGTCCAGCGTCGCGGCCACGGTGGCATCCTGGCCAAGCCAGTAGGTGTCGATGCGAGCGTTGACGAAGATCTCGGGTGAACGTTGTTTGACGGCACGCACTTTCGCCGCATGCCGGTTCGGATCGATCAGCTTCTCATCCGTGCTGTCTTCGATGTTGATGCCGTCGGCGGGAAGCAGGGCGACGTAGTCGGCGACCTGGTCGGGGTCGTCGGCATAGCCGTCCTCGATGTCCATGCTGACGTAGCAGTCGAGCGGTCGCAGCGCGGCGGCCAGGGCCAGGTTGGCGTCCTTGGTGGATCGGCCGCCGTCGGGCCTGCCAAGGCTGGACGCGACGCCGAAGCTGGTGGTGCCGAGGGCGGTGAACCCGCACTCCAGCAGTGCCAGCGCCGACGGCACGTCCCACGCATTGGGCAGCAGCAGAGGCAGCTCGCCGTAGTGCATGTCCTTGAACGTCATTCGGCGCTCCACGGCGTGACCGGCCGAGCGCGGCTCTCGCCGTCCACGATCACGTCGACGCGCTCGTCGAAGAAGCAGATCCGGTCGCGCACGGGCTCGGCGTCGTGCAGCGGCTCGTGATACGTCCATGCCACGTCGCGCGGCCCTTCGGGCAACGAGTAGTACGACGCCCGGCCCTTGTAAGCGCAGTAGCTCGCGGTGTCGCTGCGGTCGAGCCGCACCGCCACGTCCTCGCGAGGCAGGTAGAACCGGACCGGCAGCAGTGTCTCGAACAACACCATCGGGTGGGTCGATTCCGCCAGCAGCCGGCCGTCCAGCTCGATGCGGACGCGGCGGCTGCTGCGCAGGACGTCGATGCGGCTGAACGGGTCGTGTGGGTGGCTGACGACGGGCTCGTCCTCTTCGCGCCACTCGAACGCGGCGAAGTCGAGGACGACGTAGTCGGCCAGGTCGGGGTCGTCCGGCCGGAACGCCGCTGCGGCGCCGGTCTCGTCGCCTGCGATGACGTCGAACGCGGTGCCCGCACACGTGTGCGCGGCGAACGGTACCGACGGGTCGAGGATGGGCCGCGAGCTGATCGAGGGCAGGCGCACGCCGGATTCCTCGTCAACGCCGGACTCGGCGCCGGCGGGAACCAGCTGCGCGATCAGCGCGTCGAGCGGAACCGCATATGTCGGCACCACGCGCCGCGGCTCCCAAACGAGCACGGCACCGCAGGTGTCGGCGACCGGTTCACCACCGACACAGGCGCGCACCCGCTTCGCGGTGGGCTCATATCGCAGGGTGTCGAGATTGCCGCTGAGCAGATCCATCATCCTGACGCTCATCGCGGACCCTTTCACTTGCGGGGCGGACGCAACACGTTCATCGCCACCCGCATTATCGGGCCGGG
>DATJIX010000085.1:0-4619 GCA_035492865.1 Mycobacterium sp. | reverse complement strand
TTTGTACGTCAGATAGCGCACGGACTCGATCTGCGTCCACATTTCGGCCACCATGTGGTAGACGGCTTGGAACTCGTTGATGGGGCGTCCGAACTGCTCTCGCTCGTTCGAGTAGGCGACCGCTTCGTCGAAGGCACCTTGCGCCAATCCGAGACACAACGACGAGATGTACAGCCGTTCCATGTTGAACGCCTGCATGAGATGTGCGAACGAGCCCTCACCCATCAGGAGGTTCTCGGCGGGCACACGACAGTTCTCGAAGTGAAGATCACCGTGTGGCGAACCGCGGGATCCCATGTACTCGGGCCCGGTACCGAGAGTGAAGCCAGGTGTGTCCTTGTCGACGACGACCGCGCCGATGCCTTTCATGCCCTGGATGCCGTTGAGTCGAACGAACACGACGTAAACGTCGTAATCTGGTGCGCCAGTGATGAATCGCTTCGAGCCGTCGATGCGGATCTCGTCGCCTTCGATGACCGCCGACGTCTCGATGTCGGTAACCGCCGAGCCGTATTTGGGTTCCGACAACGCTATGGCCGCTGTGCGCTCGCCAGAGGCGATCTTCGGCAGATAGTTGGCATGAGCCTTCGTGTTGTCGCTCATCATGATGACCGACGGGCCCGTGCAGGTCGTGGCGAAGAGGATGTCGCCGGCCATCCACGATTTCATCGACCGGCACGCCTGTTCCACGGCCAGGGCGAACTCGATGGCGCTGTGGCCGCGTCCGCCGAACTCCTCGGGAATGGTCAGGCCGGAAAGACCGAGTGTCACCGTATCGGCGATCATCTGATCAGTGGGCGCCTTGTCGTCGCGGTCGATCTCCGTGGCAAGCGGCGCCCACTTCTCCCCGAATTCCCGTGCCGCATCGACGATTTCCTGCTGAGTCGGTGTCAACGCAAAGGCAGATGAGTCCAACGTCGTGTTTCCTTTCGAAAGGGAGCATCCAGACGCTCAAGGCATGTTGTAGCCACCGCTGACGGACACGAGTTGCCCGGTGACCTGCCTTGCCGCCAGTGGCGAGGAGAACCACAGCACCGCCCGGCCGATGTCCTCGGCACTCGTCAGGCGACGCAGCGGTGTGTCCTTCAGCATGAAGTCGATTTGCTTTGGATTAAAAACCTCGTCTTGGCCGACTGCCCACAGGCTCGATGCACCCACGGCGTCTGGGCCCTCCGGGATTACGAGTCCGGGGCAGACGATGTTCGACCGGATGCCGTGGCGGCCGTGCTCTCGGGCGGTGGTGCGAGCGAGTGCCACCATGGCCGCCTTCGACGCCCCGTAGACACCTTGACGGATCTGACCGAACGCCGCGTCGCTGGCGATGAACACGATCGCACCGCCGCCGGCCTCCTTCATCGGCGGGATGGCAGCCTGAGTTGCCGCGATCGCGGAGAAAAGGTTGATCTCGATTGTGCGCTGCCATTTATCGCGGTCGGTGTCGTCGGCGACGAATCCCGGAACGCTCCAACCAGCATTGTTGACCAGGACGTCGACGCCGCCCCAGCGGACCTGGGCGGATCCCACCGCCGCCTCGGCGGCGCCGGGAACGGTCAGATCGGCGATCACGACGTCAACCTCAGCCGCCCCTCGATCGAACGCCTCGTCGCGGACCTTCTTCGCCTGGGGCTCATCGATGTCGTTGATGACGATGCGGGCGCCCTCCGCGGCGAACGCGTGCACGATGCCGCGCCCGATGTTGGAGGCGCCGCCGGTCACCACGACCCTCGCGTCGGCCAATCCCAGATCCATGTTGACTCCCCACTGCATCGTCGCTTGTGACCGTCGGTGCCGATAGTTTAACCTAGATTAGAAATTGTCGAAAGAAGCGGAGCGGAAGACGATGGCTGAAGCACTCCTGGCGGGTCAGGTCGCGGTGGTGACCGGGTCAGGGCAGGGCATCGGACTGGAGATCGGGCGGGTACTGACTGAGCACGGTGCGAAGGTTGTGTTCGCGGACATCGACGGTGCCGCCGCCAAGACCGCGGCGGATCGTTACGAATCCGTCGGCTATGCCTGTGACGTCACTTCCGAAGACGATGTCGAGCGCCTGGTTGCTGCGACGACTGGCGAGTTCGGTCGTCTCGACCTCTTCGTCAACAACGCGGGCATCACCCGCGACGCGTCACTGAAAAAGATGACAGTTGCCGACTTCGATGCCGTCGTCACCGTGCACCTGCGAGGCACCTGGCTCGGCGTGCGCTACGCCTCCGCGATCATGCGTGAACAGAAGAGCGGCAGCATCGTCAACATCTCCTCGCTGTCCGGCAAGTCAGGAAATCCGGGCCAAACCAATTACAGCGCAGCGAAAGCCGGCATCGTCGGTCTTACCAAGGCGGCGGCTAAAGAGGTCGCGCACCACAACGTGCGCGTCAACGCCATCCAACCCGGCCTCATCCGCACCGCGATGACAGAGGCGATGCCACCAGACGTCTTCGCCGAGCGCGAAGCCGCCGTTCCGATGAAGCGGGCCGGCGAGCCGGCCGAGGTCGCCGGCGCCGTCGTGTTCCTGGCGAGCCCGTTGTCGAGCTACGTCACCGGATCCGTCCTCGAGGTCGGTGGCGGGAGGTACATGTGATGACCGTTCGCAGCCGAGTCGAGGACGGCGTAGCGCATCTCATCCTCGAGCGGCCCGACAAGATGAACGCGATCTCCGTCGAGCTGGCTGAAAACCTCGTGTCGGCCCTACGCATCTGCGGCGAGGATCCATCGGTTGCCGTCATCGTCATCAGCGGAGCCGGTGGAAACTTCTGCGCCGGCGGCGACATCGACGACGTCGAACGATTGCGCGCCGAGGGAGCCGACCGGCTACGCACCCTGTTCGACTCGTTTCGGCAGGCATGTGCCTTGATCGCCGCGCTCGATGTACCGGTCATTGCTGCCGTCGAAGGTGTGGCGATGGCGGGCGGATTCGAGTTGATGCAAGCGGCTGACATCGTGCTGGTGCGCGACGACGCGAAGATCGCCGACAGTCACATCAACTTCGGCATGATCCCCGGTGGCGGTAGCTCACAGCGACTCCCGCGTCTGGTCGGCCGTCAGACGGCGATGGCGCTACTGCTGAGTGGTGATCGCATCAGTGGTCTGGATGCCGTCCGCCTCGGACTCGCCTATCGCAGCTACTCACCAACTGAATTCGAGGCCGGGGTTCGGGCTTTCGCCGCAAAGCTGGCGACACGTGACCGTACCGCAGTCACGCGCATCAAACGCCTGGTCGAGACCGCCTGCGACTCTCCCCTTTCCGAGGGGCTGGACGCCGAGGTCGATGCGGTCGTCGCCCACATCTGCGGGCGGGGCGTCGACGAGTTCGCCAACGTGGGAGATCGACGATGACACCAGGTGCAGTACCAGAACAATTCAACACGAAAGGCCGCCAATCATGACGTCAACGACCACCACCCCGGTAGCCCTCGACGTCGACGGCGGTATCGCCCGGTTGCGGCTCAATCGGCCGGAGGCGTCCAACGGCCTCAACGTCGAACTCCTCCAAGCGCTGCACGGGGCGATACTGCGTTGTCACGCCGACCCCGCTGTGCGTGTGGTGCTGCTGTCCGGTGCAGGCCGAAACTTCTGCGCTGGTGGCGATGTGAAGACTTTCGAATCAAAAGGTGAGCATCTGCCCGAGTACCTACGGGAGGCCACGGCGTGGCTGCAGTTGGCCACATCGGCCCTCATTCAGTTGCGCGTGCCCGTTGTCACGGCGGTGCAAGGCTTCGCCGCAGGCGGCGGTGGACTCGGTTTGGTCTGCGCATCCGACATCGTTGTCGCCGCGGAGTCGGCCAAGTTCTTCTCCGGTGCGGTCCGAGTGGGGATGGCACCGGACGGTGGCTCCTCGGTCACGCTCACGCAACTGATCGGACTTCGTCAGGCGCTCCGAGTCCTTCTGTTGAATCCGACCCTGACCGCCGCCGAAGCCCAAGACCTCGGCCTGGTCACGGAAGTTGTTGCCGAGGAGTCCCTTTCGGCGCGTAGCGAGGAGATCGCGAGCACCCTGGCGGCCCTTCCGACCCTGGCGCTGTCGGCGACGAAACGGCTGGTGTGGAATGGAATCGGCGCCTCCGTGGAGCAGAGGCTCGCCGAGGAATCGCGCACCGTGTCCGAACTCTCCGGGACGGCGGACTCGCTGGAGGGCTTGCGCGCCGTCATCGAGCGTCGCCCGCCGAAGTTCACCGGCCGATGAACATCCTGACCCGTGACGACGGGGCCGTGCGCACCATCACGTTGAACCGGCCCGAGCTTCGCAACGCCATCGACATTCCGTTGAGAGTGGAACTCGCGCAGGCGATCTCCGCGGCAGATGCCGACGGCTCCGTGCGTGCCATCGTCCTCACCGGTGCCGGCAGTGCCTTCTGCTCCGGCGGAGACATCGCCACGATGCGGCGGATGTCGCAGGACGAGGCGATGAAGCGAGCCGAGCTGGCTCAGCGCGTCATCAAGGCGATCTGGGGGACTCCTAAGCCCGTCATCGCAGCAGTCGAGGGCGCGGCATTCGGCGCCGGCGCCGCACTGGCCGCAGCGTGTGATCGCGTCGTCGCGGCCCGTGACGCGCGTTTCGCCACGACATTCACCAACGTCGGGTTGGCCGGAGACATGGGCGTATTCGCGTCGCTTCCGCGACGCGT
>DATJIX010000084.1:0-3818 GCA_035492865.1 Mycobacterium sp. | reverse complement strand
CAGGTCATCCGGCTTGCCTTCGAACACCAGCTTCGCCGACGACAGCGGTGTGCCGCGCGTCCATTCCTTGACGATGCGCGGATAGCTGGATTTGGTCATCGAGCCCGGACCGAAATCGGTGCCGACATAAACATGGTCGGCATCGATCCAGCCGATTTCGGTTTTCGCAACCGGCAGGAAGAAGCCGCCCTTGACGAACGACTTCGAAGGCAGGTCGAACTCGCGCACCTCCACCGCGTCACCGCCGCCCGGCGACAGCGAAACCAGGCAATGCACGTAGTCGGGCTTCATGCATTCGGCACCCTTGAACACCCACTTCTTGCCTTCGGTCTTGTTGAGCGCGTCGATGTCCAGCACCGTCTCCCATTTCGGGGCGGACTTCTCGAACTCGGCCAGCGTGGTGCGTCGCCAGATGCCGCGTGGATGCGCCTTGTCCTGCCAGAAGTTGTAGAGGTAGTCGCCCATCCGTTGCACGTACGGAATGCGCGCCTCGGAATCGAGGACCTCGAGGATTTCGCCGCGGGTCTTGTCGAATTCCGGCGATTCCATGAAGGCTTTTTTCGTGATCGCGTTCTGCGCATGCACCCAGTCCAGCGCCTTCGCGCCGTGGATGTCCTCGAGCCACAGGTACGGATCGTCGGATGCCGCGCTGGTGGTGGACGCGCCGGATGCGGAAGCTGGGTTTGCCATTGCCATGCCTGTCATCGTGACGCCCAAGGCCAGGAACAACCAGACGGGTTTCATGCGCGACTCCCCAGTGCGACGGACGGATGGACGGCGAGTGTCGTGCTGGCATGACCCCGGTGCAAGTGACGAATAGCACACGGGTTCGGGAAACAAAAAGCCCCGCACGACGCGGGGCTTTTTGTCGAAACACGATCAGCCGATGATCAGTGCACCGCCAGCAGCGGGATGATCAGGCTGCCCTCACCCCAGCGCTACGCGCTCGGCCTGCGGCCGCCTCTCCCGCAAGCGGGAGAGGGGGAGTAGGTGCCGTGCAGGTTCGTTGTCGATATTTCCTTTTGCAATCCCGTCAGTGCACGGCCAACAGAGGGATGATTAGAAGGGCCACGATGTTGATGATCTTGATCAGCGGATTCACGGCCGGGCCCGCAGTGTCCTTGTACGGATCACCCACGGTGTCGCCGGTGACCGCAGCTTTGTGTGCCTCGGAACCCTTGCCGCCGAAGTTGCCGTCCTCGACGTATTTCTTGGCGTTGTCCCAGGCGCCGCCGCCGGTCGTCATCGAGATGGCGACGAACAAACCAGTGACGATGGTGCCGATCAGCACACCACCCAGTGCCTTGGGGCCCAGGATCAGGCCGACCAGGATCGGCACCACGATCGGCAGCAGCGAAGGAATGATCATTTCCTTGACGGCGGCCTTGGTCAGCATGTCGACCGCACGGTCGTATTGCGGCTTGCCGGTGCCGTCCATGATGCCCTTGATTTCGCGGAACTGGCGGCGGACTTCTTCCACCACCGCGCCCGCCGCGCGGCCCACGGCTTCCATCGCCATCGCGCCGAAGAGGTAGGGGATCAAGCCGCCGATCAGGAGGCCCACGATGACCTGGTGGTCCGACAGGTCGAAGGTGAACTTGTCGTACGGGATGCCGGCAGCCAAGGCCTTGGCCTTGCCGGCCGCGTCGAGGTTGTGGGTGTAGTCGGCGAACAGCACCAGTGCAGCCAATGCGGCCGAACCGATCGCGTAGCCCTTGGTGACCGCCTTGGTGGTGTTGCCGACCGCGTCCAGCGGATCGGTGACACCGCGCACGTCGTCCGGCAGGCCCGCCATTTCGGCGATGCCGCCGGCGTTGTCGGTGATCGGGCCGTACGCATCCAGCGCCACGATCATGCCGGTCATCGACAGCATCGCGGTGACCGCGACGGCGATTCCGTACAAACCGCCGAAGTAATACGAGAACCAGATCGACGCGCAGATGGCCAGCACCGGCCACGCGGTCGCCTTCATCGACACGCCGAGGCCGGCGATGATGTTGGTGCCGTGCCCGGTCGTGGACGCCTTGGCGATGTGCTGCACCGGTTTGTGGTTGGTGCCGGTGTAGTACTCGGTGATCCACACGATGAGGCCGGTCAGGACCAATCCGATCAGCGCGCAATAGAACAGGTTGTTGCTGGAAATGACGGTGCCCTGGCCGTCGTCCAGACCCGCCGGGAACAGCGAGCGGGTGATGAACCAGAACGCGATCGCGGCAAGCAGCGCCGAGACGAACACGCCGCGGTACAGCGCGCCCATGATCGAGCCGCCCTGCTTGACTTTCACCACGAAGGTGCCGATCACCGAGGCGATGATCGAAGCGGCGCCGAGGATCAGCGGATACAGCACCGCATCAGGGTTCGCGGCGAAGGCGAGTCCGCCGAGCAGCATGGTCGCGACCACGGTGACCGCGTAGGTTTCGAACAGGTCGGCCGCCATGCCGGCGCAGTCGCCGACGTTGTCGCCGACGTTGTCGGCGATCACCGCGGGGTTGCGCGGATCGTCTTCGGGAATGCCTGCTTCGACCTTGCCGACCAGGTCCGCGCCGACGTCGGCGCCCTTGGTGAAGATGCCGCCGCCGAGGCGCGCGAAGATGGAAATGAGCGACGAACCGAAGGCAAGACCCACCAGCGCGTGCAGGCCGGCTTCGCCGGTATGGCCGGTGCTCTGCAGGATCATCCAGTAGCCGGTTACCCCCAGCAGCGCCAGGCCGACCACCAGCATGCCGGTGATCGCGCCGCCGCGGAACGCCACGTTCATGGCGGCGCTGATGCCGTTGCGCGCGGCTTCTGCCGTGCGCACATTGGCGCGCACCGAAACATTCATGCCGATGTAACCGGCTGCACCGGAAAGAATCGCACCGACCGCGAAACCGGCCGCCGTGGGCCAGCCGAGGCCCGGCACGAAGCCGATGATGATGAACAATACGATCCCGGCGATCGCAATGAAGGTGTACTGACGATTGAGGTAAGCCTTGGCGCCTACCTGTATCGCCTGCGCGATTTCGCGCATGCGATCGTTGCCGGCTGGTTGTTTCATGATCCAGCTGGCCGAGATGACGCCGTAAAGAATCGCCACGACCGCGCAGGCAAGCGCGATCCACATACCGTACTGTTGCAGCATCGGACAACCCCTTTCGGTGCATACCCCAACGGGCATTCCCGCCAGTATAGCGCCATGGCCGCTTTCGGCCAGCCTGCGGATTTGCGGTGCGCGGAGGGCGTTTTGCGCGCGCGCCGGAGGCGTGCCGGTGGAGTATGCTCCAGCGCGCGTGGCGCCTCGGTTCGTTGTTTCGAAACGGCGCCGAAAAGCGGAGGGGTGCGATGTCGGGCTTCCGCGGGGGCTTCACCGAATCGCGCATCGCGCCGTTCGTGCTGGGCGTGTTGCTGGCGCTGTTCGCCGGTTGCGCCGTCGCCCGGCAGTCCTCCGCGCCCTACGGGCCGCAAGATGTCGCGGCATTCCTCGGCACCTGGTGCGCGCAGGGCGATCCGTCGAAGCAGGCCTCGATCGCCACGGGCAACACTGGCGTGTTTCTGACGCTGACCAACGAAGCCGGTAGCACGTCGTACGGCCATCTGCAGGCGCCGGGCCAGATCATCGCGCCCGAATGGCAATTCGTGGTCGGTCGCCTGAGCCCGGATGGCAGCCAGATCAACTGGTCGAACGGCACCATGTGGGCGCGTTGCCCGAGCGGCGGAGCATGGCCGGGTTGGCCGGGCTACGTCCCGCAACTCACGGGTACCTGGTTTGCCAATGGCGACCGCTCAAGGCGGTGCTCGATCAACCAACAGCAGGGATCGCTGAGCCTGCAGAACGAGGC
>DATJIX010000083.1:0-6449 GCA_035492865.1 Mycobacterium sp. | reverse complement strand
CCACCGATTCGGTGCTGGCGACGGCATCGCCGCCCGCCGCGGTGATCTCCAGGACCACGTCCTCGGCAGGCGTCGCATCCGTGCCGTCGCCCGCGATGCTGCCGCCGGCGTCGTTCACGACGACCTTCGCGCCCTGCGACGCAAGCAGCAGGGCGTAGCAGCGGCCAAGCCCTCTGCCGCCGCCGGTGACGACCGCGACGCGATCGTCAAAGCGCAGATCGCTCATCTAGTTTCCGAGCACCAGGCCGTCGAGATCACCCTTGTCCCGCCACTCCTTCAACAAGTCAGCGAAGGCGTAGAAGCCGGGTCCGTAGGGCTCTCCGAGGTGTGACTTGATTCCTTCTCCTCCGCCTCCGCCTTCGTTGTTGTAATAGCCCGGCGTGCATTCCGCGTCGAACGCCGAGTTGTCGACGAAGGTCTCCTTGATCGTCCGGCACCAGGCATCCTGGGCGTCCTGGCTCGGCTCTACCGTGGTCACTCCGCGGGCCAATGCCTCGGAGATGACGTATGCGATGTGCTCGCCCTGCACCTCGTAGTTCGCGCAGATGTTGGCCGAGATGCCCACCTGGGTGAAGCCGGTGTAGAACTGATTGGGAAAGCCACGGCTTGTCAGCCCGTGAAACGTCTTGAAACCGTCTCGCCACGCATCGAACAGTGAGGCACCGTCCCGACCCTCGATCTCGTCGATGCTGTAGCGCCGACTGATATCGGTGGTGATCTCGAAGCCGCTGGCATAGATGATGCAATCCACTTCGTACTCGACACCGTTTGCGACGAGCCCCTTTTCGGTCGCCCGCTGCACGCCTTTCGAGTCCGAGACGTCGACCAGAGTGACGTTCGGACGGTTGAACGTCGGCAGGTAGTCGTCGTTCGAACACGGCCGCTTGCACAGGAAGTGGTAGTAGGGCTTGAGCGCCTCTGCGGTTTCGGGATCATCGATCAACGACTCGACGCGACGCCGCAGTCGCTCCATGAGCTTGTAGTTCTCCTCTTCTCGAATGCCCATGAACTGCTCAGGGGTCAGCGAAGCGGGATCATCCAACGCCAGCACTCGGCCCGCCGTGTTGCGACCGAGTTCTGTCCAGAAGTCACAGACATAATCCGGCTGCCCCGGCGCCATCCCTTCGAAGGTCCAGGCATGGAAGTTTCGCTGCCGCTCCTTCTGCCAGCCCGGCTGCAACGATTTGGCCCACTCCTGATCGGTGGCGGTGTTGTTGCGAGCGTCGACGGTCGAGGGTGTCCGCTGAAAGACGTAGAGGTGTTTGGCGTACTCGCCGAGGAACGGAATGACCTGAATGCCGGTCGCACCTGTGCCGACGACGGCGATCTTCTTGTCGGCCAGTTTGTCCAGGCCGCCCGTGCTGTCGCCACCGGTGTACTCGTAGTCCCACCGCGAGGTGTGAAAGCTGTGTCCCTTGAAGTCCTTGATGCCAGGTATGCCAGGTAATTTCGGACGATGGAACCCGCCGGAGGCCATCACGACGAATCGCGCCCGTAAGTCGTCGCCACGGTCGGTGCTGATCCGCCAGCGCTTGATGCCCTCGTCCCATCGCAGCCCGGTCACCTGCGTGGACAAGATCGCGCGGTCGTACAGGCCGTAATGCTTGCCGATGCGTCGACAGTGTTCGAAGATCTCTGCCCCGTCGGCGAACTTCTTCGATGGGATGAAGTTCAGCTCTTCGAGCAGCGGTACGTAGCAATAGGATTCGTTGTCGCACTGAATGCCCGGATAACGGTTCCAGTACCAGACTCCGCCGAAGTCGCCGCCCTTCTCGATGATCCGGACGTCATCGACGCCGGCTTGCTTCAGTTGAGCGGCCGACAGCAGTCCTGCGAAGCCCCCGCCGAGGACAGCGACATCGATGTCCTCGGCGATCGGGTCGCGCGGCACCACCGGCGTGTGCGGATCGACGTCGTAGTACTCCTCGAACTCGTCCTTCATCTCGACGTATTGTTTTGAGCCTTCTACCCGCAGACGCTTTTCACGCTCATGCTTGTACTTTTCGCGAAGGGCTTCGATGTCGATGTCGTCGGGCGTCTGCGTCGGTTGGCAGCCGGTGTTGGGGGCCGTCATTGTGTCAAGCTCCTTTGCTCTTCGCGCAAGCGCTCATCGCAGCTCTCGGGGTTCGCCTGTGCCCATGTACTTGGACAGCTGGTGGTGAAGGTTGACCGTGCTGCGTTCGCGATACGGATTGGGCTTGGTCCCGGGGAAGCCAGCCGACTTCATGCCCCGCTGCACGGCTGCCATGTTCGAGAAGTCCTGTGGCAGAACGGACAGCCAGTTGGGACTCTCTTTCGGCGTGTACTGCCATTCGGTCTGCGGTTCCTGGCCGTTCGGGTACAGCTCGAACACGGCCACCTCGAAGATGCACTTGTTCGGGTCATAACTCGGATCCGGCCGGGCGGCGTAGCACAGCGCACTGGTCAGGCCCTGCCCGATCTGGAAGTTCGGGAAGATCTGCCATGCGGTACCGCTCTGGCCGAGGATGTCGGCCGGGATCGTCGGCCAGATAACCCCGCGCGCTTCGTCGTCGCGACGTGCCGAGGACAGCCAGTGTTCGAGCACCTTGTCGGCTGGCGTGCCCTCGGGAAGCTCGTCGACGAGCCGCTTGGCCGCGTTCACCAGTGTCTGAGTGGTGGTCGCGTTCGTCTCTTCCATTGTGTAGACCTGCATCTCGGCCGTCGAGATACGCGGGTCTCCGGTACCGAGCCGGATCTTCGACTTCGTCTCGTCCAACCCCTTCGGCGCGTCGTAGCCGATGTTGCTGTGCTTGCCCTGCGCCTTGGCCCAGCCCTTGAACTCACCGAACTTGTTGAACTCCGGATGCGTGGTGAACACGTGGTAGGTCTCGTTGAAGGCCTCCATCGCGACCTTCCAGTTGCAGTCGAAGTACAACCACTTGCGCCACTTGTAGCGCATGTTCTCCAGGCCGAACGGGTCGAGGATCTTCGCCGCGGGAAACAGGTAGTCCGCCAACGGTTCACAGTCCGGATCCATGTTGATGAACAACCAGCCGCCCCAGGTGTCGACCTGAACGGGTGCCAGATGGGTGTTCTGCGGAGTCAGCTGACCCTTCCAGTCGTCCTGCTCGCGGATGTGGGTGCACGCGCCGTCCAGTCCGTACGTCCACCCGTGGAACCCGCACACGAACGATTTGCGCGCCCGGCCGCAGGCGTTCTTGGCGCCGTCGGGGGTGTCGACCAGTCGACGGCCGCGGTGCATGCAGACGTTGTGATGGGCCTTGAATTCGCTTGGCCCCGTGCGCGCCACGAGGATCGAGTCGTCCAGGATGTCGTAGGTGAGGTAGTTGCCTACCTCGGGGATCTCCTCGACGCGGCCGACCTGTTGCCACACCTTGCGCCACAGCTTGTCGCGTTCGGCGCGGGCGTAGTCCTCCGAGATGTAGGCCTCCACCCCGATGGTCACCGGTTCGGAAAGCTCTTCGGCCGCCTGGACTTCCATGTCGGTCATGCATCCTCCTCGTGCCGGCTGATGGCTCTGCGGAAGTCTTCGTCTTTGAGAAAGAGCGACGTGTTGTCGGCGCCGAGGTGGGTCCACTTGAGGTTCAACCCACCGTCGACGAGCAGCGTCTGTCCGGTGATGTAGCTGGACAAGTCCGACAGCAGAAACAGGATGGCGCCCGCCTGTTCTTCTGGTTGCCCCCGGCGGCCCATCGCGATGGCTTGGCGATCGCGTTCGGGGTCCTCGCCGGTATAGGTGCGCGACGCGGCGGTCTCCGTCACGCCGGGCGCGACGGCGTTGACACGAATGTTGTCCAGCGCCAACTCCACGGCCATCGTGCGGGTCATCGCGACCACTGCGGCCTTGGCCGTGCCGTACGCGATGTGGAACGGCGCGGTGTTCATGCCACTGATCGAAGAAATGGAGACGATCGACCCGGGGTTGCCCTGCTGCCGGATTTCCCGGGCCACCGCCTGGCTCATGAAGAACGTCGTCTCCAGGTTTCGGGTGAACAGGTCGCGCCAGTCGTCACGCGTCACCCGGGTGGACGGCATCCAGGTCGACGGCTCCGCGCCGCCCGCCACGTTGACGAGCCCGTACAGCGTGCCGTCCGTCTGCCGCACCTGATCGATGACCTTCGCGATGCCCTCGTCGGTCGAGGCGTCGGCGGCCACCGGGACCACGGACAAGCCCTGTTGCGCGAGCGGGGTCACGTGCTCGTCCAGGTTTTCCTTCGAGCGGCTGACCGCCACGACGGTGGCGCCTGCCTGCGCGACCAGTCGCGTCACCGTGGTGCCGATACCCCCGCCGCCGGCGCCCGACACAACGACGATGCGGCCGTCCAGCCTCAACAGATCGTCCGCGCTCATGCTATTTGTCCGGACAACATACGGTGCTCTGCATATTGAAGAACACTATTCCGCAGCGGGAACGACGGCGTCAAGACCACAGACCGCTTCGCCCGCGGCTATTGTCTGGACTATTGGAGCTTGATAACGTCCGAGGTCATGAGCTCGCCCGTGTTGCAGGCCCGCTACTCCGCTGCCGACGCCGCGGCTGCCGACGGATGGCGGCTCGAGCGGGTCACGGCGCCCAGTCGGCTGTTCGGCGCCAACGGTCTGCGCACCGGTCCCGATGGACGCATCTACGTCGCGCAGGTGACCGGCAGCCAGATCAGCGCGCTGGATCTCGACACCAGACGCGTCGAGACGATTAGCGCCAAGGGAGGCGACATCATCGCGCCCGACGACGTCGCCTTCGACTCGGGCGGCAACCTGTTCGCCACCGAGGTGATGGACGGCCGGGTGAGCGTGCGAGACGCCGGTGGGCGAACAAGGGTGCTGCGCGACGAGCTTCCTTGCGCGAACGGCATCACCGTGCACCAGGACCGGCTCTTCATCGGTGAAATGCGCGAAGGCGGGCGATTGCTCGAACTCGACCCGAACGGCGGCGAGCCCAGAGTTCTGGTCGGCAGCATGCCGATGATCAACGCCATGGAGGTCGGCCCCGACGGGTTGTTGTACTTCCCGGTGATGGGCACCAACGACATCTGGCGCATTGACCCGAACGGCGGTGAACCGCAACGGGTTGCAGCTGACCTCGGCGTGCCGGACTCGGTGAAGTTCGATGCGGAGGGCTACATCGTCTCCACTCAAGTGGCCAGCGGCCAGGTGCTGCGCATCGACCCGCGCAACGGTGAGCAGACGCTGCTCGCCCAGCTCAGCCCAGGGCTGGACAACTGCACCTTTGTCGACGGCCGGTTGCTCGTGTCGAACATCTCCGGCGAGATCACCGAGGTGCTCGCGGGCGGCGAGACCCGGACCGTGTTGCCCGGCGGCTTGAACTGGCCGCTGGATCTGGCGTTTGGTGACGACGGCAACCTCTATGTCGCAGACGGCACCTACTTGTACTCGGTCGGCCCCGGCGGATCACTGCAGACGGTCGGGATGCTGTTCACGCCGGGATATCCCGGCTTCCTGCGCGGCTTGGCTCCCGCGGGGCCCGGCACCTTCGTGGTCGCGACCTCAGGGGGCCAGATCGCCCGCTACCGTCCCGGTGATGGCGAGACAGACTATCTCGCAGACGGATTCGACCAACTCTATGGAGTGGCGATCGGCCCCGGCGACGTCATCGTCTTCGCCGAGCTCGGCACGGGTCGCGTACACGCGCTGCGGTCGGGCACTACGGAGGTGCTGGCATCTGGACTGCAGGATCCGGTCGGCGTCGCATTCGACCCGAACGGCATCCCTTTAGTATCCGAATCCGGTGCGGGTCGGGTGGTGCGGCTGGCCGGGGCGACCGAGACGGTGGTCGACGGCCTGCAGCGACCGCAAGGGATCCTGGTGGCCGACGGAACGCTCTACATCGTCGACGCGGACGCCAAGGAGGTCATCGCGGTCGACCTCGACACCGGCGGCCGCCGCGCCGTCGCCTCTGGCCTGCCCGTCGGGCCGCCACCAGGAGTAGAACCCAAGCCACTCAAGGGACTTCCGCCGTTCTCCGGGCCCCAGGGCCCGTTCGCGGGCATCACCGCGGGTCCGGACGGCACCCTCTATGTGTCGGCGGACGGCGACGGCAGCGTGCTGGCGCTTCGACGGGTGGACACGTGACAGTCTCGCCAGCCGACCACCGCTACCTTCAGGTCGCGCGTACCCTGCGCAAGGAGATCGTCGACGGCGTGTATCCGGTCGGCTCTCAATTGCCCACCGAACACGAACTGTGTGAGCGGTTCGCGGTGAGCCGCTACACAATCCGCGAGGCACTGCGTCGGCTGCGCGACGACAATCTGGTCGCATCGCGGCCCCGCGCAGGCACTCTCGTCGTGCCGCGGCCCGCGACGAATTCGTATGCACAGGACGTGATGTCGATCAACGACCTGCTCGCGTTCGCAACGGGGGCACCGTTCACGATCGAGTCGAATGCGATGGTGACGATCGACGACGACCTGGCCGACCGGACCGGGCTGAAGGTCGGTTCGGAATGGCTG
>DATJIX010000082.1:0-7672 GCA_035492865.1 Mycobacterium sp. | reverse complement strand
GCGGTTAGGCCACGCCGAGGTAAGCGGCGCGAATGCTGTCGTCGGCCAACAACTCTCGCGCGTTGCCCTCTCTGGTGACCTCACCGGTCTCCAGGATGTAGGCGCGGTCGGAACGGCTCAGCGCCTGCTGCGCGTTCTGCTCGACGAGCAACACCGTGGTGCCCTGCGCGTTGATCTCGGCGATGATCTTGAAGATCTGCGAGATCACCATCGGCGCCAGGCCCATCGACGGCTCGTCGAGCAGCAGCACCTTCGGTCTGGCCATCAGCGCCCGCCCGATCGCCAGCATCTGCTGCTCGCCGCCCGACAGCGTGCCGCCCACCTGGTTCTTGCGTTCGGCCAGCCGCGGGAACGTCTCCAGCACCCAGTCCAGCTTCTCCTTGTGCTCGGCCTTGGATGCGAACTTTCGCCCGTAGCAACCCATTTCGATGTTCTCGGTCACCGTCATGCCTGGGAACACGCCGCGGCCTTCCGGCGCCTGGATAAGGCCGTCGGTCACGCGCTTGTGAGCCTTGACGCGGCTGATGTCCTGACCGTCGAACCACACCGATCCAGAGGTCAGCGGGCGCAGCCCCGAAATCGCCCGCATCATCGTGGTCTTGCCCGCGCCGTTGGCGCCGAGCAGGGTCACCAGCTCACCCTCGCGCACCACCACCGACACACCGTGCAGCGCCTCTATCCGTCCGTAGTGCACGACGACGTCGCGGGCCTCGAGCAGAATCGGGCGTTCGTCGGTGTCGTTAGAGTTCGTCATCGGGCACCCCCAGGTAAGCGGCGATCACCTTCGGGTCTTCGCGGATCTCCGCGGGCAGGCCGTCGGCGATCTTGCGACCGAACTCGAGAACCACGATGCGGTCGGTGACACCCATGACCACTCGCATGTCGTGCTCGATGAGCAGCACGGTGTATCCGTCGTCGCGGATCTTGCGGATCAACTCCATCAATGCAGCCTTCTCGCTCGGGTTGAACCCGGCGGCAGGCTCGTCGAGGCACAGCAGCTTCGGCTCGGTCGCCAGCGCTCGGGCGATCTCGAGTCGCCGCTGATCGCCGTACGGCAGGTTCTTCGCCTTCTCCTCACCGCGGTGGGCGATGCCGACGAAGTGCAGCAGTGCCGCCGCCCTTTCGATCGCCGTCTTCTCCTCGCGACGATGACGCGACGTGCGGACGAGCGCACCGGGCACCGAGGTCTTGTGCCGCGCGTCGGTGGCGACGACGACATTCTCCAGCGCCGTCATCTCACCCCACAGCCGGATGTTCTGGAAGGTGCGGGCGATGCCCTTGCGGGTGATCTGGTGGCGTTTGATCCGGCCAAGAGGCGCCCCGTCGAAGATCACCGTGCCCGAACTCGGCCGGTACACCCCCGTGATCGCGTTGAAGCAGGTGGTCTTCCCCGCGCCATTGGGCCCGATCAGGCCGAGGATCTCCCCGCGACGGATGTTGAAGGTCACCGAGTCCAGCGCCACCAGCCCGCCGAACTTCATCGTCAAATCCTTTGTCTCCAAGAGGACTTCACCCTCGGCGACATGTATCTCGCGATGGACGCCCGCCAGTTCTTCGATCGTCACGCCGCCGGCTCCTTCTCCCCCGGCGGCGTTCGCAGCAGATCGCGTGCGGCCATTCCGTAGGCCAGCAGTTTCTGGCGGACCGGGAACAGACCCGCGGGACGGAAGATCATCATGACCACCAGGGCGAGACCGAAGAAGAGGTATTTCAGGTCGCCCATGTTGATGCCAAGGAAGTGCACGCCGAGCAACCGGTTCGGCAGATAGACGATGACGAACGCCCCGAAGATCACGCCGAGCTTGTTGCCCTGCCCGCCGAGCACCACCGCGCACAGGAACAACATCGAGTTGATGATGTTGAAGCTCGGTGGCGCGACGTACTGCACCTGGCCCGCGTACAGCGCGCCGGACAACCCACCGATGGCCGCCCCCATCACGAACGCCCACAGCTTGAACCGGAAGGTGTTCACGCCCATCACTTCCGCGGCGTCCTCGTCCTCGCGGATGGCGACCCACGCGCGGCCGACCCGACTGCGTTCCAGGTTGCCGACCAGCAGCAGGATGGCGACGATCAGCACGAGGCCGAGCCAGAACCACCAGGTGCCGTAATTGGCATGGCCCGACGAATTTCCGTTGGAGAACACACCTTCGGGAAGTTTCTCGCTCTCCCCCAGCCGCGGGAACGCCACCTGGCTCAGCCCACGCGGACCGTTGGTGATGTCGGAGAGGTTGTCGGCCATCAGTCGGATGATCTCGCCGAATCCCAGCGTGACAATCGCCAGATAGTCACCGCGCAGACGCAACGTCGGGATGCCGAGGATCAGACCCGCCAGTGCGGTCATGGCCATCGCCAGCGGCACACATGACAACCAGGCCCATGGTGCGCTGAACATCCCGGTGGGGCCGACCTGGTTCCACGGGCTGTTGGGGCTGGTGAGCAGCGCGACGGTGTATGCGCCGACAGCGTAGAAGCCGACGTAACCGAGGTCGAGCAGACCGGCCTGGCCGACCACCACGTTCAGCCCGATCGCGATGATCGCGACCATGGCGAACTGGGCCATGGTGCCGCCGAAGCTGATGCCCGGAGTGTCCAGGAACGGCGGCGTGTACAGCGGCAGCAGCGCGAGCGCCCCGAACAGCAGGATGCCGAAGGCCCACTTCTGCACGCGCGATAGGCCGTCCCACCACTCTCGCAGTCGGTCGCCCGGCGCGAGAACTTTGTCGGTCACGCTCATGCCCGTGCCTTCCCGAGGCTTTCACCGAGTATCCCGGTCGGGCGGAACAGCAGCACGAGAACGAGCAGTACGAACGCCACCACGTCGCGCCATTGGGTGCCGAACACGGCTTGCCCGTAGTTCTCCATGATGCCCAGCAGCAGCCCACCGAGCAGGGCACCGCGTAGGTTGCCGATGCCACCGAGCACCGCCGCGGAGAATGCCTTGATACCCAACAGGAATCCGCCGGAGTAGATGATTCCCTGCGGAACCTTGAGCGTGTACAGCAGCGCCGCGGCGCCGGCGAGCACGCCGCCGATCAGAAACGTCGTCATGATGATGCGTTCGCGGGACACCCCCATCAGCGTGGCCGTCGTCGCGTCCTGGGCAACGGCACGGATGCCGCGGCCGAACTTCGTCCGGTTGATCGCGTAATCGGTGAGCACCGCCAAGATCAACGCCGCGACGATGATCACGATGGTCACGTTGGAGACCGTGGCGCTGAAGATGTGAAACTGCGTCTTCGGCTGCACCAGGATGATGGGCTGTTGTGCGTTGCTGCCGCCATAGCCCTTGATGATGTGCGGCAGGATGAAGTGGACGAATTCCTGCATCACAAACGAGGCGCCGATCGCGGTGATCAGGAACGTCAACGAACGGGCACCGCGTCTTCGCAACGGCCGGTACGCAACGAATTCCAGCCCTACCGCCGCCGAGCCCGACACCAACATCGCGAACAGCATGGCGATCGCCAGATACAAGATCGTCAGCGCGATGCCCTTGTTATAGGCGTTGCCGCTGGGCGTGAAGCCCATGATGATGTCGAGCGCGAAGTACGCGCCGAACATGCCGAGCATGAAGATCTCGGAGTGGGCGAAGTTGATCAACCTCAGTACGCCGAACACCAGCGTGTAGCCGACGGCCACCAAGGCATAGATCGCGCCCCACGCGAGCCCGTCGATCGTCAACTGCCAGAAGCCGATTCGCAAGCCTTCTAAGTTGAAGTTGATGTTGGCGGCCAGGCAGGCGTACTGGGCCCCGCGATCTAGGCACTCGTGAATCATCCGGCGGCGGCTCTCCTCGCAACAGTGTCTCTAGCTGTCTCTTGCTCCCAACGCGTCTCTAGCGAAAACGCGTCCGAGCCTTTCGGTCTCGGACGCGCTTCGCTGGAGCGACTACTGAACCTTGAAGATCCAGATGAGGTTGGTGGTGAGCTCACCGGTCGGGGTCCACTGGTACTTACGCGCTACACCCTGGCCGTTGTAGTTCTTGACGAAGTCCAGCAGCGCCGGCCGCGTGATGGCGCCCGAGTCGATGCCCTTCACCAGGATGGTGCCGAGATCGTAGCCCTCGGCGCTGTACGTGCCTGCGTCGGCGTTGAACTTCTTCTTGTACTCATCGGCGAACGTTCCGGTGGCAGGGCCGCACGGGCAGGACAGAATCGCGCCCTTGGTCGCTTCGCCGCCCTGCTTGACGTACTCCGGATCCTTGGTGCCGTCGGCCGACACGAAGGTTCCCGCGAAGCCGCCGTCCTTGAGCTGCTGGGTCAGCGGCGCTGCCTCGGAGTAGTAGCCCCCGTAGAACACCGCGTCCGGGCTGACGCCCTTGACCTGCGTCACCGCGGCGGAGAAGTCCTTGTCGCCCTTCTTCACCGAGATGTTGCAACCCGAATCGGCGATCGGGCCGAGCGTCTGACGAACCGCGGAGGCCAGACCGAGGCCGTAATCGGTGCTGTCGTCGATCACGCAGATCTTCTTGTAGCCCAACGTGTTCTTCAGATAGTTGGCGACCGCAGGGCCCTGCACCGCGTCATTGGCCAGGCCCCGGAAGAAGGTCTTCCAGCCGTTCTCGGACAGCGTCGGGTTCGTCGCCGACGCGGTGGTGGCGACAAGACCGGCCTGATCGAACACGGTGCCGGTGGCCTTGGTCTCACCGGAGAACGCCGGGCCGACGAGGCCGATCGTGTACTGATCGTCGACGATCTGCGGGGCGATCGCGGTGGCCTTCTGCGGATCGCCCTCGGTGTCGAACGGCTTCAGCTGCACCTGGCAGCCAGGGTTGGCCGCGTTGTGCTTGTCGATCGCCAGCTGCACGCCGTTCTTGATGTTGATGCCGAGCGCAGCGTCCGGGCCGTTGAGCGCCCCCGCCATCGCGATCGACACCGGCGGGCAGGTGGCCTTGCCGTCCCCTGCGGGATCTGCGGCAGCCGCGGTCTGGTCCGCCTTGACCTCCTTGCCCTGCTCATCGATCTGCACCTGCTCGACGATCTTGAGATCCGTCTGCGCCGTGCCTCCCCCACCACTGCTCGGCTCGGATTGTTGGCAGCCGGCAATGCCGAGCACAACCAAACCCGCACTACCGAGAGCAAATACATTCCGTGCCACGCGTCCGCGCACGCTCCACCTCCGGGTCAATGTTTTTGTCGGCATCTGCGCACCAGCCCTTTTCAGCCGGGGCGGCGATGCTTCGGGACGACCATAGCCAACGGGGGGCCATGTCGCGTGATGTTGGAAAACGCGCACCGCTGACCGGCTGCTAAATCGCTGTCAACGGCGCGTCGGAAACGCAGTATTTACGCCTTCTCCGGCGTATCAAGCGTTTCGAGCACCACCTCGGCGACGCGCTTCATCGTGGTGCGGCGGTCCATCGCGGCGCGCTGAATCCACTTGAACGCCTCGGGCTCGGTCATCCCCTGTTTCGACTGCAGCAAACCCTTGGCGCGTTCCACCAGCTTGCGGGTCTCCAACCGGTCGGAAAGCGAGGCAACCTCGTTCTCCAGCGCCGCGATCTCGCTGAACCGGCTCACCGCCACCTCGATCGCCGGGATGAGGTCGGTGATGTTGAACGGTTTGACGAGATACGCCATGGCGCCGGCGTCACGCGCCCGCTCGACCAGGTCGCGCTGGCTGAACGCGGTGAGGATGACGATCGGCGCGATCCGCTTGCCTGCGATCTCCGCCGCGGCGTCGATGCCGTCGCGGCGCGGCATCTTGACGTCCATGATCACCAGGTCGGGCCGCAGGCTCTCGGCCAGATCGACCGCCTCCTGGCCGTCCCCGGCCTCGCCGACGATCTCATAACCCTCTTCGCGCAGCATCTCGGCCAAGTCCAGCCGGATGAGCGCCTCGTCTTCGGCGACGAGAACGCGGCGCGGCTTTTCGGCGTCGGTCGGTGACACTGTCATGGCACACATTGTGGCGGTCCCACGCCCGATCAGCGACCGCGGGGCATCCTCTATGGTGGTAACCCGCGAGAAAACGCGGCGCCCTCGTATCCCAATTGGCAGAGGAACTGGATTCAAAACCCAGCCAGTGTGAGTTCGAGTCTCACCGAGGGCACTGTACAAACGAGTAACGGGCGAGTCCCGAAGAACCCGCCCGTCACTCCGCGCTTCGCGCCCCGTGCCTTAGCCGCCGATCCCCAGCAGATGACCGCCAGGAGCAAGGCCGAGCAGGCTGCCGCCGCCGAAGTTGAGGATGCCTTGCCGTGCGGTACCGCCGTTGAGGATGCCCTGGTTGGCGGTTCCCAGGTTGCCGACGCCCTGGTTGAGCACGCCCTGGTTGAGGATGCCGACGTTGCCGACGCCGGAGTTCAGGATGCCGCCGTTGAAGCCGCCGCTGTTGCCGATGCCGATGTTCGGGCCGAGCGTGTTGCTGTTCAAGATCCCGCTGGTGCAGACCAGGCCCTGGACACCTAGCAGGCAGTTGTCAGCCGAGGAGACCGCTGGGGCGGCAAGCGCGATGGCGCTGGCGCCGGCTAGCGAACAACCGAAGATGACGAGCGGACGAAGTTTGGACATTTGGTTCCCCTTAGCCACAGTTGATGGGTGGTGAGGAACACAGTAACGCCCAAATCGTTACTTGAGAAGCATCTGGCAAACATATTTGGCTGGGAGTTTTCCCACAAACACTCAGGTATTGTCGAAAAAGTCCCTGAGCTGGCAAACATTAATATTGACGCGATCGATGAATTGACGTCTCCTGTTGTCATCTGACGGCGAGTCGCAGACTTTGCTGGCGCGTACCGCCAGGTGGTTAAACCCGTCGCCGTTTAGCAAATCTAGGAAACGGAGGCCGGCACCGCTTCGGTGTCTTGCCCGCGGCTGCGGCGATCCCACTCGGCAAGCACCTCGGGGTCGGTGGGCTTACTGACCAGGCTTCCGATCAGATAGACCGCCAGCCCCGACGCCAGTCCGACATAGATCGGCTCGTTGGCGTAGATGTCGCCCAGGTAGATCATCGTCGCCAGCGTTGCGACGGTGCCGACGGCCATGGCCGCCACCGCCCCTGCGTTGGTACCGCGCCGCCAGATCAGACCGCCGAGGATCGGGACCAACAGCCCGCCGACCAGGATGTCGTAGGCCACGGTCAGCGCCGCGACCACGTCCTGAAGCACACACGCAATGATCACCATCACGATGCCGAACCCGCAGACGTAAAGCCGGTTGTTGCGGATGTGGTCGTGCTCGCTGCCCGCTTCGATGTCGCGGTGCCTCAGCGGGGCCACGATGTCCTGGCTGAACACCGTCGCGGTGGCGATCAGCGCGCCGCTGGATGTCGACATCACCGCGGCCAGCGCTGCGGCCAGGACCAAGCCTGCCAGCACCGGCGGCAGCTGTTGCTCGACGAACTGCGCAAAGGCGTCGTCGCGGGACTCCAGGGCGGGCAACAGCACCTTTGCGGCCATTCCGATCACGGCCCCGGCCACCGCGTAGAGCAGGCAGTACACGCCCGCGCCTGCGCCTGCCCAGCGGGCCACGCCGGGGCTGCGTGCGGTGAACACCCGCTGCCAGATGTCCTGACCGATCAGCAGTCCGAACGTGTAGATGACGAAGTAGGTCAGGATGGTGTCGCCGCCGATCGACGTGAACGACGTCGCGTCTGCCGGCAGCTTCTCGGCAAGGCCGGAGATCCCGCCCGTCTTGTACAGCGCGATCGGCAACAGGATGAAGAAGAT
>DATJIX010000081.1:0-11124 GCA_035492865.1 Mycobacterium sp. | reverse complement strand
AGCGGGCCGAAGAGCAGGGCGCGACGCAGGTGCGGCCAATTGTCCAGATGGGGCTCGACGCCTGCCGCTCGCGCGAAGGCGACCGTCGCCAGGTTCATCCGGGTCTTCTGCGGGAGCCCGCGCTGGGCGCGATGCCCGTCGACGGCTGCCCGCTGGTCTGGCGCACTCGGCGCGGGCACCGCGCCGCCCCACGTGTAGGCGATCCACCTCGCCTGCAGCTCCAGCGGCACGAAATAGCCACCCGACTGTTCCCACATGCCGACGAAGGCCAGCCCCGGCAGGTCGGGGTGAAAGGTATAGCGATCAGCCTCGAGGTGCACCGCGTCGATGCCGAGGACCGCGCGCACATCGCGACTCAGAAACGGCAGGTGAAGATCGAACCCCGTGCCGAAGACGATGCCGTCGAACTCCTCGGCAGTCCCGTCGGCGAACGTCACCTCGGTGCCGGCGACGGAACGCATCCACGGTCGCACCGTGATCCGGCCGTCCGCCACCAGCGGCAGGTAATCCTGGCTCAGGGTGACACCCGCGGCGAACAACGACGGGTCCGGCGCCGGCGCACCGTATTGCTCGGGGCTCCCGCCCGCCTCGACGACTATCTCTTTCAACTGTCGGTCGATCTCCGCCGTGGGCAGCCGCTCGTCCGCGATCGTGCCGTAACGCGTGAAGATCCGATGGTCGGACGGGACACCCGCGGCGAACTTGGGCAGCACGTAGCGCTGGCGGCGCTGGGTCAGGACCACGCGCGCCGCACCGACGTGGACCAGTTCGGCCGCGATCTCCAGCGCGCTGATCGCGCCGCCTGCAACGAGCACACGCTTGTCGACGTAAGGCCCGGGAACCCGGTACTGGTACGTGGAGGTCACACCCGCCGAGCCGGTGAATGTGTCGAGCCCGGGAACCGTTGGGATGGTGGGGCATTGGAACCTGCCGGTCGCCACCACCGCTCGATCGAACCGCTCGGTCGAGCCGCCCTGTTGCACCGCCCACCCGTCGTCGCATCGGCTGAGCAAGTCGACGCGGGCGCCGAGCCGGATGCGCGACAGGAGCCCGAACGTCGCGGCGTAGCGATGGAGGTAGTCGAGAATGTCGCGGCCCGACGGATGGACAAGGTCGGTCTCGTGCTCGAGGTCGCTGAAGGCCGTCAGGATGCGGCTGGTGTTGGTGTGCATCGTCGGCCACACACCGCTGTGCCCGGGAAGCCCGCTCCACTGTCCGCCCAGCGTCGGTGCCTGTTCGAAGATCGTCGGCTCCAACCCCTGTGCCAGCAGCCAGCGCGCAGCGACGAGCCCACCGGGCCCGGCGCCGATCACGGCGACGTTTCCCGTCATCGGCGAACTGTCGCACATCAAGCGACGACGTCGTGCGAAAGTGGGTCTGATCTAGTGATTGCTCGACGCAAGGAGGCGGTCAATGGCCAGGTTGAGGTTCGGATATTTCATCGCCCCGTTCCACCGCGCGGGCACCAACCCGACGCTGGCCCTGCAGCGCGACCTCGAATTCGCCGAGCATCTCGACGCGCTCGGCTTCGACGAGGTCTGGTACGGCGAGCACCACTCCGCGGGCAGCGAGATCATCAGTTCGCCCGAGATCTTCATCGCCGCAGCTGCGGAGCGCGCGAAGCGAATCCGTTTCGGCACGGGCGTGATCTCGCTGGCGTACCACAACCCGCTGTGGGTCGCCGACCGCTTGATGTTGCTCGACCACCTCACCCATGGCCGCATCATCGGCGGAATGGGACCGGGGTCGCTGCCAAGCGACAGCGCGATGATCGGCCTGACCCCGACCGACACTCGCGAGCTGCTGGAGACCAACCTCGACATCGTTGTGCGCCTGTTGGCGGGGGAGACGGTGTCGGCGAAAACTCCCACCCACGAGCTGATCGATGCGCGGCTGCAACTCGCGCCGTATTCCGGCGGCGGCATTCCGTTGGCGGTGGCGGCGGTGGCCTCGCCGACGGGTGCGCGGCTGGCAGGTAAGCATGGCGTCGGCCTGTTGTCGATCGGCGCCACGCTGGTGGTCGAGGGCTTCGATGCGCTCGCGTTTCACTGGGGAATCGTCGAGGAGCGGGCGGCGGTATTCGGCACGCAGGTCGACCGCAACAACTGGACGTTGGTCGGGCCGATGCACATCGCCGAGACCGAGGAACAGGCCCGCGCCGACGTTCGATTTGGGATCGAGCCGTGGTTCCGGTACTTCCAGAAGGTCGCGGCGTTCCCGCAGATGACCATCCCTGGCGATCAGATCGACGAAATGATCAATGTCATCAACGACGCGGGCGCGGGCGTGATCGGCACGCCCGAGCAGGCGCGCGCCCAGGTGCAGCGGCTGTGGGATCAGTCCGGTGGTTTCGGCTGCTTCCTGCAGATGGGACACGAATGGGCGAACCCGGCGGCGACCAAACGATCCGCTGAACTCTTTGCGGCCGAGGTCATTCCGCACTTCCAAGGGCAGGCGCAGCCGACGCTGGACGCTGCGGCGCGCGCGAGTGAGGTGCGGGACGACCTCGCCCAGACCCAGCTTCAGGCGATCGACCACATGACAAAGAAGTATCAGGACGAAGTCGACTCGAAGTAAGCCGGGCTCTTAGTGGCTCGCGGCGGCGACCAAATCGAGGATCTGCTTCGGGCCGAGAGGTGAGCCGGAGATGGTGACGCCGAGAGGGGCGAGCGCGTCGGCGACGGCGTTGACCACCGCGGCGGGTGACGCAATCGCGCCACCTTCTCCCATTCCTTTGACGCCCAATGGGTTTGGGCCAGGGGACTCGATATGGCCGACCTCGATCGTGGGCGCCTCGGAAGCGGTGGGCAGCAGATAGTCGACGAAGGTGCTGGTGAGCGGATTGCCGTCGTCGTCGTAGATCATGTGCTCGTAGAGCACTCCGCCCAATCCCTGGACCACGCCGCCAAAGACCTGACCCTCCACCACCTTCGGATTGATCATCCGCCCGCAGTCCTCGCTGACGACGTACCGCAGGATCGTCACCCGGCCGGTGTCGATGTCGACCTCGCAGGTGCAGATGTGACACGCGTTGGAGAACGTGAAGGTTGGCGCCTTGTAGCGGTGCGACGCCTCCAGTCCCGGCGCCGCACCGGGCGGCACCATGTCATGGCCTGCATAGGCCACCTGGGCCAGTTCGGTGAAACTCATTCCCTTGGTTGCCGTGCCGCGGACGAAGATGCGGCTGTCTTCGACATCGAGATCGTCGACTGCCGCCTCGAGTGCATCCGCGGCGATCGCAAGCAGTTTCGACCGCAGTTCGACGCTGGCCCCCGCCACCGCGTTGCCGTACAGCACCGCGCTGCGGCTGCCCGATGTGCCTGCGCCATAGGGAGTGGTGGCAGTGTCACCCTGGATGATGGTGATGTCGTCGAGCGAACAGCCAAGTTGCTCCGCGACAACCTGTTTCATGGTTGTCGCGACACTCATTCCCGTGCTCGAGCTTCCGATCGCCACCGTGACCTTACCGGTGAAATCCATGCGAACCGTCGCGGCCTCGGTGCCCATCAAACTGAACGCAATGGCCGACGGTTCGACGCACAGGCTGATACCGATGCCGAGGTAGCGCCCCTGATCTCGGGCGGCTGCCTGCTCGGCCCGGAAGCCGTCGTAATCGATCATCGACGCGGCCGCGTCGAGTGTCTCCGCGGGTGTGATCGACTCGTAGCACAAGAAGCTGGGCAACGTGTACGGCAGGTCCTCGGCTCGGATGACGTTGCGGCGGCGCAACTCTAGCGGGTCGACTCCGATTTGTCGGGCAGCGGTGTCCATCAACTGCTCGATGCCGACCGCGTACATCAGGAAAGGGCCACGGTACGGCGCCTTGCCGCAGGTGTTGGTGTAGACGGCCCGACTCCCGAACCCGACCTTCGGGATCTTGTACGCGTTCGTCAGGAACGGGGCCAGGAAGGCGCCCATCCCGCTGGATCCCATCGTCTGATATGCGCCGATATTCTCGACGTAGTCACCGCGGATGGCGGTGACGGTCCCGTCGCCGTTCAGTGCGATGGAGAGGTCCATCGACTCATCACGCGCGTGGGCCGCCGCCGTCAGGTTCTCGCGTCGGTCCTCGATCCAGCGCACCGGCCTTCCGAACCGCACAGCGGCCAGCACCACCGCCCACTCATCGCGATTGATGCTGGTCTTCTGCCCGAACCCGCCGCCGACGTCTGGCTGCAGGACCCGAATTTTGTTGGTGCCGATGCCGAGCAATCCGGCCAGGAATGTCTGTACCCCGTGCACGCTCTGGGTCGAGCTCCACACGGTCAGCTCTTCGCTGTACGGGTCCCAGTCGGCGATGATGCCGCGGCACTCCATCGGAACCTGCACATAGCGGTGCATCACGATGGTGTCGCGGACCACGTGAGCCGCATCCGCGAAGGCCTGTTCGAGTTCGGGGTCGCCGAACTGAGGAATGGTCTGCGGTGTGTTGGTGCCGACTTCCGGATGCACCAGTGCGCTGTTGGGATTGCAGGCGGCCGCTACGTCGAGTACCGGATCCTGCGGCTCGATCTCCACGTCGATGAGCTCGACGGCGTCCTCGGCGAGGTAACGATTCTCTGCGATGACGAGGGCAATGGGGTCGCCGACAAACCGGACGTCGTTCTCGGCCAGGCAGTACTTCGGTGGAAAGGGTGCATCCGGCATGCCTGCCGTCGTGATGTCGTGCACCAGCGGGTTGAGGTCGGCAGCCGTGTAGACGGCTCGTACGCCGGGCGCCGACCGGGCCGCCTCGACATCGAGATTGAGGATGCGGCCACGGGCCACCTCGCTGCGCAGAAACGCCGCGTCGGATGCACCGGGTACCACCACGTCGGCGATGTAGCGGCCGCGTCCGGTCAGCAGGCGCGGATCTTCCGATCGGGCGATCGCCTGCCCCATGAACCGGCCGGCGGTCACGACGAACTCCCGTTGTCCGCTGCGCGTTTCACCGCGGCGATGATCCCTTGGTATCCGGTGCAACGGCAGAGGTTGCCCGACAGTGCATCGCGAATCTCGTCGTCGGACGGATGCGGATTCTGGGCCAGGAAGGCGTGCACCGAGACGACGAAACCCGGTGTGCAAAAGCCGCATTGAAGTGCATGCTCGGCCTGGAAGGCGGCCTGGATCGGGGTCAGCTCGCCGTTGTGCTCTGAGAGCCCCTCGATCGTCGTCACCTCGGCACCGTCGGCCTGCGCGGCGAACATCAGGCAGGAGCGCACCGCATCCCCGTCCACCAATACCGTGCACGCCCCGCAGACGCCGTGTTCACAGCCCAGATGTGTGCCGGTCAGAGACAGGTTGTCGCGCAAGAAATCCGCGAGCGTGCGCCGCGCCTCCACCGTGCGGGAGAGCCGTTCCCCATTGACCGTCACATTCAGCGCTATGTCACGCATTTCTCGCCTCATCGATCGCGGCCGCAAGAACCTGCGGCACAAGGGTTTTGGCCATCCTTCTACGCTGTTCACCGGACGCATGGACGTCACTTGGCGGATCCAGGCTGGCGGCGACCGCTGTGCCGATTTCCGTCAGGTCGAGATCATCCACCGACGTCCCTGTGAGCACCGATTCGGCGGCGTGTGCGCGCACGGGTGCGCTTGCGACGCCGAACAACGCCAGCGCCGCTCGGTTCACACGTTGGCCGTCGAGTTGGATACCGCACACGGCGCCGCACATCGCGAAGTCGCCCGCGCGGCGAGCGAGTTCAGCGACTGCCCAGCCGCAGTTGCCCGACCAGACGGGAAAGTGGGCCGCCACCAAGACCTCGTCCGGCTCGATGGCCGTCACCCAGGTCGACATGAAGAAGTCAGCCGCGGGAATGCGCCTGCTGCCACTTGGTCCGACGACCTCGAATGAGGCGTCGAGCGCCAGCGCCACCGCAGGGTATTCCGCCGCGGGGTCGGCATGCGCAAGAGAGCCGCCGATCGTGCCGCGATTGCGGATCTGATAGTGGCCGATGTGCGACGTCGCCTTGCCCAGCAGGGGCACCGCGGCGGCGTCTTCGCTTCGGGCCAGGTTGGCTTGAGTGGTCATGGCTCCCACCCGAATCGAGCCGTTGTCGGTCGTAACGCCGCGGAGTTTCTCGATCGCCCGCAGGTCGACAAGGTGGTCGAACCGTGAAAGGCGCAGCGATAGAAGGGGGATCAGGCTTTGGCCGCCTGCCAGCACCTTGGCCTCGTCGCCATACTGCTGCAGTATTGCGACCGCCTCCGAGAGCTCACCGGGGCAGTGGTAGTCGAACGGCGCGGGCTTCACTTACGTGCCTGGCCACGAACGAAGGTGTGCAATAGGTCCCCCGACCGCCGATTCATTCCACGCCCAGGCTAAGGATCACACATCCAACACATGTGGGTGTGCAGAATGCGAAGCTGACCAGGCCTCACCGCGGCGCCGCGGTCGCCTCCGTCACGACTTCGGGTTCTGCCTGCGGGTGTCGCCGGGTCGCGAGCACACAACCCGCCATGATCAGGGCCAACGCTGCCACGTTCCACGCCGTCAGCGGCTCGTGCAACACGATGACGCCGGCGGCCAGGGCCACCGCGGGGTTGATGTAGGTGAACACGAGCGCACGCGCGGCTCCAACTTCGCGGATGAGCGCGAAGAACACGAGGAACGCCAGCGCCGTGCAGATGATGGCCAGCCCCCCCAGTGCCAAAAGCACTCGGGTGGACGGCATCTCGTGGGGCCAGGTGGCCGCTGCAGGCGCGGCGTACACCAGCGCGGCGAAGCCGAGGCATACCGCGGTCATCGGAAGCGCGGGCACGTCGGCGAGGTAGCGTGCGGCGATCAGCGGGGCGATCGCATAACACGTGGCCACCATCAACACCTCGATGATCGGCCAGGTGCTGCCGCCGATGTGCGGCCCGGCCAGCACCGCCACCCCCGAGATGCCGATCGATAGACCGATGATGCGTTTGTAGCCAAGCCGTTCACCGCCGGTGAAGCGGTCGAGGACCGCGGCGATGATGGGTGATGCGGCGATGAGTAGGCCGGTCATCGAACTGGTCAGATGGCGTTCGGCGTCCGAAAGCAGCCACCACGCGGCGATGATCTCGAAGAACGCGAACCCCAGCAGAGCTTTCCAGTGGGTGCGCACGATCGTCAGGGTCTGCCGGTTGAACGCCAGCGGCAGCAGCACCGCCGCGCCGACCGCGGTGCGGGCGAGGACGAGCACCGGAACCGACACGCCTTCGACGGCGATCTTGATCATCAGGTACGGGATGCCCCAGATGATGCTCATCGCGAGGAACAGGATCCATCCACGCGAGCTCACACCCCTACCCTACGAAACGTGGACAAGCGAAATTCTCGGGTGGCGACCGCGACGGCCGCCGCGGGCGTTGAGCCCAACATCAAAATCCTGGATGCCGACGCCAAGACCGCGGTTGCCGCGGCGGCGCAGCTGGGCTGCGAGGTCGGCGCGATCGCCAATAGCCTGGTGTTCGACTGCGACGGCGAGCCGCTGCTGGTGATGGCCAGCGGCGCGCACCGCGTCGACACCGATCTGCTGGCCCGTGCGCTCGGCGCGAACGCGATCCGCAAGGCCGATCCGCAGTTGGTGCGCAGCGCGACCGACCAGGTGATCGGTGGCGTGGCACCGACTGGTCACCCGAGCCGGTTGCGCACGATCGTGGACGAGACGCTGGTTCAGTACCCGGTCATCTGGACCGCGGCGGGCACCGCGGATTCGGTGATGTCCATGTCGTACGAACAGCTGTTGGTGCTCACCGAGGGCAAGGCGATGCCCGTGCGCTGAATTGCGACTAGTTCTTCGTCAACTGCGCGTAGCGCGCGACGTGGTGGTCTGTCGAGCCGAATTCGTATTGCAAAGCGGTGAGCCGCTTGAAGTAGTGGCCGATCGCCAGCTCCTCGGTCATGCCCATGCCGCCGTGCAGCTGCACCGCCTGCTGACCCACAAATCGGGCAGCCCGGCCGATCGTTGCCTTGGCCGCCGACACCGCCCGCGCACGGGTGTCCGGGTCCGCGTCGAGGTTGAGCACCGCGAGATAGGTCGCCGCCACGGCCTGCTCGACTTCCATGTACATGTCGACCATCCGGTGCTGCAGCACCTGGAAGGTGCTGATCGGCTGGCCGAACTGCTGGCGCTGCTTGCAGTATTCGACGGTGTCGGCCAACACCTTTCGCATACCGCCGACCGCCTCGGCGCAGACCGCCGCAGCGCCCTCGTCGCGTGCCTGGTCCAACGATGGCCACGCCTCGCCCTCTTCGCCAAGGAGCGCATCCGCGGGCAGCCGCAGTCCGTCGAACACCAGGTCCGATGCTCGCCGGTCATCGACGGTGCGGTAGTTGTGCGCCTCGATTCCCGAAGCGGCCGAGTCGGTTTCGACGACGAACAGCGAAAGCCCGCGCGGCGTGCGCGCGGTTATCAGCAGATGTGTGGCGAGCGGTGCGCTCATCGCCACGATCTTCGACCCGGTAAGCACCCATTCATCGGCTTCGCGGGCGGCGACGGTCGACACGTCCCGCCAGTGCTCACCGGACCCGGGCTCTGCGGCCGCCAACGCCACTATCGCCGTTCCTGCCACCACCTTCTCCAGCAGCGCGGTGGCCGCCGGGCCGCCCGCCCGCTGCAGGAGTCCGCCAGCCACCACCACCGTGTCGACGTACGGTTCCACCACCAGTGCATGGCCGAGCGCCTCGGCGATCACCATGACTTCGACTGGGCCACCGCCGATTCCGCCCAGATCTTCGGGAAGCGCAGCGCCGAGGATGCCGAGTTCGTCGGCGAATCCGCGCCAGATGTCGGGTTGCCAACCCGCGCCCGTTTTGGCGGCGGCGCGACTCTTCTCGAGGTCGTATCGCGTCGAAAGGAACTTGCCCAGCCCGTCGCGCAGCAGTTCCTGTTCCTTGCTCAGATTGAAGTCCATTTACAACCCCAAGGCCGCTTTGGCGAGAATGTTTCGCTGAATTTCGTTGCTGCCGGCGTAGATCGAGCCGGCCCTGTCGTTGAAGTAGCGCAACGGCGCGACGGCCTGCCACGCATCGCCGCTGACGTAGCCGTCCGGTGGTGGCTCGTACTCGGACACCGGCCCACCCGGGAATGTCGCGTGGGGTTGGTAAACGCGTCCGCGCGGACCGGCGGCTTCCATCGCCAGTTCGGTGAGCGACTGGCTCAGCTCGGTCGCCAACACCTTGAGCATCGAGGCTCCGGGCCCGGGGTGACCGCCACTCGCGAGTGCGGCCAGCACGCGATACTCGAGGATCTCGAGCACCTCGGTGCGAATCCGCGCGTCGGCGAGCTTGCGTGCGAACGCCGGATCGTCGAGCAGTCTGCCGCCGCCCGGTGCGGGCTGCTCGGCGGCCACCGTCGCAATCTCCTCGGCCATCACCTGCAGCGCGGGCGATGCTGCGCCGCCGCCGCGTTCGAACTCGAGCAGATACTTCGCCACTGTCCAGCCGTCATCGATCTGCCCGAGCACGTTCGACTTCGGCACCCGCACCTCGTCGAAGAAGACCTGGTTTTGGATCTCCTCGCCCGACGTCATCACCAGGGGCCGGATCTGGATGCCCGGCGTGGTCATGTCGATCAGCACAAACGTGATGCCCTGCTGTTTCTTCTGCGTCTTCGATGTGCGAACAAGCGCGAACATCCAATTCGCTTCGCCTGCGTGCGTCGTCCAGATCTTGCTGCCGGTGCAGATCAGTTCACCGGCGCCATCATCCAAGACCGCGGCCATCGTCAGTGCCGCCAGATCCGAGCCCGCCTCGGGTTCGGAGTAGCCCTGGCAGAAGAACACTTCGCCGGTCAGGATTCGCGGCAGAAAGAAGTCCTTCTGCGCGTCCGTGCCGAACTTGACGATGGCGTGGGCGACCATCCGGATGCCCATCGGGGACAGCGAGGGCGCGCCTGCCAACTGAGACTCGCGGCTGAAGATGTAGTGCTGGGTCAGGCTCCAGTCGCAGCCGCCGTGCTCGACGGGCCACGCCGGCGCGGCCCAACCGCGCTCGTGCAGGATCCGCTGCCACTCCATGCTTGCCTGGTGATCGGCGTACACGCTGGTCATCAAGCGTCCGGCCTGCCGAAGTTCAGGCGTCAGCTTCTCGGCTAGGAAGGCGCGCACTTCATCGCGAAACGCCAAGTCGGTCGCCGACCATGCCAGGTCCATCGGATTCCCCTGTCTGCCGGAGGCAATGCAGACACAGTAAACCTAGTTAGTTAAGTAGGTGACAGCGGGTCCGATTAAGTTAATGCCCGTTCAGGCGACCGCGGCCGGTCAGCGCGTCGCGCACGAGGCCGGTTGAGAACACGGCCGGTTCTGAGTGACGAAGTGGCGCGGACCAGCCATAATCGGGGACGTGGAGCGGCGACGAGACGGCCTGGACGGCCAGGATCCGATGACGCTTCTAAAAGAGTTGCCTGCGTTGGTGGTGCTGGAACGGTTTCCGGTGCCAGTGCTGGCGATCGCGGAGGACGGCACCATCCTCTTCGCGAACGCGGCATTCGCAGAGATGCTCGGCTACCCGGCTGATGTGGTCAGTGCGTTGAAGTTTCGGCAGATTTTTCACACCCTGCCCGCCGACGAATCGGCCGTGTCAGTGGTGCGTGCGTACGCCAACCTGATCGTCGAGCTCGTACACCAGGACGGCTCCATCGTTCGCGCGCGGATGAGCAAGTCGGCTCTGCTGCGCGGCGACGATCCGGTCGCCCTGGCGACGTTCCAGGACCTGACCGAGCAATTGTGGGTGGAGGAGCTCTAGTCAGTCGGCCACAGGAGCAGCGGAGTGCCGCATCGACTCGCGCGCGAGGAACTCCTCGAAGTAGGACGACGACTCCTGGCTGACAATCGCGGGCAGCAGCACCTGCCACACGCGTCCCACGCGCTTCAGTACGTCGGCCCCGGCGGTAGTCGCGCTCGCCAGCAGTTCTGCCCCCAGCATGGCGCCGACGATCGTCTCGCCGACCGCCCGCGGATCCACGTCGGCTCGGACGTCGCCCTCGTCGATCGCCTGGCGGGTACGCTCCGTCATCTCCGCAGTCCAACTGCCGTAGGTGCGCGCGGCTATGTCGTTGAACTCACCGAAGGCTCGCAAGAGTTGTGTTCCGCTGCGCGCGATCTGGTCGGTGGCCATCAGGTCGGCGACGACGAAGACTCCATGGATCATGCTTTCCAGGGCGGGCGCAGC
>DATJIX010000080.1:0-10109 GCA_035492865.1 Mycobacterium sp. | reverse complement strand
GGACGCGTTGATGTAGCCGACGCACCACGCCATATTCGGAATGTCCTCGAGCATGTGCTCCTTGTAGACGAACCTGTCCTGCGGCTTGACCTCGGCACCGTCGATGCTGATCGCCACCCCGCCCAATGCCTGCAACTGCAGGCCCGTCGCGGTGACGATCACGTCGGCGTCGACACGGCGGCCGGACTTCAACACGATCCCGGCGCCGTCGATGTGGTCGATGGTGTCGGTGACGACCTCAGCCCGACCGTCGCCGACGGCCGTATAGAGATCGTTGTCGAGGATCAGGCACAACCGCTGATCCCACGGGTCATATCGCGGCTTGAAGTGCGTGTCGATCGGATAGCCTTCCGGCAGACTCCTTTTCGCCAGCGCCCGGATCAACCATCTGCTGAACTTCGGTGCCTTGCGCGCGACCACGTAGGTCATCACGGTGAAGAGAGTGTTGTACATCCGGACCACGTGATTGGCGGCCTTGAGCGGTAGCACTTTTCGGATCGCCTGCACCACCGGGTGGATTCGCGGCATCGACAGCATGTAGGTGGGTGACCTCTGCAACATGGTCACATGCCCGGCCTTCTCGGTGAGCGAGGGGATCATGCTGACCGCGGTGGCGCCGCTACCGATGACGACGACACGCTTGCCCGCATAGTCCAGTGACTCGGGCCAGAACTGCGGGTGCGCCACCTCGCCGGTGAAGTCCTCGATGCCGGGGAACTCCGGCCGGTAGGGCTCGTCGTAGTTGTAGTAACCGGTGCCGAAGAAAAGGAACCGGCCGCGGTAGGTCTTGGCCTCGCCGTCCTGCTCGGTCTGCACCGTCCACGTGTCAGTGGTCGAGTCCCAGTCCGCGGAGATGACCCGAGTGTTGAACCGGATGTGCTCGTCGATGCCGTTCTTGCGCGCGGTTTCGGTGAGGTACGCGCGGATATCGTCGCCGTCGGCCACGTTCTCGGGCCTGCGCCACGGCTCGTACGGATAGCTGAGCGTGAAGATGTCGCTGTCGGAGCGGATGCCGGGATACCGGAACAAGTCCCAGGTGCCGCCGATGCGCTCACGCCTCTCCAGCAGCGTGTAGGACAGCCCGGGGTTCTTCTCGTGGATCCGGTACGCGGCTCCGATTCCGGAGATTCCGGCACCGATGATCAGCACGTCGGAGTACGCGGCGTCCGTCGCGGTCATACCCAACCCCCTTTGGTCCGGCTGAGTACCACGATAGGGGTCAGCCGTTGAGCGCGTCGACGATCCTGGCCAACGACTCCACCGCGATCGGTCCCGGCTGGTAGATGCAGATCCGGTCGGACACGCCGGCCACCCGGTCGCGGATATGCGCGGCGATCTCGGCGGGGCTGCCGCACGCCGCGATGGTGTGCAGCATGTCGTCGTCGATGAGCTGCCCCATCTCCTCCCACCGACCCTGCTTGGACAGCGCGTTGAGCTCGGGTTGCAGGTCGCCCCAACCGTGTACGTCCAGCACCGGCCGGTAGGCAGGCGTCGACCCGTAGAACGCGAGCAGCCTGCGGGTGGCGGAGTGGTCTTGGTCTTCCTGGCTGCCCGCCGAGACGATGATCTCCGGGACCACGGCGAAGTCGTCAGCGTCGCGACCGGCGGCGGCCAGCCCTTCCCGAACCGCAGGCATCGTCGCCTCCTGGAGAAACCGCTTCGACCCGAACGGCATGACCAGCAGGCCGTCGGCGATCTTGGCGGTGGCCCGGGTCAGCAGCGGGCCGAGCGCGCCGACATAGATGGGCGGCGGGCCGTACGGGTTGGTGCCCGGGCTGAAAGTGGGGGTCATCAATGTGTGCCGGTAGTACTCGCCGCGGAAATCGAGCCGTTCGCCGGAGTCCCACGCTGCGAAGATCGCCCGCAGTGCGCGCACCAATTCCGCCATCCTGGCGACGGGCCGGTCGAACTCGGCGCCGAACCGCTTCTCGATCTGTGTGCGCACCTGCGTGCCAAGGCCGAGTGTGAAGCGCCCCTTTGTCAGCAACTGCAGGTCATTGGCTTGGTGGGCGAGATGAATCGGGTTGCGGGGAAACGCGATCGCGACATTCGTCATCAGGTCAAGGTCTTCGACGGAGGCGGCAAGGGCCAACGGCGTGAATACGTCGTGCGGCCCCTCGAAGGTGAAGACCCCGCTGGCGCCCGCCTCCCGCAACACGTGCGCTCGCTCAATCGCATCTGTAGGTCCGAACAGCGCTGTCATGACCTTCACGACGTGAGAGCCTAGTCGCGTGACCATTCCACCCAATGCCGACGTCGTCGTCGTGGGTGCCGGATTCGCGGGGCTGTCAGCCGCCCGCGACCTGGTGCGTCTCGGGCACGACGTCGTAGTCCTCGAAGGCCGCGATCGCGTCGGGGGACGTTCGTCGACGACGACGATCGCGAACACGCCGGTCGATCTCGGCGGCACGTTCGTCGGGCCGACGCAGGACGCCGTCATCGCGCTTGCGAAGGAGCTGGGCTGCGAGACCGTACCCACATACAGCCGTGGCAAGAACCTGATCCGGTGGCACGGCAAGGTCCGGTCGTATCGCAGCACGATTCCCAAGCTGTCGATCATCGAGCTGCTCGACGTGTCCCGCATCCAGTGGCGGTTCGACCGCGTCTCCCGACGGGTGCCCGTCAAGGACCCGTGGACGTCGCCGATCGCCGAGATCCTCGACTCCAAGACCATGGACGAGTGGCTGCGATACGTGCACGCGAGCGCGTCGACGCGGAACCTGATGGCGATCATGGCCCGGGTCACGTGGGGCGCTGAGCCGGAAGACGTCTCGATGCTGCACGCAGTCCGATACGTGAAGGCCGCCGGCGGGCTCGGCCGCATGCTCGACGTCGAAGGCGGCGCCCAACAGGACCGCTTTCCCGGTGGCACGCAACAGATCGCGGTGCGGATGGCCGAAGAGCTCGGCGAGCGGGTGGTGTTGAACACGGTCGTGCGCAGCATCGAACGGCACGCCGACGGCACCCTGACGGTCGGATCGGATCGCGGCGCCGTCGCGGCCAAGGCCGTCATCGTGGCGATTCCGCCGGAACACCGAGCCGGCATCGGGTTCGATCCCGCGTTGCCACCCGAGTACGAAAAGCTCACGGAGCATTGGCCGCAAGGCAATCTGAGCAAGGCGTATGTCGCCTACGAGACCCCGTTCTGGCGGGCCGACGGCTGCTCCGGCGAAGCGCTTTCCGACGAGGGACCCGTGTTCATCACGTTCGACGTCAGCCCGAGCGATGCGGGTCCCGGCATCCTGTTGGGCTTCACCGATGCGCGTACGTTCGACCCGCTGCCCGCCGAACAGCGGCGCGCACAAGCGCTGGAAGGGTTCGCGACGCTGTTCGGCGAGGCCGCCCGAAATCCGATCGACTATCTCGATCATTGCTGGGGCACAGAGGAATTCGCGCCGGGCGGCCCAACGGCCGCAGTGCCGACCGGTTCATGGACGACGTATGGGCCGTGGCTGCGCAAGCCAGTCGACGGCATCTTCTGGGCGGGCACCGAGACCGCCGATGAATGGACCGGTTTTCTCGACGGTGCGGTGCGGTCGGGGAAACGGGCGGCCGACGAGGTGCACAGGGCGCTTGCCGGTTAGCGGCCGTCGACGGCCAACATTCGCCGTGCGGTGACGGCCACCGCGAGCGTGACCATTTGCTTTGGGTCGTCGAGGTCGACGTCGAGGAGTTTGGCGATCTGGTCGAGCCGGTAGTACAGCGACTGCCTGCGCATGTGAAGGCGTTTGGCCGCCTCCGCCTTGTTGCCCCCGCAGGCGGCGAGCACCTCGAGCGTGTGCGAGAGTTGGCCGCTCTTCGCGGAATCCGCCCGTTGCAGGACGCCGATCTGGTCATCGACGAATTGCCTTGTGGCATCGAGGTTTCCGTGCGCGGTCAGCATGCGTTCGAGCGCCAACGCCTGAACGCTGACGATCGGTTGCTTCACGTGGAGGTCCTGACCGAGGGCGAGCGTTGCTCGCGCCTCGTACATGGCGCGTGGGAGGTCGGAGGGGTCGCGTACCGCGCGACCCACGGCGGCACACAGTCTGGCTTGCCGGGGCAACGCGTCGCGCGCCGCCGACCGGATGACGTGTGCGAGGTTTGGCGACGCATCGTCGGTCTGTCCGGCGACCAACGCACACAGCGTTCCCTCGACCAGACCGAAAACCCCATGCCCCACTTGCCGAATGAGCCCATCGACAATCTTGGCCGCCGACTCCACCCGGCGAGGATCTACCGCGACACACGCGTACTCGTGATCAGTCGTAGCCACTCCTGCCGCCCGCATTCTGGCCTCGAGCAGCCCGCGCTCGACGGACTGATTGGCGCCCAGCTGATCCAGCAGTAGCTGCTGAGCACGAAGCGCGCCCGCGACATCCTTCTGCTCGCGGATCAGGCACAGGCCCAAAACCGTTGGGGCGCGGTCCATGACGGCTTCCATCAGCACCTCGGGAACACCGCCTGCACCGACGGTCAGCCGGCCCCAAGCAGTCCCTTCGACGAGAACGGGCGCCTCGGAGCTCGGATCCGCATCGGTCGCGCGACCGGCAGCGACGACCGTTCTGCCTGCGTAGTCACTGAGGCTGACCCAGGTCTTCAACGTCGCGCCGATCTGTTCGATCAACTCGCTCAGCGAGGCGCCACGAGCCAATGCCTCCGACAGTGTCCTCGAGATCTCGTCGGCGTGGCGCAGCCGCGCGACCGAACGATCGATGAGCTCGCTGTTGACCGCTTCGGCCACTTCGGTGAAGCGCAGCACCGGCTGCAGTTCGACGACGGGTAAGCCGACGTCGCGGGCTTCGTCCACCATGTCCTGGGGCACCTGCGCAAAGGTTCTGCCGACCTCGAACAGCAGGCCGGCGACGCCGCTCTCCGCCAGCCGGCGCACATAGAGCCGCCGCCCGGGTTCGTCCACCCCGATCAGCCCGACGCCGTTGGTCAGCAGGATCTCGTCGCCGCGCAACAGCGGAGCGATGTCGTAGAGGTCGGCGGTATGCACCCACCGAACCGCATGGTCGAGGTGATCGTCGCCGCTGAGCAGCACCGGCCGGGCCTGCTGCAGCACCGGATGGTCGAGAACCTGTCGCAGGATCACACCGGACAGTATGTCCTACGAGCCGCGCCGTATTTATGACATTGCGTCCGTTGATGCACGCCATGACGGGTCGCATGCTGGTCAACCATGAGCACACTCGTAACCGGCGGTCGTGGATTCGTCGGACGCCATCTGGTCAACCAGCTGCTGGCCGAGGGCGGCAAGGTCGTCAGCTACAACCGCGACTTCGCGGTCGATCCCCGCGACGGCCTGACTGTTGTGCAGGGTGAGCTGTTCGACATCCCGCGCCTGACTGAAACGCTGCGCCGGCACAGCGTCGAACGGATCATCCACACCGCAGGCCAGAGCCACCCGGGCGTGTCCATCGAGCTGCCGTGGACCACCTTCAAGGCCAACGCCGAAGGCACCCTCGCCGTCTACGAGGCCGCCCGCGCGACGGGTGTGCGCCGCATCGTCAACTTCTCGTCGGAGTGCGCGGTGGGCAACCTCGACCCCGACACTCCCGTCGACGAGACCGTGACTCCCCGACCGACGACGCCATACGGCGTCACGAAGGTGAGCGGCGAATTATTCGGCGCCGTTTACAACTCGCTGTACGGAATGGAGGTCGTATCACTGCGTGTCACCGAGGTCTACGGCCCAGGCCTGTGGATGCCCAGTCTGCTCGGCGACATGATCCGCGCCGGACTGCATGGCAAGCCGTTCCGGCTCGAGGCCGGCGGCGACCACCCTTTCCAATTCGTCTACGTCGCCGACGTGGCCAACGCCGCCAGGCTTGCCGCGACCACCGACGCATTGACTCAGCCGGTCTACAACATCTCCGGTGGTGACCGGATCACGGTCGCCGAAACAGCACGGCTGCTTGCCGGTCGGCTGCCAGGCAGTGAGTACGACATCGGGCCCGGTTTCCTACCCGCCTGGGACCGGCAGGGCCGATACGACTTGACCGCATCCACCCGCGACCTCGGTTACACACCGGCGTGGAGTTTGGATCGCGGTCTCGACAGCCAAATCGATTGGCTGCGTTCACAGGAGGCGGCCAATGGCTGAGATGACGAACCGCATCGCCATGGTGACGGGCGCCGCATCCGGCATCGGACTGGCCACTGCCGAAGCGCTGGCCCGCGAAGGCGCCGACGTCGCGCTGTTGTCGCGTCCCGGTGACGACCTGGACGGTGCGCAAGACCGCGTCAAACAGCACGGCGGGCGCGTGCTCACCGTCGCGGTCGACGTCGCAGACCCAGCAGCCGTGCGCGCTGCGTTCGAACGGGTGGAGTCCGAACTGGGACCCATCGACGCGGTGCACAACAACGCAGGCATCTCGATCGTCAGCCCGTTGGCCGAGACCACCGACGAAGTTTTCCGAAGACTCGTCGACGTCAACCTGGCAGGTTCGTTCTACGTGTTGCGCGAGTCCGCGCGCGTCATGCAAGGCCGTCGGGCCGGAGCGATCGTCAACACCGCTTCGGAGTTGGCGATCATCGGCCAGACGGGGTACGTCGCCTACACCGCGACCAAAGGCGCCATCCTCGCGATGACACGAAGTGCCGCAGCCGAGTTGTCGTCATGGAACATTCGGGTGAACGCCGTCTGCCCGGGCACGACGAAGACGCCGATGTTCCTCGCCGAATTCGACGGTGTCGATGACCCTGCAGCCGAACTCGCGGACAACGCGGCAAGCGTCGCCATGAAGCGCATCGCCGAACCCGCCGAGATCGCCGAGGCAGTGGTGTTCCTCCTGTCACACCGAGCCGGCTACATCACCGGCACACATCTGATCGCTGACGGTGGACGCACCAGTTGTGTGCCCGCCGGTTCCATCGGCGTCGCAACCCAGTAACCGCCATAATCACCGGAGAACCCAACATGTCCGAAACCCCGTCCCGGCTCGAACAGCTCGGCTATTCACAGCAGCTCGAGCGCAGATTGAACATCCCAGAAGTCGTCGGACTCGCGATGGCCGACGTCTCCCCAACCATGGCGGTGCTGTTCCTTTCCGCTGGCGTGTTTTTCGTCGGCGGCACGTTCTCCATCGGCGCGGGACTGATTCTCTCGGCCGTCGTCGTGCTCATAGCCCTGTGCCTCGGTGAGCTGGCGGGAATGTTTCCCATCGCGGGCGGCATGTACTCCCTGGTGCGACGTGTCCTGCCCGGGCCATTGTCGTGGATCACGATGTTCAACTACCTGATTCAGGGCGTGGTGATACCGGCGAGCATCGCGCTCGGGATGGTCGCGTTCCTGCGAGACCTCTTCCCCGGCCTGGGATTTCCCGACACCGCGATCGCAATCGTGCTGCTGGCGCTCGCCACGGGCCTTGCCCTGACCAAGGTGGAAGTCGGCGCATGGGCGACCGCAGCGATGGTCGTCGTCGAATGCGTCGTACTCGGCATCATCACCGTGGCCGCGCTGTTGCACCCGCATCAACAACTTGCCGAGGTCACCTTTCACCCGACCGTGCTCAATAACGGCGAGCTGGTGGCCGTCGGGTTCGCAGTCATGTTGGCCACTCTGGCACCGGCATTCAACGTCATCAACGGCTATGACGCGGCGCTGGGATTCTCGGAAGAACTCAAGGGCGGTGAACGCAACATCGCCAAGGCGGTCATCATCTCCGCGGTCCTCGCGTGTGTGCTGATCATGGTCCCCTTGATCGCCGCGGTCGTTGCCGCCCCGGACCTGAAGGAATTCTTCAGCGCCACCGCGCCGGTCATCTACTCGGTCGAGGCGTCGCTGGGCGACAAGGCGCGGATCATCATCGACATCGGCGTGACGATCGCCTTGTTCAACGCGATGCTGTCGCTGCTGATGTACTTCGGTCGCGGCGTCTACACAACGGGGCGCGACGGCGTGTGGCCCGCCAAGGTGAACCGAATCCTCGGATCGATCAACAGGTTCCGCGCTCCTGGGGCTGGCGTCCTGCTGCTCGCCATCCCGGCAGGCGTGCTGGTCTTCACCTCGGCGCTGAACTTCCTGATCATCTTCGCGGGTACCGTGATCGCCGCCGTGTACTTCTGCATCGGCTTGGCCGCACTGTGGAGTCGCCGCAGCATGCCCGATGAACCGCGGCCGTACCGGATGCCGTTGTGGCCGTTGCCACCGCTGGTCGTCATCGGGTTCACTGGAATCGCGCTGGCAACCCAGGAGCGGCAGTACCTCATCGCCGAGGTCGTGCTCATCTGCGTGGCCCTCGCCGCATGGGCGGGATCGAAGAAGTGGTCAGCCCCTCGACCCCCGACTACCGCCGCCAAGCCCCAATTGGCGCAAGCCGTCGAAGCAGAATAGGAGTTTGAGATGACAGCGCAGCCCGCGCCACGGGTGTACCGCCACATGACTTGGGAAGAAATCGCCGAGGCGGCTCGCGCCGACACTCCGATAGTCATTCCCATCGGCGCCACCGAGCAGCACGGCCGCCATCTGCCGGTGTGCACCGACTGGGTGCTGCCAGAGAACATCCTGAGCGAAGCCAGCCGCGCCCATGACCTGATCGTCGGTCCCTTCATACCGTTCGGATACCGCAGTCGTCCGGGAAGTGGCGGAGGTCAACACATTCCGGGCACCATCTCGTTGCGTGCGACCACATTCATGAGCGTGCTCGAGGATGTCCTCAGTGAGCTGAAACGCACCGGGTTCCGCAATATCGCGCTGTACAACTGGCACTACGAGAACGCGAACTTTGTGTACGAGCCGGCCTACCTTGTCTCCGAACAGAACCCGGAACTCAAGATCGTCGTGATCGAAGACGTCTTTCCGGAATTCACCGAAGAACGTCGGAGTCTCATCTGGCCCGGTGAGTTTCCCGGACTTGCACTCGAACATGCCGCGGTGATCGAGACGTCGCTGTGGATGCACTTCGACCCCGCGGCGGTGCGCGAAGATCGGATGGCGCCCGACAGCCCACAGCGGGTTGTCAACCATGACGTTGTCCCCATCGACACGCGCATGTCGACGTCGAGCGGATCGCTGTCATCGCCCGTCGGCGCCAGCCGGGAGAAGGGCCGGCTACTCACCGAATGGCTGGTGGACCGACTGGTCGGAGTACTCGACGAGGAATTCCCTACGCAGAGCAGCCGGGTGGCCAGCAGCAACGGCGATCGCGAAAGCTCAAGAGCCTGAACCATCCGCGACGATCGCGCGGGCGAGCGCCTTCGCGTTCGTGGCGATGCGGCGCTGACTGAACTTGGCTTGTCGGCGCTGGAACGCGTAAAGCTGGGAGTCCACCGGAGCGAGCAGCATGTCGGCGTACCACCCTGCGTCCTTGGCGTCGAGGTCCGCCCGCAGTTCGCGCAACAGTAGGACGACGTGCTGACGCCATCCGCTGTAAGCGCCGACCTTCAACCGGCCCGGCGGTGTGGCCTCGGTGGCCAGAAGGGCGCCGAGATTGCGTTCGGTCAATGCCACCAGGGCGTCAATGAACGCCGCCAAGCGTTCATCAGCCGGGGCACCCGGCCCTAGCGGCGGCGAACCCCGAAGGATGGCCTCCTGCAGCGTATTTTCGTCGTCCCCGATCACCGCGGCTAACAGACCGGCCTTATCACCGAAGCGCCGATACAACGTGCCGACTCCTACGCCGGCGGCCTGCGCGATGTCGCGCATATCGAGCTTGGTCACGTCGGGCGACCGCAGCAAGGATCGCGCCGTGTGCAACAGCCTTTCCTCGTTACGCGCCGCCGCCTCCCGCTGCGGACGCCACCGCGGGCCCTCGGGTGCCCAGTTCGACATAGCCACCATCCTAGATGCGGAATACAGTTCCGCATCTACACGTTTTCAGGTACGGAACATCATTCCGCACCTGGGAAGGGAAAGACGTGAACGACTCGACCAATGCACCCGTGAGGTCGCGAGTGCTGTTTGTCACCGCTTCACCCCGCGACGAATCACATTCTGTCCACCTTGCCGAGGCGTTCCTCGACACCTACTGCAGCACACTGGCGGACGTGGAGGTGGATCGGCTCGACACCTTTACCGATCTACCCGCATTCGGCGCCGAGCACGTGAGCGCGAAGATGGCGATCATCGCGCGCGAAGCCGTGCCGGCGGCCGCAGCGCGCGACTGGGCCGAGGTGCTTGACGT
>DATJIX010000079.1:0-6303 GCA_035492865.1 Mycobacterium sp. | reverse complement strand
CCGCCTGCGGTGATCGCCGCCGATGCGGATTCGCTCGCGCACGACGCCGCCATCGCACTCGTCGAGCGCACGGACCCTGACGCCGAGCCGCTGGAGCCGTTCCTGATCATGCTGCGGTCGGTGTCGAGTCCGCGCGCCGTCGAGATCGTCCGCGACGCCATCGAGCGCCACGTCGGGCAACGACTGGCCCGCCAGCTGCCCGAATCCGGTCGCGACCTCCGCACCGAGACCATGCTCGCGACGATCGCAGGCATCCTGTTGATGCGACGGGTGATCACCACGCGTGCGCTCGACGGTGCCGACCCCGATCAGCTGGTCACGCTGTTCGAGGCGGTGTTCACGGCGATCATCGAAACGCCTTTGGCATGATGGCCCGCATGCCCGAACTGAGCCGCCGCGCGATCCTGCGCCTTGGCGTCGGTGCCGCAGCGGGAGCTGCAGGCGCATACGCATTGGGCTCCGCGCTGCACGACTCGGGTACCGCTGCGCCTTCGGTGTCGATGACGAGTGCAGGCGCGCCGCTGGCTCCCCCGCCGCCGCTGGAGCCCGCGCCCGCGGCCGTGCAGCCGACATATGTCGACGGGTCGTTCGTCTCGGCGGCGCGCGGCGGCGTCGCAACGAACTGGGCGATCGCCCGCCCACCGGGCCAGACCGCGCCGCTGCGTCCGGTGATCGCACTGCACGGCAAGGGACAGGACGCCGCGGGTGTGATGGCAGGCGGCGTCGAACAAGGCCTTGCACAGGCGGTCGCGGCGGGCATCCCGCCGTTCGCCGTCGTCGCGGTCGACGGCGGCGGAAGCTACTGGCACAAGCGGGCATCCGGCGAGGACTCCGGCGCCATGGTGCTCAACGAACTCATTCCGATGTTGTCCTCGCAAGGCCTCGACACCTCGCGCGTCGGATTTCTCGGCTGGTCGATGGGCGGCTACGGCGCCCTCCTGCTCGGTGCGCGACTCGGCCCCGCACGGACGGCCGCGATATGCGCGGTGAGCCCGGCGCTGTGGACATCGTCCGGTTCGACCGCGCCGGGAGCGTTCGACGGCGCCGACGACTACGCGGTCAACACCGTGTGGGGCCTACCGCAACTGGGTCAGATCCCGATCCGAATCGACTGCGGCAACAGCGATCCGTTCTATTCGGCGACTAAACAGTTCATCGCGCAACTGCCCAGTCCGCCGTCGGGCGGGTTCTCGCCCGGCGGACACGACGGCTCGTTCTGGAGCGCGCAGCTACCCGCGGAGATCGCCTGGATGGCTCCGCTGCTGACGGGCTAGACCGAGATTCGGCCCTCCGCCGCCGACAGCCCGATATCGGACCGAAAGTGGCTGCCCGGCAAGCGAATCGATTTCGTCAACGTGTAGGCGGCATCGCGCGCTGCCACCAGGTCGGCGCCCGTCCCGACGACCGAAAGGACGCGGCCGCCCGAAGACACGATCGCGCCGTCGTCGCGTCGCGCGGTACCGGCGTGCAGCACACCGTCGGCTTCCGCACCGGTGATGACGTCACCGACGCGCGGCCTGCCCGGGTAGTTCTCAGCGGCCACCACCACGGTCACCGCGTATCCATCGCGCCAGCTCAGCGGCGGCTGCTCGGCCAACTGGCCGGTCGCGGCCGCGCGCAGCAGTTGCCCGAGCGGGGTTTCCAGCAGCGCCAGCACCGACTGCGTCTCCGGATCGCCGAAGCGGCAGTTGAATTCGACGACGGCGGGCCCCTTCGACGTAATGGCCAGCCCGGCGTACAGCAGGCCCGAGAATGAACTGCCACGCCGAACCATCTCGACCGCAACGGGTTTCACGATCTCGTCGACGATCTGGCTAACCACCTCAGGAGGCAGCCACGGCAGCGGCGCGTAGGCACCCATGCCGCCTGTGTTTGGCCCGGTGTCGTTGTCACCGACCCGCTTGAAGTCCTGTGCAGGCAGCAGCGGCACCACGGTCTCGCCGTCGACGATGCAGAACAGCGACACCTCGGGCCCGTCGAGGAACGATTCGAGCAGCACCGGGTGTCCTGAGTCGAGGAGGCTGGCGGCGTGCGCTCGCGCGGCATCGCGGTCGGCGGTCACCACCACGCCCTTGCCCGCGGCCAGCCCGTCATCCTTGACCACCCAGGCCTGATCGCCGGACGGCGGCCCGAACCGGTCGAGCGCCGCGTCGAGGTTGGCAGGGTTGTCGACGATCTCACTGGTCGCGGTCCGCACGCCGGCGGCAGTCATCACGTCCTTGGCGAACGACTTCGATCCTTCGATGCGCGCGGCGTCCTTCGTCGGCCCGAAGCAGGCAATCCCGGCGGTGCGCACCGCATCGGCCACCCCGAGAACCAGCGGCACCTCGGGCCCGATCACCACCAGATCGGCGCCGATCCGTCGCGCAAGCGCTACGACCGCGTCACCCGAACTGACATCGACGTCGTACTGATCGGCGATGATCGCAGTCCCGGCGTTGCCGGGGGCGACGGCCAGTTCCTCCACCTCCGGGTCTCGACGCAGCGCCAGCAGCAACGCATGTTCACGGGCTCCGGATCCGATCACGAGGACGCGCACAGGCTCACCCTAATCAGAGACCGCGAAGCCGAACCGATAGGCACGTCACGCAGCCCTCGAGCTTTTCGAACTCGCCGATGTCGACGAGCACGGGTTCGTAGCCGCGCCCCCGCAGCAGTTCGGCGGTCTGCGGCGCTGCCGAGGACATCAACAGCTTCCCCTCACCGAGCAACACAACGTGCGCACCCGGCTCCTCGGGTACCGCGAGGAATGCCGGGAACACCGACGGATCGTCGACCACCGGCTCGTAGCCGATGACGGTGCCGTCCGGGAGCGCGGTCACCGCGGACTTGAGGTGCAGCGCCTTACTCAGCGGAACGGCGATCACCGTCACACCGAACGGCGCCAAGTGCTCGGCCAGCTGGCGGATTCCGTCCGCGTTGGTGCGTCCGGACTGTCCGACGTAGACCGTGCCGTCGTGCTTGAGCACGTCACCGCCGTCGAGCTCGCCTGGCGCCTCGATACGCGCGATCCGATAGCCAAACTCGGCGACGGCCTTCTCGGTGCCCTGAGTTTCGGATCTGCGCTCGGCCGCACCGGACCGCGCGATCACGGCGAGATCGCCGTACACCACGACGGTATCCTCGACGAACACGCTGTCCGGACACCCGGGCGCGGGCTCGACCTCGGTGACCCGCCAGCCGGCATCGACAAACGCCCGAAGGTAGCCCTCCCACTGCCTCATCGCAGTGGTCACGTCCACCGATGACCTCTCGATGTGGGTGACCAGCCCCTCTGCCAGCCGTGAACCGGGCCGCCGCACTAATGCGTTCTTGGCGTGCACGGTCCGATCGTACGGTCGCGGCCAGGCCATACACTTGACACAACAGTGTATGGTCTAAATATGACGCAGACCACATGTCCCTTCGGCAAGGGCTACGACTTCACCGACCCAGACATCCTCGTCAAGGGCATCCCGGTCACCGAGTTCGCCGAGCTGCGCAAGACCGCGCCGGTGTGGTGGAACGAGCAGACCGAGTCGATCTTCGACGACGGCGGGTACTGGGTGATCAGCCGTCACGCCGACATCAAGGAGATCTCCCGCAACGGTGACCTGTGGTCCACCAACCGCAAGGGTGTGGTGATGCGGATGCCCGAGGGCACCGATTCCGAACAACTCGAGCTGACGAAGGCGCTGCTGATCAACCACGACGCGCCCGAGCACACCCGGCTGCGCAAGATCGTGTCACGGCTGTTCACGCCGAGGGCCGTCGCCACCCTCGAGGAGAAGCTCGCGGTGGCCGCGCGCGAAATCGTCGCCGCCGCAAAGGAAAAGGAGTCGGGTGACTTTGTCGACGACATCGCGATGAGGCTGCCACTGTTGGCGATCGCCGACCTGATTGGCGTGCCCGAGGCCGACCGGGAGAAGTTGTTCCACTGGACCAACGCAATCATGAACACCGAGGATCCGGATTTCGAGGCGGACTACGTGGCCGCCAACGCCGAATTGATGGGTTACGCCTACACGATGGCCGAGGAGCGGCGCCGGTGCCCGGCCGACGACATCGTCACCCGCCTGATCGAGGCCGACATCGACGGCGAGTCCATGGACGATGTCGAGTTCGCGTTCTTCGTGATCCTGCTCGCGGTCGCGGGCAACGAGACCACCCGCAACGCGATGACGCACGGCATGAACGCCTTCTTCGAAAACCCCGACCAGTGGGAGTTGTTCAAGCGCGACCGGCCGGAGACGACTGCTGACGAGATCGTCCGCTGGGCCACGCCTGTGCATTGCTTCCAGCGAACCGCATTGGCGGACACCGAACTCGGCGGAGCCACCATTCGTGAAGGCCAGCGTGTCGGGCTGTTCTACAGCTCGGCCAATTACGACGACGCCGTGTTCGACCGGCCGTTCGAGTTCAACATCTTGCGCGACCCCAACCCCCATCTCGGCTTCGGCGGTAACGGCGCGCACTTCTGCATCGGGGCGAACCTGGCCCGCATGGAGATCAAGCTGATCTTCAACGAGATCGCCAGCCAGATCCCGGACATATCGAAACTGGCCGAACCTCAGCGGCTTCGATCCGGCTGGCTCAACGGGGTCAAGCAGCTGCAGGTCTCCTACCGCGGATAGCATCCAGGCGTGCGCACCCACGGCTGGTCGGGCTCGGCCCCCGCGACGGACGAGGAAGCCATCGCCCGCATCCTCGACGCCGCGGGCAAGGCCATCGACGAACGCGGTGCGGACTTCTCCATCACCGACGTTGCCCGCACACTCGGGGTCACCCGGCAGACCGTCTACCGGTACTTCCCCAGCACCGACGCCCTACTCGTGGCGGCGGCCGTGCACGCCGCCAGTGGGTTTCAGGACCGGTTGGCGACACACCTGCGCGGAATCACCGACCCGGCCGACGCGGTCGCGGAAGCACTCGCGACCACCCTTGAGTGGCTGCCCGAGGACAAGCATCTCGGGTTGCTCCTGATTCCAGGGCGGCCGAGCCCGCACACCGAATCGGTGACGTCGGACGTCGCGCAGGACTTCGCGCGGGCGATGCTGCGCCAGTTCGATGTGGACTGGGCGGGCCTCGGCTTCACCGACGCCGACCTCGACGAACTCGCCGAGCACTTGCTGCGGATCATCCAGTCGTTCGTCATCGACCCGGGCCGACCGCCACGCACGGGTGATGATCTGCGCGGCTATCTGCAGCGTTGGGTGGGCGCCGCTATACGACCGTCAGCGGCAGCGACTTCCGGGGCTGGAACACAAACGTCGCACCGCCACTGACCTTCGCGACCGACACTTCTGGAAATTCCTTTGCCGCCGTGTCGGTTTCGATAATCCGCGCCGTCCACTCGGTGTCTGTCCCCGCGACCTCCACGTCGAGGTGCGGATCGATCGCGGCGACGGCAGCCTGCAACGGTCGGGTCTCAGCCGGGCCGATCAACGACACCCAGGCCCCGTCCTCGTGGGCGGGCGACCGGCGGACATGCACAGTGTCCGGGCCGAACTCGGCGCTGACATAGGCCGGCGGATTGAAGATCGGATGCAACTCGAGCATCCGCATCGCACCCTCGATGTCTGTGGGCAGACCTAGCGCGTGGTGGATCCGGTCGGCGGCAATGCCCGCCAGCCCGATCAGCTGCTTGGTGCAGATCTCGGCCGCCAGTTCGGTGTTGGTGCCCGCCCGCTTACCAACAGCGAGCACGAACGACAGGTTCAGCAGATGCATCTGCAGGGCCACCTCGTCGGCCATCCGCACCAGTGCCGAGTGCGAGAACGCGGCGAAGTCGAAATCCGAAACAAGGTCGCCTGAATAGTCGCTCTGTCCGTCATCGTCAGGGTCGATCGAATCGAGTTCCGTTGTGGCCGCTCGAGTCCGGCGGATGACGTCGAGGGCGGGATGGCCCTCTACCTCCGGATAGGACTCGTCGATGATGACGGTCCACGCGCAGTGCGGCTGACGGTCGGCGGGCACCCGCGGCGGCCGGTGGATCGGCCGGATCTGCGCTCGCCGGTTGGTGGCCACCGCGGTGGCGTCGAACGTCGGGTCCTCGATGTCGTGACACATGCCGCGGACATAGTCCTCGCCCATCGGCTCCACGTCGAGCAGCGCCCCGCAGTGGTCGAGGTGGAACTCGCCGTGCCAGCGATCGTGCACGGTGTAGCGGAAGTCCATGAACTGTGGCGGTGCACCGATGTCGAGCTGCAGGCCCTTGAAGATGGTGATGACGTCGACGCCCTCGTACTTGAGGGCCTGCTGCATCCGTCTGGTGTAGACCGGGCTCGCGCCCATCCACTCCTCGATGGCGATCTGCAGCATCTC
>DATJIX010000078.1:0-7151 GCA_035492865.1 Mycobacterium sp. | reverse complement strand
TCGGAAACCTCGGCCCTTGTCGGCCGCAGATCGGCCACCATCGAGTCGAGCATGTGGGTTGCCACGATCACCGGCTTGGCCGCTTGCCGACACAGGATGATGGCCCGCTTCTGAACCAGCGGAACCTGTTCCAACGGCATCTCCACACCAAGGTCGCCGCGGGCCACCATCAGACCGTCGAAAGCGTCGATGATCGCAGGCAGGTCCGAAACCGCCTCCGGCTTCTCGAGTTTCACCATGACGGGAACTCGCTTGCCCATCTCGTCCATCACCGCGTGTGCGAGCTTGACCTCCTCGGGCGCTCGGACGAACGACATGGCCACCATGTCGACACCGAGTTCGAGGGCGAACTTCAAGTCCTCGATGTCCTTCTCGGACAACGGCGGAACGCTGACCGCGACGCCCGGAAGCGAGATGCCTTTGTTGTCGCTGACCGGTCCGCCGTGGACCACCTCGCAACGAACATCATCGGCATCCACGTCGAGCACGCGCAGTTCGATCTTGCCGTCGTTGACGAGCAGCCGGTCGCCGGGCCGGACGTCGGAGGCCAGGCCGCCGTACGTCGTCGAGACCCTGTCATGGTCCCCTGCGCACGCCGCCGTGGTGATGACGACCTGCTCACCGTTGGCCCAGACCACCGGCCCATCGGCGAAGCGGCCCAGCCGGATCTTCGGACCCTGCAGGTCGGCAAGCACGCCGACCGCACGTCCGCGCTCGGCGGCGATCCGGCGCACCGTGTCGTAGACGACGGAATGCTCGGCTTGCGTGCCGTGGCTGAAATTGAGCCGGGCCACGTCCATCCCGGCGTCGATGAGTTCGGCCAGCCGCGGTGCAGTGGCGGTGGCCGGTCCCAGCGTGCAGACGATCTTGGCGCGTCGGTTCACGGTGTTCCTCTTCTCAGCGCAGGGCGGGTTCGGGTTGCAACTGTGGGGTGGTATCGGCACGCGACGCCGCAGGCACGCCCGTACGCGAGAGCAGGTCGGTGGCGGCGTGCACGGTGCGCAGCGTCGGAGCGGCGGCACCGGTGAGGTCGGCCATCTCCACCACCGCGGTGACGATGGCATCCATCTCCAACTGCTTGCCCGCCTCGAGGTCCTGGAGCATGGATGTCTTGTGGTGGCCGACGTTCTCGGCTCCGCGCAACCGCTTCTCGATCGAAATATCAGGCGTGCTACCGACTCTCGCCGCGATATCGAGGGTCTCCTCCATCAGCTGAGTGACGATCCGGCGGGTGTGCGGGTTCTGGCAGATCTCGACCATCGTGGCCCTGGTGAGCGCGCTGAGCGGATTGAATGCGACGTTGCCCATCAGCTTGATCCAGATGTCGTCGCGCAGATTGGGTTCGACCGGCGCCTTCAGTCCGCCGGCAATCATGGCGTCGCTCAACTCTTTACAGCGTTGCGAGATCTCCCCTGACGGCTCGCCGATGGAGAACCTGGTGCCCTCCAGATGCCGGATCACTCCTGGCGCCTCGATCGTCGTCGCGGGATAGACCACGCATCCGATCGCGCGCTCCGGCGACAGCACGGCACTGGTGGCGCCGCCGGGATCCACGGCCTCGATCCGGCGGCCCTGGTACGGCCCCGCCAGTTCGTGGAAGTACCACCACGGGATGCCGTTCTGTGCGGGCAGCACCGCGGTGTGCTCGCCGAGCAGCGGCTCAACCAGCGGACCACACGATGGATAGCTGTGCGCCTTGAGACCGAGGAAGACGTAGTCGACGGGTCCGATCTCGGCCGGGTCATCGGTGGCATTCGGGTGCGCGACGAAGTCGCCTCGCGGGCTGAGAACCTGCACGCCGTTCTCCCGCATGGCCCGCAGATGCTCGTTGCGAGCGATCAAATGGACTTCGGCACCCCCTCGGTGCAATGCGGCACCCCAGTAGGCGCCGATCGCTCCGGCACCGACGACTGCAATTTTCACGGCGACTCCTTGCGTGTGGATACTGTATGTACAGCCACGTCCGGCCAGCAGGGCCAAGCGCGCCTTATCGGATCTGGTTGCATACAGTATGCGATCTCCTCTACTGTGGCAATGGTGCCCGCCTGGGCGTCGCCCCACAGGCGTAGGCACTTTCTGCCCGGCCACAGCCAGGAAGAGGAAAATGACCCTGATCGGAGTGCCGCGCGAGACCGCGGCAGACGAACGCCGTGTCGCGCTGGTTCCCAAGGTCGTCGAAAAGCTGATTGCCGCAGGGCTTTCCGTCGTCGTCGAAACAAACGCCGGCGCAGGAGCATTGATCCCGGACGAGCAATACGAACGGGCGGGAGCCACCATCGGTGACCCCTGGCCCGCCGACCTCGTGGTGAAGGTGAACCCGCCGACCGCCGACGAAATCGGGTTGCTGAAGCCGGAATCCACCGTCGTCGGGTTCCTGGCACCGCGCACACATCCAGAGGTTTCCGAAAGCCTGCGACTGGCGGGCGTCAATGGCTTTGCGATGGAGGCGATTCCGCGAATCTCCCGCGCGCAGGCGATGGACGCGCTCTCGTCGCAGGCCAACGTCGCCGGATACAAGGCAGTGTTGTTGGCGGCCTCGGAGGCCACCCGGTTCTTCCCGATGCTGACCACCGCTGCGGGCACCGTCAAACCAGCCACCGTGCTGGTGCTCGGCGTCGGCGTGGCCGGCCTGCAGGCGCTGGCCACGGCCAAGCGGCTCGGCGGCAAGACCACCGGTTACGACGTGCGTCCCGAGGTGGCCGACCAGGTCCGGTCGGTGGGCGCGCAGTGGCTCGATCTCGGCATCGACGCCGCCGGTGAAGGCGGCTACGCGCGCGAGCTCACGGAGGCAGAGCGGGCGCAGCAGCAGGATGCGCTGGAGAAGGCCATCACCGGGTTCGATGTCGTGATCACGACCGCGCTCGTTCCTGGGCGCCCGGCGCCGCGGCTGGTCACGGCGGCCGCGGTCGAGGGGATGAAGGCCGGCAGCGTGGTGGTCGACCTGGCCGGTGAGACCGGCGGCAACTGCGAGCTGACCGAACCGGGACAGACCGTAGTCAAGCACGACGTGACCATCGCCTCGCCGCTGAACCTACCCGCCACGATGCCCGAACACGCCAGTGAGCTGTACGCCAAAAACATTGCGGCGCTGCTGGACCTACTGATCAAGGACGGCGAAGTCGCACCGGACTTCGACGACGAAGTGGTGGCTGCTTCCTGCGTCACGCGTGAGGGGAACAACTGAGATGTACGACCAACTGTTGGCGAATCTGGCGATCCTGGTGTTGTCCGGGTTCGTCGGATTCTCGGTGATCTCCAAGGTGCCCAACACCTTGCACACGCCCTTGATGTCGGGCACCAACGCCATTCACGGCATCGTGCTGATCGGTGCGCTGGTGGTGCTGGGTCGCGTCGAGCACCCCACGCTAGCCGAGCAGATCATCCTGTTCGTGGCGGTGGTGTTCGGCACGCTCAACGTGGTCGGCGGCTTTGTGGTGACCGATCGCATGCTCGGCATGTTCAAGGGTAAGAAGGCCGCTCCAGTGACAACGAACGGGCAAGCGCGATGAACTATCTCGTGACGGTGCTGTACATCATCGCGTTTGCGATGTTCATCTACGGCTTGATGGGCCTGACGGGCCCCAAGACCGCGGTGCGCGGCAACTGGATCGCCGCAGCGGGCATGGCCCTTGCGGTCATCGCGACGCTGATCGCGATCCGGCACACCGAGAACTGGGGCCTGATCATCGCAGGCCTGTTGGTCGGTGTGGCCCTCGGCGTGCCACCCGCCCGGATGACGAAAATGACCGCGATGCCGCAGCTGGTGGCGCTGTTCAACGGCGTCGGCGGCGGCACCGTCGCACTCATCGCGCTTTCAGAATTCATTGACACCGCCGGCTTTTCAGATTTCCAGCACGGCGAGTCGCCGACGGTGCACATCGTCATCGCGTCGCTGTTCGCCGCCATCATCGGGTCGATCTCGTTCTGGGGTTCGATCATCGCGTTCGGCAAGCTCCAGGAGATCCTGCCTGGCCGCCCGATCGGTATCGGCAAGGCACAACAACCTCTCAACCTGCTGCTGCTCGCAGGCGCGGTCGTCGCCGCGGTGACGATCGGATTGGCCGCACATCCCGGTAGCGGCGGGGCGTCGTTGTGGTGGATGATCGGCCTGCTGGCCGCCGCCGCGGTACTCGGCCTGATGGTGGTGCTGCCGATCGGCGGTGCCGACATGCCCGTGGTCATCTCCTTGCTCAACGCTCTAACTGGGTTGTCTGCTGCCGCAGCGGGTTTGGCGCTGAACAACACCGCGATGATCGTGGCGGGCATGATCGTCGGCGCGTCCGGTTCGATCCTGACCAACCTGATGGCCAAGGCGATGAACCGCTCCATCCCGGCGATCGTCGCAGGCGGCTTCGGCGGCGGCGGGATCGCCGCATCGAGTGACGACGCAGGCGACAGGGTGGTCAAGGCCACCTCGGCGGCCGATGCCGCGATCCAGATGGCCTACGCCAACCAGGTCATCGTGGTGCCCGGCTACGGCCTGGCCGTCGCCCAGGCCCAGCACGCCGTCAAGGACCTGGCCGGCATGCTCGAACAGCGCGGCGTGCCGGTCAAATACGCCATTCATCCCGTCGCTGGGCGGATGCCCGGCCACATGAACGTCTTGCTGGCCGAGGCCGACGTCGAGTACGACGCCATGAAGGAGATGGATGACATCAACGACGACTTCTCACGCACAGACGTGACGATCGTCATCGGCGCCAACGACGTCACCAACCCCGCAGCGCGCAACGACCCGAGTTCACCGATCCACGGCATGCCGATCCTCAATGTGGATCAGTCCAAGTCGGTGATCGTGCTCAAGCGCTCGATGAACTCCGGCTTCGCAGGCATCGACAACCCGCTGTTCTACGCCGAAGGCACCACCATGCTTTTCGGTGACGCCAAGAAGTCGGTCAGCGAGGTCGCTGAGGAACTCAAGGTTCTCTGACCGGCGCTGATAGCCGTTCACTATCGGTCAGTAACAAATTCCTGTTGGACGGCATCTGCGCGTGGGCGCAATGATCAAAAGCAACACCGACATTCGGCCGATCCGCCTCAGCACGAAAGGCAACTGAACACATGGGCGTCGAGAACCCAAAGGTCAAGCCGCCCAAGCAATCAGCCGCCGGAATACCCGCAGTAGCGCATGCGCTGGAGTATTCGCTTGAGCAGACGTCGCTGGTACGCACCGCCATCAACCTGCTCAGCATCAACCAGGCGAAGGGTATCGACTGCCCCGGCTGCGCCTGGCCGGAGCCCGAGGCGGGCAAGCGGCACAGGAACGAGTACTGCGAAAACGGCGCCAAACACATCAACGACGAAGCGACCACCCGCCGCGTCACGCGAGAGTTCTTCCGCGAGCACTCGATATCCGAGCTGGCGACGAAGTCCGATATGTGGCTCAACGAGCAGGGTCGGCTGACAGAACCGATGATCAAACTGCCAGGTTCGGACCACTACGAGCCAATCAGCTGGGATGCCGCCTTCGATTTGTTGGCGGCCGAGTTGCGTGGGCTCGAATCTCCGGACGAGGCACTGTTTTACACCTCCGGCCGACTGAGCAACGAGGCCGCGTTCCTGCTGCAGTTGTTCGCGCGGGCGTTCGGCACCAACAACCTGCCCGACTGCAGCAACATGTGCCACGAATCCAGTGGTGCTGGACTGAACGAAACGCTGGGCATCGGCAAGGGCAGCGTGAGCCTCGACGACCTGGAACACGCCGATCTGGTGCTCGCGGTGGGGCTCAACCCGGGCACCAACATGCCCCGGATGCTGTCCGCGCTCGAGGAGACCAAACGCAACGGTGGCCACGTCATCGCCGTCAACCCGCTGCCGGAGGCGGGACTGATTCGGTTCAAGAACCCACAGAAGGTCAGTGGCGTGCTCGGCAGGGGAACGGCGATTGCCGATCAGTTCCTGCACATCAAGCCCTGCGGCGACCTAGCGCTCTTTCAGGCCATCAACGCGCTGCTGCTGAAGGCGGAAGACGCCGACCGGGGCACCGTGCTCGACTTCGAGTTCATCGACACCCACACCACGGGATTCGCCGACTACGCAAGGCACGCGCGACAGATCTCCTGGGCAGATGTCCTTGACGCAACAGGGCTTTCGCGCGAGGAGATCGAGAACGTCGTCGAACGCGTGCTCACCAGCAAGAAGATCATCGTGTGCTGGGCGATGGGAGTAACCCAGCAGAAGCACGGCGTCGCGACGGTGCGCGAAATCGTGAACTTCCTGATGCTGCGCGGGAACCTCGGCAGGCCCGGCACGGGTGTCTGCCCTGTCCGCGGCCACAGCAACGTGCAGGGCGACCGGACGATGGGTATCTGGGAGAAGATGCCGCAGTCGTTCCTCGACTCGCTCGAGCACGAGTTCGACTTCACTCCCCCGTCCAAACACGGCCTGGACGCAGTGGACTCGATACGCGCCATGCGGGACGGGCGGGGCAAGTTGTTCATCGGCTTCGCAGGCAATTTCGTGCGGGCCACCCCAGACAGTGAGCTGACCGAGCAGGCGATGCGGAATTGCCGTCTGACGGCGCACATCTCGACGAAGCTCAATCTGTCGCACGCGGTGTGCGGCGAAACCGCACTGATCCTGCCGACCTTGGGTCGCAGTGACCGCGATGTCCAGGCGGCCGGCGAACAGTTCGTCACCGTCGAGGATTCGATGAGCATCGTGCACCAATCGCGCGGCCGACTCGCGCCCGCGTCGGAACATCTGTTGAGCGAAGTGGCGATCGTCTGCAGGCTCGCACGCCGAACCCTTGGCGACACGTACCAGATCGCGTGGGACAAGTTCGAGTCCGACTACGACGTGATTCGTGACGCGATATCCCGAGTGGTGCCCGACTTCGAGGACTTCAACGGCCGGGTACGCAAGCCCGGCGGCTTCACGCTGCCGAACCCGGTCAACGAGTTTCGGTTCAACACCGCGTCGGGCAAGGCGCAGTTCACATGCAACACCTTCGACAGAATCCAGGTGCCACCAGGACATCTCGTATTGCAGACGATGCGGTCGCACGACCAGTGGAACACCGTGCCGTACGCACCCAACGACAGGTACCGGGGCATCAAGAACGGGCGAAGGATCGTCTTGATCAACCCTGCCGACCTCGAACAGCTGGGCCTGGCCGACCGGCAACTGGTCGACCTGGTGAGCACATGGGA
>DATJIX010000077.1:0-14880 GCA_035492865.1 Mycobacterium sp. | reverse complement strand
GTCTGCCGTACACCCGCGGGATTCGGCCGTTGGTGATCCCCGGATCAGCGGTCGCCGGACCACCGCCCAGGTTTATCCCCAGCGATGCCAAGAACTTTCGGCCCAGCTCGGCAGTCGCCTGCATCGAGGACGACGAAACCTGCAGCACCGAGTTCACGATGGCCACCGGATCGGCGACGTCGGCGCTAGGCACCATCGGCAGCGTGGTGTCCCATTGGCCGGCGCCAGTCCGCGGTGGCGCGCCCGACGCTGCGGCGGGATCCCACCGATCCTGAGCTGCGTCCAACCTCGACTGCGCCGTGCTACGCGCCTCGATGAGTCGGTCGAGTTCGGCTTGTTGATCGGCAAAGGTCCGCTTGGCCTCGGTAAGTGCGGTGACAGCCGCATCTTGAGCGCCTTGCGCTTCGGCCGCTGCCTGATCAGCCTTCAGCTGCGCGGCGCGTGCGGCTGATTCCTTGTTGGACAGTGCGGTTCGTGCCCGCTGCAGATCGGCCACCGCCTGCTGAAAACTCAGCGCCAAGGTGCGTCCGGCAGCGGAGGTGCCAATCAGTTCGTCGGGACTGGTCGCACTCACGTAGGCGCCAGGTGGCCCGTTGACATAGGTGCCGGCCGCGAAATCGTCGAAGCGCTGCTGTGCGGAAGCGATCGCGATGTTGGCGTCACGGACCGCCTGCTGGCTGATGTCCACATCGCGTTTGGCCGCCGCGGCTGCGTCGCGTGCGGTCTGCACCTCGACGATCGCCTTGTTGACCGCCTCCTGGCGCTGTTGGATCGACGCGCCCAAATCGGAGAGCCGTTGATTGGCCTCGGCGACCTCCGCGACGAGCCCGGGGATGCCTGCGTTGTGGGAGGGCTCGTGTGCGGCGGTTGCGACGCCTGGCGCGGCCGCGACGAGGCAGGAGGTCAGCGCGATCACCGCGAGCATGGTTGGCCGCATGGGTCTCCTCGGGGCCGTTTTGCTATCTACGTATTAGGTCAGTACGTAGTCGGAACGTACATCACAGTGTCCTCAAAAGAAACAACTGTCACAGCTGTCACGGCCACAATTCGGTCACGGCGAAGGCCATCTGGCAGCATCTGCGACCATGCGCGTTCTCGTTCAACGAGTGACCTCGGCGTCGGTGACGGTCGACGGTGACGTCGTCGGCGCGATCGCCCCGGAAGGTCAGGGCCTGCTGGCTCTGGTCGGCGTCACGCACACCGACGACGGCGCAAAGGCGCAGCGGTTGGCCGAAAAGCTCTGGCAATTACGGATTCTCGATGACGAGAAGTCCGCCTCCGATGTCGGCGCGCCGATTCTGGTGGTCAGCCAGTTCACGCTCTACGCCAACACCGTCAAGGGCAGGCGGCCGACGTGGAACGCCGCGGCCCCTGGCGCGGTCGCCGAGCCGTTGGTGACGGCTTTCGCCGACGCGCTGCGCGGCCTCGGCGCGTACGTCGAAACCGGCGTTTTCGGGGCCGATATGCAGGTCGCGCTCGTCAACGACGGCCCGGTGACGGTGCTGCTGGAGGCTTAGGCCGTTGCGACAGGAGGGATGCCTTCGGACGGCTGGACGATGACGAAACCCTGGCCGTAGAACGACACCTGAAGCGCCTCGCCGGAACCGCGGCCGATCAACGCGCCCGCCTTGAAGCTCGTCTTCAGCTGCGTCTGCAGATTCGCCGACCACGCCACCACCGCGTTGGTGTCGGCGAAAGTCGGCGCCTCAGCGGCATTCAGCACGACCGGCGGTCCGTCGGTGGTCAGCGCGACCCACCCGGTACCGCGCAACGTTGTGTTGAACAGCCCGCCCGCGACCATGCTGCCGCCCTTCACTCGCTCGACGTTCCAGTCCAGGCTCGACGAGAACGCCAGCACGTTCTTGCCGCTGATCGAAAGGCCCGTGTTGTTCAGGTTGAGCAGATGCACGTCGAAGGCTCGTTCGGCCAGGAAGACGTCGCCTTGCCCCTGGCATCGCATGAGCGGCAAGCCCTCACCCGTCAGAGCCTTCTTGATGAACTTTGATGCTCCGCTGCCTTCGTAGGCGAAATCGACGTTGCCCTGGTAGGCGACCATCGCGCCCTGTCGCGCCATGAACGGTTCGCCGAGGCGCACGCGCAGCAGCTTCGAATTCTGGTTCGCGATCGGCTTCGCTTCTTTCTCGCTGAACCGTCCGTCTACCAAATCGCCGGTGATGCCAGAGAATCCGTCGCCGGTGGGCTGGCCGACCGGGGCGGCCTGCGGCGGTGCGGCCTGGGGCGGCGGGGCGCCCATCGGTGCACGGCTGACCTGGCCGCGGTGGGACACCTGGTCGGTCCACCGCTGGCCGTCAAACCAGCGGTACTCGAATCTGCCCTCGGGGTCGGGTTGCCAACTTCCGGATCCACTTCCAGTCATGGGAACCAAATTAGGCCAACCACTGGCATTCTTAGGTCATGGCAAAGGAAATCGACCGGGTCCGGGCGCAAGGCGCCCTCGCGGTCATCAAGCAGCACCCGGGGATGGTGCTGTTCGCCGTCTCGCCGGTGCTCATCGGGGTGGGTTTGGTGTGGTGGCTGGTCAGCCCGACGCTGGCCGTACTGCTGCTGATCGGGGCGGTCGTCGGCGGCGGCGCCGCCCTGCTCATGAAGCGTTAGGCACCCGCTGGCCCTGCTCGGCAGCAGGTCGCCAGCCTGGACGTATTCAAGGCCGTTCGCTGGCGGTGAAAGCCGTCCCACCACCTCTGTAACGGTGTAATCATGTAATCATGCGACACCATCACACCCATGGCCGGCGGCCTGGCCGCTCCGGCGGATGGCAACAGGCCCAGCAACCCGACGCAAGCGACGCCGCCGACTGGTTCGCCGGCCGGCTCCCCGACAGCTGGTTCGCCGGCGACCCGACGGTCGTCGTCGACCGCGAAGAGATCACCGTCATCGGCCGGCTGCCCGTGGCCGACGGGGCGGAGAGCGAGGCCAAGGCATCGGGCAGAGCCTCCCGCTTCCGCGAGGAGACCCGTTCCGAGCGCATGCACATCGCCGACGAAGCCGAAGCCCGCTATGGCCGCAAGGTCGCCTGGGGCCTCGACGTCGGCGACGAGCGAATTCTGTTCACCCACATCGCCGTGCCGGTGATGACCCGGCTCAAGCAACCCGAACGCCAGGTGCTCGACACGCTCGTCGACGCGGGCGTGGCGCGGTCGCGCTCGGATGCGTTGGCGTGGTCGGTCCGCCTGGTCGGTGAGCACGCCGACGAATGGCTGGGCAAGCTGCGCGACGCGATGAAGAACGTCGACGACCTGCGCGCCGAGGGCCCGGAACTCTAGACCCGTTCGACCCCGACGTACGACGAGCTGAGCGCGGAGGTCTGCGACAGCGGATCAATGGGTCCGCCGTCGATCAGCAGGTTGCGATTGGCGCCGTAGGACTCCGGCTGCGACCCGCCGCGCGGATCGAAAATCCTTGAGCCCCAGCCGTGGTCGACGATCACCACGCCACGGCGCGGCCGCTCGTTGACCGCCGCGGCCAGCTCGATCGCGCCGACGGGGGAGAACACCTTCACCCGATCGCCGTCGGTGATGCCCAGCGCGGCCGCATCGTCGGGATGGATCACGACTTCGTTCTGCTTGCCGGACGGGTGCAGACCAGGCAGCTCGTTGAGCCACGAGTTCATCGAATGCCGGTTGCGTCGGTTCGCCAGCTGGAACGGATACGCCGAAGGGGCACGTGGTCCGGGTTCGGTAAGCAGCTCTCGGGCGCGCTGAACGAATTCCGGTGGCGCCGCGTGCACCTTCTTGTCGTCGGTCCGCAGTGCGTTCCTGAAATGGCCGAACTCGCGAGGGCCCAACACCCAGCCGTGCGGGTGCGACATCACGTCACGCCATTTGATCCTGCGGCCATTGACCTTTCGCCCGGTCGCGATGACCAGCCGGTCGATCCAATGCGGACCGAACTCGAGTGACTGCCTACCCGTCAGCCGCGCGAGGCGGCGGGTGGCCGCGATGAACCCGTTCAGTCCCTTGGCCCCGAACAGCGGCTTGCGCATGGCGATCGCAAGGTCGACGAACATCCGCCATTCCTGCCGTGCGCCGGGCGGCGGCTCGACGGCCCTCGGTCCGTACTGCAGGTACGGTTCGTCGTGCATGTTGCTGGTGAACGCGAGCAGGTCGTCGCGCTCCAGCCAGTGCACCGCGGGCAGCAACCAGTGCGCGTGACGGTGGCTCTCGCGTTGCACGAAGTCCATGGCCACCAACAGATCCAGTTGCGACAGGGCGGCGTCGAGTTTGGCGCCATCGGGTCCCGAGACCACCGGGTTACCGCAGTTGATCAGCATCGCCTTGATCTGGCCGGGCCCCGGAGTGGTGATCTCGTCGGGCAATTCGCTGAGTGCATGCGCGCCTGCGACCAGTTCGCGGCCGGCCAGCCGGCTCTTGTGCGGTTTGGTCTTGGCAAGGTCCGCCAGCCGCAACGCGTCGACATAGCCCGGCTCGTACCTGCGGCCGCCGGGCCGGTCCATCCGGCCGGTGATCACATTGAGCACGTGACCCAGCCACTCCGCGACGGTGCCCGCCAGATGCAGGGACACCCCTGTCCGTGTCACCACCATCGCGCCACGGGCCACGGCGAAATCCCGTGCCACCTTTTCGAGCTGCGGGCGGGGGATATCGCATCGCGACGCCAGATCGTCGAGGTCGGCCTCGGCCACGAGCGTCCGTAAATCTCCAACGCCCGTTGCGAGTTCGGCGCAGTCCTGCCGGTGTTCGAGACCCTCGTCGAGGATCACCTTGACCATGCCGAGCAGCAACGCCCAGTCCTGGCCCGGCCGCACCGCGAGGTGAAGGTCGGCCTTCTCGGCGGTCTCGGTTCGCAGCGGGTCGACAACGACGATCGTCGCGCCCTGCTTCTGCCGCTCGAGTGCGCGACGCCAGCCGCCAGGGACGGTCTCCAGCCAATTCCACGCGCTCACAGCAGGATTGGTACCGACAAGCAGGAAATAGTCGCAGTTGTCCACGTCGGACACCGGCGCCATCAGCATCGACCCGTACATCGCTTCGGCGACCACATGCCACGCGTTTTGGTCGACCGATCCGACCGCGTACCGGTTGCGGGTGCCGATAGCGTCCAGCCAGGCGTTCATGAAGATGATGTTGGACGAGGAGAATCCCGACGGATTGCCGTAGTAGGCGCCGATCGCGTCGGGGCCGTCGGCGTCGATGAGCGCGTTCATTCGGGTGGCGATGTCAGCGATCGCCTCGTCCCATGTCGCCTCGACGTAGGTTTCGCCGACGCGGCGCATGGGATTGAGGATGCGTCGCGGATGCTCGACGAGCTGATTGGCGGTGCGGCCCTTAGCGCAGAAGTCGTGCCAGGTGTGGGGATTCTGCTTATCGGGCGAGATCTTGGCGACGCGGTTGTCCTCGACCGTCACTTCCAACCCACACGAGGCCAGGCAGTACCGGCAGAAGGTGTGCACGGTCCTGGCGGTCATGGACGCACCCTAGTACCGCTAGACGTGCGTCATATCCCAATAAGCGCCATGCTTAGCCAGTAATTCCTCGTGGCTGCCGCGCTCGACGATCTTGCCGGCCTCCATCACCAGAATGACGTCTGCATCGCGGATCGTCGAAAGCCGATGCGCGATAATGAAACTGGTTCGATCCCGGCGCAGCTCCCGCATGGCGTGCTGGACAAGTAGTTCGGTGCGGGTGTCCACCGAACTGGTGGCCTCGTCGAGGACCAGCAGCTGCGGCCGGGCCAGGAATGCCCTGGCGATGGTGATCAGCTGCTTTTCGCCTGCGCTGACGTTGCCGCCGTCGTCGCGGACCACCGTCTGGTAGCCGTCGGGCAGTGTGTGCACGAACCGGTCGACGTAGGCGGCCTTGGCGGCCGCGGACACCTCGTCCTCGCTCGCTTCGGGCCGCCCGTAGGCGATGTTCTCGTAGATCGTCCCGCCCAACAGCCAGGTGTCCTGCAGCACCATGCCGATCCGCGAGCGCAGCGAGGACCGGCTCACCGACGAGATGTCCACCCCGTCAACGAGAATGCGTCCGGAGTCGACGTCGTAGAACCGCATCAGCAGATTCACCAGGGTCGTCTTGCCTGCGCCGGTCGGCCCGACGATGGCCACCGTGCTGCCGGGTTCTGCCACGAATGACAGGTCTTCGATGACCGGGGTGCCGGGCCGGTAGCTGAAGTTCACCTGCTGGAACTCGACTCGGCCCCGCGGACCACCGTCCACTGCCGGCAGCGCCACAATGGGATCCGGCGACTCTTCCTCGGCATCGAGCAGATCGAAAACCCGTTCAGCGCTTGCCACCCCGGATTGCAGCGTGTTGTACATCCCCGCCACCTGCGTCAGCGGTTGGTTGAACTGGCGCACGTATTGAATGAACGCCTGAATACTGCCCAGCGTGATCTGACCCGTCGCGACCTGGACGCCGCCAACCACCGCCACCGCTACGTAGCTCAGGTTGCCGACGAACGTGGTGGCCGGTCCGACCAGTCCCGAAAAGAACTGCGCACCAAAGCTGGCGTGGTAGACGTCGTCGTTGCACTCCTGGAACTTCTCCAGCGCGCTGGCCCGGTGACCGAACGTCTTGACCACCGTGAAGCCGCTGTAGGTCTCCTCGATGTGCGCGTTGAGCCGACCGGTGTTGGCCCACTGTGCGACGAACAGCCGCTGCGATCGGCGGGCGATCGTCCGGGTCACCCAGAGCGACAGCGGCACCGTGACGACGGTGAGCAATGCGAGCAGCGGCGAGATGGTCAGCATCATCACCAGCACGGCCACCACGGTCAGAATCGAGGTCAGCAATTGGCTGATCGTCATCGACAGCGACTGCTGGACGTTGTCGACGTCGTTGGTGACCCGGCTCAACACCTCGCCGCGTTGCCGCGAGTCGAAGTAGCGCAGCGGCAGCCGGTGCACCTTGTCCTCGACTTCCGACCGCAGCTGCACCATGGTGCGCTGGACCGCGACGTTGAGGATGCGGGCCTGCAGCCAAATCATCAGCGCGGCAACCAGGTACAACCCCAGCGCCAGCAGCAGTGTGCGACCGATCGCACCGAAGTCCACCCCGCGGCCGGGCACGACATTCATGCCCGACAGCAGATCGGCGAACGTGTTGTCGCCGCGCGCCCTGGCCGCCGCGATCGCCTGCTCTTTGGTCAGCCCGGCCGGCAATTGGCGTCCGATCACGCCGTTGAACAAGAGATCGGTGGCGTGCCCGAGGATGCGGGGACCGACCACGCCGATAGCGATACCGCCGACACCGAGCAGCAGCACCACGGCGGTCAGCCCGCGCTGCGGGGTGAGTCGTTTGACCAGCCGGATCGCCGAGCCCTTGAAGTCGCGCGACCGCTGGGTCGGCGCCTGCATGACCCCGCGGATCGGACGTGCCATCGGCCCCGCGGTCATCCGTGACCTCCGGTGCCCGCGCCGAGTGCCTGCGAGTCGGCGAACTCGACGTAGGTCGGGCACGTCGCAAGCAGCGTCTCGTGCGTGCCGACACCGACCACCTGCCCGTCGTCGACGACCACCACCTGATCCGCCTCGGCGACCGTCGAAATGCGCTGCGACACAATCACCACCGTCGCGTCGGCCGACACGTCGCGCAGGGCGGAACGAACACGGGCGTCGGTGTGCACATCGAGCGCGGAGAACGCGTCGTCGAACAGGTAGATCGAGGGACGGCGGATCACCGCCCGTGCAATGGCCAACCGTTGTCGTTGGCCCCCGGAGAAGTTGATGCCACCCTGTGCCACCGGCATCGACAGTCCATCAGGGTGGGCGCGGACGAAGTCGTCGGCGGCCGCCACCCGCAATGCTTCCCACATCTCGTCATCGGTGGCGTCGGCCTTGCCGTAGCGCAGGTTCTCGGCGACGGTGCCCGAGAACAGGTAACCCCGCTGCGGCACCAGTCCGACCGCCGACCACAACTGCTCGGTGTCGTAGTCCCGAACGTCGATGTCGTCCACGCGGACCGAGCCGGCCGTGACGTCATAGAGTCGACAGATCAGCGATATCAGCGTCGACTTGCCGGAGCCGGTCGATCCGACGATGGCCGTGGTGGCCCCAGGGCTGGCTGTCAGCGAAACATCCTGCAGCACTGGGCGGTCAGCGCCGGGGTAGCTGAACGTCGCATGGTCGAGCCGGATCACACCGCGCACAGCATCGGGCCGCACCGGATCTTGCGGACTGGTGATCCCTGGTGTGGTGGACAGCACCTCGGTGATCCGTTCCGCGCACACCGACGCGCGGGGCAACAACACGAGTAGAAACGTCGCCAGCAATACGGCCATCAGGATCTGCATGAAGTAGGCCAGGAACGCGATCAGCGAACCCACCTGCATCTGGCCCGCGTCAATTCGCAAGCCGCCGAACCAGATCAGCGCGACACTAGAGATATTGATCACCAGGGTGGTCACCGGCAGCATCAGCGCCTGTAGCCGGCCTGCCTCCAGCACGGAGTCCGACAGCGCCTGGTTCGCGACACCGAATCGGTTGCGTTCGAACGGTTCCCGGGCGAACGCCCGGACCACCCGGATGCCGGACAGCTGCTCGCGCATCACCCGGTTGATGCCGTCGATCTGGCGCTGAACGCGACGAAAGATCGGCAGCAGACGCGACACGATCAGGTAGTTGGCCACCGCCAGCACCGGCACGCTGATCAGCAGCAGCCACGAAAGGCCGGCGTCTTGATGCACCGCCATGAAGATGCCGCCGATCGACATGATCGGCGCGGTGATCAGCATCGTGCAGGTCAACTGGACGAACAACTGGATCTGCTGGACGTCGTTGGTGGTGCGAGTCAGCAGCGACGGAGCGCCGAACCGCGCCGTCTCCTCGGCCGAGAAGCTGGTCACATGCCCGAAGATCGTCGAGCGCAGGTCGCGTCCGACGCCCATGCCGGCGCGCGAGCCGAAGTACACCGCGCCAACGGCGCAGACGACTTGCATGGCGGTGACGCCGAGCATCACGCCGCCGAGTTCGACGATCCGCCGCAGATTGCCTTGGGCGACGCCGTCGTCGATGATCGCGGCGTTGACTGTGGGCAGGTACAGCGACGCGAGCGTGCTGATCAACTGGAGCCCCGCCACGATCGCGAGCAGAGAGCGGTACGGACGCGTATACCGTCGCAGCAACGCCCAAAGCATCCCGTTACTGTCGCATACCACCCCGGCCGGAGTTGTGTTCGGCAGGGCCACCTGAGAATTCGCTAAATGAGCAGGTCATTCGGCATGTCGGTGGTTGAGGGGTTGGGGTGCCGCTACAGTGCATGGCGTGACCCCCAGCAAGTGCGCGACCGGTAGGACGCGGTCCGCGAAGGTGCTGGCCGTGGCGGCCGCGGCCATGATCCCGGTGTTTGCGGCCTGCTCCGACTCGTCAGGGGGATCGACGTCTCCTAGCGCGCCGCAGTCACCAGGGCCGTCTCAGAACGCGACGCACGGCCCCATGTTTCCGGAATGCGGCGGCGTCACCGATCAGACGCTGGCCGAGCAGACCAGGGTCACCGGGCTCGTCAACACCGCGCGTAATTCGGTCGGCTGCCAGTGGCTGCAGGGTGGCGGCATCCTGGGCCCGCACTTCTCGTTCACCTGGTATCGCGGCAGCCCCATCGGGCGCGAGCGCAAGACCGAGGAACTGTCGCGCGCCAGCGTCGAGGACATCAACATCGAGGGGCACGGCGGCTTCATCGCCCTGGGCACCGACCCGACGATCGGCAACAACCTGTGCGAGGTCGGCATCCAGTTCCAGGACGACTTCATCGAGTGGTCGATCAGCTTCTCCGAGCAGCCGTTCCCGGATCCCTGTGATGTAGCCAAGGAACTGACCCGTCAATCGATTGTGAACGCGAAATGAGCCGCCCACTCGGCCGCCGGGCACGCGCGGGCCTGATCGCCGCCGTCTCCGTGCTCGTGCTGCTCACCGGCTGTACCTCCACCGTCCAGGGCACCGCGACGAAGTCGGGAACCGGCGACGTGCCCCGCAACGACGACTCCGCCAAGCAGTACCCCAACCTGCTGAAGGAATGCGAGGTGCTGACCGAGGACATCCTCGCCAAGACCGTCGGCGCCGACCCGCTCGACATTCAGAGCACGTTCGTGGGCGCGGTGTGCCGCTGGCAGGCCGCCAACCCGGCGGGACTGATCGACATCACCCGGTTCTGGTACGAGCAGGGCAGCCTGGACAACGAGAAGAAGGTCGCCCAGAGCCTGAACTATCAGATCGAGAACCGTTCGATCGCGGGCGTGCCGTCGATCGTGATGAAGCCCAACGATCCCAACGGGGCGTGTGGGGTGGCCAGCGACGCCGGCGGTGTGGTCGGCTGGTGGGTCAACCCGCAGACGCCGGGCATCGATGCGTGCGGCATGGTGATCAAGCTGATGGAACTGACGCTGGCCACCAACTCCTAACGGGGCACGTGGAAGCCGACCAGCGTGGCGCCGTTGAGCGTCAGCTGGTCCCAGGCTTCCGCTGTACGCAGCACCGCGATGGCCGACGTCGGGAACTTGGTCGAAATGCGTTCGGCCGCAGTGCTATTGCTGCCATCCGCGGTGGCGAGGCCGAGCGCCAGCGACGACATGGTCGGCTCGTGGCCGATCACCAGTAGCGTCTCCACGTCCGGATCGACTCGGTTTATCTGCTCGATCACCGCGCCGGGGGTGGCGTCGTAGAGCCGGTCGACGTAGTTCACCGGAGCGTCGATCCGGGTGCGCGCCAGGGTTTCGCGGGTTCGGGTGGCTGTCGAGCAGAGCACCGCGTCGACGGCGGGGGCGTGGGCCCGCAACCAGTCGCCGGCAAGGCCGGCTTCCCGTTCACCGCGCGGGGCCAGCGGACGCTCGTGGTCGGCCACCCCAGCGGGATAGTCCGACTTGGCATGCCGAAGCAGCAGCAGCGTGCGGAACCGATCGGTCACCGGGATAACGGTACGGCAGCGTCCGGTCCGCTTCGACCGTTCACCCCGCTGGAGCGGTTGTCAAGGCGACGCGCCTGTGGAAGGGGATCTGATTGGTTGCCGTCGGACCTGCCGAACGAGGTCCACCGACTTGTCGGCGCCCGGACCTACACTCGCGATGCCGAGGGAGATACGGGACTGACGAGGAAGTGGAGGAGGACCGAGATGCGATTCGTGCACACCGCCGACTGGCAACTCGGCATGACCCGTTACTTCCTGAACGGCGAGGCCCAGCCACGATATTCGGCCGCCCGCCGCGACGTCGTCGCAGGCATCGGGCCGCTCGCCGTTGAGGCGGGCGCGGAGTTCGTCGTCGTCGCGGGCGATGTCTTCGAAGACAATCAACTCGCGCCCCGCGATGTCAGCCAGTCGCTGGAAGCCATGCGCGCCATCGGCATTCCGGTCTACCTGCTGCCGGGCAACCACGATCCGCTCGACGCGGCATCGGTGTACACCAGTGCACTGTTCACCGCCGAATGTCCCGACAACGTCACGGTTCTCGACCGTGCGGGCGTACATGAGGTGCGGCCCGGTCTGCAGATCGTCGCCGCGCCGTGGCGATCGAAGAAGCCGACCAGCGATCTGGTTGCCGAGGTACTTGATGGGCTGGAAGCCGACGGCGTCACCCGAATCGTGGTGGGGCACGGTGGCGTCGACATCTTCGAGCCCGACAAGGACAAGCCGTCACTGCTCCGGCTGACTGCATTGGAGGCTGCGATCGAGCGCGGTGCGGTGCACTACATCGCCTTGGGAGACAAGCACTCTCGCACTGAGGTCGGCTCCACGGGCCGGATCTGGTACTCGGGCTCCCCGGAAGTCACCAACTACGACGACATCGAGCCCGATCCGGGTCACGTGCTGGTGGTGGACATCGACGAGGCCGATCCACGGCGGCCCGTGCGGGTCGACGCGCGACGTGTCGGTCGTTGGCGGTTCGTCACGCTGTGCCGAACGGTGGACGGCACCCGCGACGTCGCGGATCTCGACATCAACCTCGACTTGATGCCGGACAAGGAGCGTACGGTCGTGCGGCTGGGGCTCAACGGGTCGCTGACGGTGACCGACAAGGCCGCGCTCGACGCTTGCCTCGACAAGTACGCCCGGCTGTTCGCGGCCCTTGTGCCGTGGGACAAGCAGACCGACATCGCGGTGATCCCTGCCGACGGCGAGTTCGACGACCTCGGCATCGGCGGGTTCGCGGCGGCCGCCGTCGACGAGCTGGTCAACGCCGCACGAACCGACGGTGAGGACGCCGACGACGCCCGCGCGGCGCTGGCCCTGCTGCTGCGCCTGGTCGACAAGGGCGATAAGGGCGATAGGGGCGCAGCATGAAACTGCATCGCCTCGCGCTGACGAACTATCGCGGCATCACGCACCGCGAGATCGAGTTTCCCGATCGCGGTGTCGTGGTGGTGAGCGGTGCCAACGAGATCGGTAAGTCGTCGATGATCGAGGCGCTCGACCTGCTGCTGAACTCCAAGGACCGGTCGAACAAGAAGGACGTCAAACAGGTCAAACCGACGCACGCCGATGTCGGCGCCGAGATCACCGCTGAAATCTCCACCGGCCCTTATCGATTCGTGTACCGGAAGCGGTTTCACAAGCGCTGCGAAACGGAGCTTACGGTGCTGGCGCCGCGCCGCGAGCAGCTCACCGGCGACGAGGCCCACGACAGGGTGTTGGCGCTCCTGGACGCGACCGTCGACATGGAACTCTGGCAGGCGCAGCGGGTGCTGCAGTCGACGTCCACCGCGGTGGTGGATCTGTCGGGGTGCGACGCGCTTTCGCGCGCGCTGGATGCGGCGGCAGGCGAAGCGGTTCAACTGTCAGGGGCCGAGCCGCTGCTGATCGACCGCATCGACGCCGAATACCTCCGCTACTACACGCAGACGGGCCGTCCGACCGGCGAATGGGCGGCCACCATCAAGCGGCTGCGGGAAGCCGACGACGAGGTGGCCCGGTGTGCGGCCGCGGTGGCCGAGGTCGACGACGCTGTGCGCAGGCACGCCGCGCTCACCGACAACCTGTCCCGCCTGGCCGAGGAGCGCGCCGATGCGGCGAAGCGCCTGGCCGAGGCCCGGGTCGCGGCCGAGGCGGTGGCCGCGCTGACCCAGCAGCTCAAGCAGGCCGAGGTGGTCGCTTCGGCTGCGGATGCCACCCTCACCGCGTCGGTCGCCGCTCTCACCGAGCGGCGCCGGCTGCGTGCCGACATCGACCAGCGGACCGCGGCGATCGTCGAGCTGGAGGCCGCAGCGGCCGAAGCTGCCGAGGAGCTCGCCACGGCCACCGAGGTGCAGCAGGAGGCCGAGGCCGCGGCGGAGCAGGCGCGTGCCGCGGTCGAGGCATCGCAGGTTCGTGTCGACTCGGCGCGGCGGGTGGTCGAGCGGGCGACCGACCGCGATGAGGCCGATCGGCTGGAGGCCCGGCTCGCCAAGCTCGACGCTGCCCGACTGGGGCTGGACCGGGTGGAGCGCGAGCTCGCAGGTATTGCGCTGACCGATGACGCGATGCGTGCGATCGAGGCCGCCGCACTCGCGGTCGAGCGGGCTGCCGGTCAAGCCGAACTCGCCTCTGCCCATATCGAACTCGTGGCGATCGCCGATGTCGATGTGCGTGTCGACGGTGAGCCTGTCGCGATCGAGGCCGGCTCGACCTGGGCGGTGAGTGTCGGCGCTCCGACCGACATCGAGCTGCCGGGCCTGTTGCGCGCGCGGGTGGTACCGGGCACACCTGCGTCGGCTTCGCAGGCCAAACTCGAAGCGGCTCAAGAGGTTCTGTCGGCGGCGCTGACAACGGCGCGGGCGGCGGATGTCGCGCAGGCGCGGCTGCTTGACGAACGCCGCCGTGAGTTGACCGTCACCCGGGGGAAGCTGCGTGCGACGGCCGATGCGTTGACTGGCGACGACGGCGTCGACGAATTGCGGGCCCGGCTGGCCGAACTGCGCCACGGCGAGCCGGCCGAGCTGGGACTGTGGAGCGATGCGGCCGCCGCTCGCGCCGATCTTGAGGCTGCGGTGGCCGCGCACAAGCAGGCGATCACCGACTGCGAGACGCATCGCAAGGTGGCAGAGGGCGCGGCGAAGCGGTTGGGGGAGAGGACGTCAGGCGCCGACGTCGCGCGCGAGAAATTGGCCGCAGCGAAGACCGAGTTGACCGCGGCCGGTGAGAGGTTGGTTCACCAGCGCTCGACGGCGACCGACGACGAGCTTGCGGTCAAGGCCGAGGCCGACGGTGAGAAGGCGCGGCGCGCAACGGGACTCGTGGCCGAGCTGGGCGCCGAGTTGGCGCTGCGTGCGCCGGACACCGTCGCCGCCGCGCTCAACGATGCGATCCGGCGGGCCGACGCGCTGGACAGTCGCCACCAGGAGGCTTCCGAGGCGCTGCGCGACGTGACGACGCAGCTCAAGGTGTACGGCACCGAGGGCCGCAAGGGCCAGTTCGATGCCGCGCAGACCGAGCGGGAGCATGCCGAGGCGGAGTATCTGCGCATGCATCGACGGGCCCGCGCCGCGCAACTGCTGCGCTCGGTGATGGCGCGGCACCGTGACGCCACCCGGCAGCGTTACGTCGACCCATTCCGTAACCAGGTGGAGCGGTTGGGACGCATCGTGTTTGGCGAGACCTTCGAAGTCGAGATCGACAGCGCCCTTCGGATCTGTAGCCGGACACTGGCAGGCCGCACCGTGCCGTACGAGTCGTTGTCGGGCGGCGCCAAGGAGCAGATGGGCATCGTTGCACGGTTGGCGGGCGCGGTGTTGGTGGCCAAGGAGGACAGTGTTCCGGTCGTCATCGACGATGCGCTCGGCTTCACCGACGCCGACCGGCTGACCAAGATGGGCGCGGTGTTCGACGCCGTCGGCGGTGATGGTCAGGTGATCGTGTTGACGTGCAGCCCAGAGCGGTACGCCAGCGTGCAGGACGCCCACCACATCGAGCTGACGGCTTAATTCGCGCGAGCTGGGCC
>DATJIX010000076.1:0-2748 GCA_035492865.1 Mycobacterium sp. | reverse complement strand
GAAGATGGGTCTGGCCGACGAGGTCGCCACGTTCCACCGCGTCAACAAGGTGACGGTGTTCAGCCCCAGCGAGTGGGAACTGTCCTTCCCGAAGCGCCCCGGCATGCCCGACCACGGGCACACCGTCAGCCGCGAGCACCTCGACACCGTGCTGCTCAAGCACGCCGAGTCCGCCGGTGCCGAGGTGCGGCAGGGCGCCGAGGTCACCGGTCCGATCATCGAGAACGATCGCGTCGTGGGCGTGACGCTGAAGAGCAGCGAGAAGGTGTACGGCGACGCGGTGATCGCCGCCGACGGTGCCTACTCCCCCATCAAGCGCGCGCTGAAGATCGATTCCGAGTACAACGGCTACTCGGCGATCGCGATCCGTTCGGAGATGCACGCCAACCGGCCTGATTCCGACTCGCTGGATATTTATCTGAAGCTGGTGTTCCAGGGCGATCAGCTGCCGGGCTACGGCTGGGTGTTCCCGATGGGCAACGGCCTGTTCAACATCGGCCTTGGCTACGTCAACAGCTACAAGAACTGGCAAAGCATCAACGCGACGCAGTTCCTCGGCGAGTTCCTGCGGACGCTGCCACCGGAGTGGGAGCTGCCGCCGATCGAGGAGCTGAAGAAGAACAAGAGTGTGCGGGCCTGGCGGCTGCCGATGGGCTTCACGGCGTGGCCGCCGTGGCGGCCGGGCGTGCTGTTCACGGGCGACTCGCTGGGCGCGGGTAAGCCGGCGTCGGGTGCGGGCATCTCGAAGGCCCTCGAATCCGGTTTGGCCGCAGGCGAATGCGCGATCGCGGCGCTGCAGAACGGCGGACCCGACGACTTCACCAACTACGCGCAGCGCATGGAGGCGGCGTGGGGCAAGGAGTACCGGCGCGGCCGCTACTTCCACAAGCTGCTTGGGCAGCCGCGGCTGGCCAACGCGGGGATCAAGCTGATCGACAATGCGGCCTTCCGCGACCGCATGCTGCGGGCGTTGTACAAGAAGGCGCAAGGCCCACAGCACACGGTGAAGAAGTAGCGCCGCTTTACGTCTTGAACAGCTGCGTGACCTTGATCAGCAGTTCGTAAAAGCCGTACGCGAACGGGACGCCGACCCACAGCCACGCCAGGGCGATGTACACGCGTGGCACCGTCGGCTGGTATTCGTGAAGTTCGGTCATCGTGCCGCCTCTTCCACTACCTCGATATCGTCGATGTCCTCGACGGATTCGGTTGGCTCGTGCCACTTGTCGTTCACCGGCTTGATCAGCTCGTTGCACACCAGCCCGACGATCAGCAGCGCGATCATGATCGAGAACGACAGCGTGTACAGCTCGGGGCCGGACTTGCCTGCGGCCTCCTGGCTGTCGGCGATCGCGTTGACGATGATCGGGCCGAGAATGCCCGCGACCGACCAGGCGGTGAGAAGCCGACCATGGATCGCCCCGACCTCGTACGTGCCGAACAGATCGCGCAGATACGCGGGTACCGTCGCGAACCCCGCACCGTAGAACGACAGAATCAGCATGGTCGCGATCAGGAACACGACCTTGTTCGAGTTCTGCATCAGCGTGATGGTCAGATACAGCAGCGCGCCCACCCCGAGGTACAGGCGGTACGCGTTCTTGCGGCCGATCACGTCGGACAGGCTCGACCAGCCGATGCGGCCCAACATGTTCGACAGCGACAACAGCGCCACATAGCCGGCGGCTGCCGCGGCGAGCCCGGCGGCCACACCGCCCGGGAAGAAGTCCTGATAGATCGGCGACGCCTTTTCCAGGATGCCGATACCCGCAGTCACGTTGAAGCACAACACAACCCACAGCAGCCAGAACTGCGGTGTCTTGATCGCGTTGTTGGCCGACACCTGGCCGACGCTGACGAGCGAGCCAACCGTCGGCGGCGCTGGAGTCCAGCCGTGTGGTTTCCAGTCGTCCCTCGGCACCCGGACCAGCAGCCAGCCCAGTGACATGAAGACGGCGTAGACGATGCCGTGCACCAGGAAGGTCTTCGCGATACCGAACTGGCCGAGCATCGCCGTCGACCACGGCGACGCGATCAGCGCACCACCACCGAAGCCCATGATCGCCAGGCCCGTCGCCATACCGGGCTTGTCGGGGAACCATTTCATCAGGGTCGAGACCGGCGAGATGTAGCCGATGCCCCAGCCGATCCCACCAAGCAGTCCGTAACCGAGCAGCACCAGCCAGTACTGATGAGTCGCCAGGCCGGCGGCACCGACAAGCCAGCCGCCGCAGAAGCAGCACATCGCGACGAACATGGCGGCGCGCGGTCCGTTGCGGTCCACCCAGGTACCGAAGACCGCAGCCGACAGCCCGAGCATCACGATGCCGACCGTGAAGGGCAGCGCGCTGAGCGTGCCGGAAACGTGCAACGCGCCTTCGAGCGGCTTCTTGAAGACGCTCCACGAATAGGCGGCGCCGATCGACAGATGAATCGAAAGGGCGGCGGGCGGCACCAGCCAGCGGCTCCAGCCCGGTGGGGCGACGATTCGTTCCCGACTGAAAAAGGACGCGTTCACCGGAGTGGTTTATCACGGTTTGCGACCCTTTGACATCTCGAGATGATTCACGAAAGTTATTGCCACACAGCATGATTCCGTTTAGAACGTTGCCGGTGCACTCCTGGGCAACGATGGTCTGACCCTCTGACTATTAGCCCCGCTGAGTCAAGCAAATCCAACGACAGTCGCGGGCTGGCCCTGGCGCCAGGCGGCTCGCCGAACGGCCACTTATGTCACGCAATATCGCG
>DATJIX010000075.1:0-3448 GCA_035492865.1 Mycobacterium sp. | reverse complement strand
GGGCTGACCAGCGCCCCGGAAATGCTGCCCACCGGGTGGGGCACCCTTGGCCAGTGGTTGCCGCAGGGCGCGACCGCAACGTTGCTGCGGTCGACCGCCTACTTCGACGGCGCAGGCGCGGCGACCGCCATCGCGGTGCTGATCTGCTGGGCGATTGCCGGCGTCGCACTGATCATGCTCGCCGCAGTTCGCCAGCGCAGATCTGTGCCCGCCTAAACTCGGGCGGCGTGGGACTGGACGATCGCGACGCACTGCGCAAGCTGCGCGACGCGGTCGATCCTGCGTTGGGCTCCGAAGGGCTGATCCGCCGGTTCTACACCCGTTGGTTCGCCATCGACACCTCGGTGCGCGACCTGTTCCCTCCCGACATGGATGCCCAGCGGGCCGCATTCGCCAACGCGATGACGTGGTTGTTCTCCGAGATGATCGCTCAGCGCGCGCAGGAGCCAATCGCATTTCTGGCTCAGCTGGGTCGCGATCACCGCAAATACGGTGTGCTGCAACGACATTACGACAGCATGCAGGACGCGCTGCTCACCACTCTGCGCAGTCACCTGATCGAGGGCTGGGACGACAGGCTCGCAGGGGCCACCCACGACGCCGTCGCGCTGATCGTCGGGGTGATGCGCGGCGCCGCGGATGCCGAGAAGGGTCCGCCATTTCGCGACGGCACGGTGATCGAACACCTGCGGATCACTCGCGACGTCTCGGTGGTCAGGCTGCAGCTGGATCAGCCGCTGTACTACCACCCCGGCCAGTACGTCACGGTGCAGGTGCCGCAGTGGCCGCGACGCTGGCGCTACCTGAGTCCCGCGATTCCCGCCGACCGCGGCGGAGCCATCGAATTCCACATCCGCTCAGTCACCGGCGGCATGGTCAGCACCGCGATCGTCGGCGAGACCAGACCTGGCGACCGGTGGCGGTTGTCCAACCCCCACGGCGGCATGCACATCGACCGCGGCGCCGGTGACGTGCTGATGGTCGCGGGCGGCACCGGTCTCGCACCGCTGCGCACACTGATCATGGATCTCACCCGCTACGGCGAGAACCCGCGAGTGCACCTGTTCTTCGGGGCTCGGTATCCCAGCGAACTGTACGACCTGCGCACGCTGTGGCAGATCGCATCGACGAATCCATGGCTGTCGGTGACGCCGGTGTCGGAATTCAACACCGATCCGCCGTGGGCCGCCGACTACCCGGATGTCGAGCCTCCGCGCGGATTGCACGTGCGGCAGACCGGCCTGCTGCCGGACGTGGTGACGAGGTACGGCAACTGGGGCGACCGGCAGATCCTGATCTGTGGCGGGCCGAAGATGGTCGAGGCGACCAAGGACGTGCTCATCGCCAAGGGCGCACCGGCCGAACGGATTCAGCACGATCCGCTGGCCGGCTGAACTCGGGCGCGAAGCGTGGCAGGATCGACAGCCATGGCTGAGTTTGAAAGTGTCACGCTGAAGGACCCGACTTCGTCGGTGACCGCCACTTTCGTCCCGGTGGCCGGCATGGTGGGCACGTCGCTCGCCGACGGCGGCGATGAGTTCCTCGGCCAGCGCCGCGGACTCGACGCCTACGTGAACGCGGGCAAAACGATGGGCATCCCGATCCTTTACCCGTGGGCAAATCGGTTGAGCGCCAGCAAGTATGGGATCAACGGTGCGGTGGTCACCTTGACGCCGGGCACCGGCGGGGTGCGCACCGACGAGCACGGGGTACCGATCCATGGCGTGCTCGCCGCTTATCCGGGCTGGCTGGTGACCGCCAGGACGGAGAACACGCTGACGGCAGTCCTCGACTTCGGCGGCAAGCCACGGCTGCTGGCGTCGTTCCCGTTCCCGCATGTGCTGACGCAGCATGTGACGCTGGAGGATCGCAGGCTCACGATCGAGACGACTGTGATGCCGACGACGTCGGCGTCGGTGCCGTTGTGCTTCGGCTATCACCCGTATTTCACGATTCCCGGTGTGCCGCGCGAGGAGTGGAAGCTGACCACCCCGTCGATGCGACATCTGCCGGTGGACAACTGGGGCATCCCCACAGGCGAGCACGACGACTGGAACGGAGCCACCGAGCCGCTGAAATCCGTTGAGTATGACGACGGTTTCGACAATGTGCCCGAAGGCGCGGTGTTCACGCTGGCCGGCGGAGACCGCCGCGTCGAGGTGAAGTTCGAGAGAGGCTACCCCGCGGCTCAGCTCTTCGCGCCGAAGAACGACAACATCGTGGCGATCGAGCCTATGGCCGCGCCAACCGATTCGCTGCGGCGCGGTACCTACCGGTACGCGGTTCCCGGCAAGCCGGAAACCGCGGTGTTCTCGATCAAGGTTTTCTAGCGGCTGCCCTTGCGCGGCTGCCACACCACAACGGCGGTGCTCTTGGGCACGACCGCCACGTCGCGGCGTTGCCGTGTCCGCAGATCGTCGAGTTCGTCGGCCAGTTCACGCAGGCGCGCCTGAAGCGCCTCGACCTGGTTGGTCAGCTCGATGATGCGTTTGATGCCTGCGAGATTGACGCCCTCGTCCTGAGACAGCCGCTGCACCTCACGCAGCAGATCGACGTCATGCTGCGAATAGCGGCGGCCGCCACCGGAGCTGCGCTGCGGGCTGACCAGACCGAGCCGGTCGTAGGTGCGCAGCGTCTGCGCATGCATCCCGGCGAGTTCGGCGGCCACCGAGATCAGGAAGGTGCGTGCGTCATCGCTTTTGGCCATCACGCACCCGCCCAACCAGCCCTCGGGTCAAACCCGCTGGCCCGCTCCGCTTTCGCGTAGGCCTCCAGCGCTTCGGCCGCCTCGCCCTCCAGATTGGGTGGCACCGCGACCTTGACGGTGACGAGCAGGTCGCCGTGGCCGCCCGAGCGCTTCGGCACCCCGCGACCTCGCACCCGAAGGATGCGACCGTCGGACGTGCCCTTGGGCACCCGGACACCGACCTTGCCTTCCAATGTCGGCACCGAAAGCGTTGTGCCCAGTGCTAACTCGTGGAACGCGACAGGAACGGACACAGTCAGGTCATCGCCGTCACGGCCAAAGACCTTGTCCGGCTTGACATGTACGGTCACGTAGAGGTCGCCCGAGGGCGCTCCCCGCAGACCTGCCTCGCCTTGACCGGCCAACCGGATCCGCTGGCCGTCCTCGACGCCCGGTGGGATCCGCACGTTTATGGTGCGGGTCCTGGTGGTGACGCCGGTGCCCTGGCATTCCTCGCACGGATGCTCGATGATCGAACCGCTGCCCCGGCATTCGGTGCAGGGTTCGGAGAATCCGAACGCGCCTTGGTTGCGGCTGACGACACCGGACCCGTTGCAGTTGGGGCACACCTTGGGGCTGGTGCCCGGACGTGCCCCGCTGCCATGGCAATTCGTGCACGGTGCCGGGCTGGTCAGCCGAAGCGGCATCGCAACACCCTTGGTGGCCTCCATGAACGACAGCTCGGTTTCGGTCTCGAGGTCG
>DATJIX010000074.1:0-10531 GCA_035492865.1 Mycobacterium sp. | reverse complement strand
TCAGCGGGCACCCGCTCCAACGCCATCACGGCCACGGCGCCTGCGCCCTCGGCGATGCGCGCCTGCTCAGGTGTGACGACGTCCATGATCACGCCGCCCTTGAGCATCTCGGCCATGCCGCGCTTGACCCGCGCGGTGCCGGTCTGCGCCGACCCGTTCGATCCAGCTGCGGTTTCCACTGCTATCTCCTCCAAATCGCTACTGATCCAGTCTAAAGGGGGCGGCAAATACAAAAGAATCCGCACATCAGCGGATCGACTGCAACTGCCGGCGCGACGCTGCGCCCCGCGCGTCGGCCAGCACGTTCGCCTCCTCGAGAAGCTCACCGAGCTGCAGCGGATAGACCGTTTCACCCCTGGCGACCAGCTCGGCGATCATTGTCGCATCGCACCAGCGGTGGCCGTGAATCGTCCGGCGCTCCAGCTCCGTGTGACCACCGGTCGACGGCTCGAAGCGGGTGGTGCGGTGGACGAAGAACAGCTCCTCGCTGTGGATCACCGAGCCGTCGAACTCGAAGACCGCCTCACGCCGCCAGACCGGACCGACGAGTTCGGCGGGGATCACCTGCAGGCCGGTCTCCTCGGTGATCTCCCGCGCCGCGGCGTCGGCAAGCACCTCCCCGGGTTCCACCGCGCCGCCGATGGTGAACCACCACCGCGGCGCATCGGCCGCCGCAGGGTCTGAGCCACAGAACAGCAGCACCGCGCCGTCCTCGTCGAGCAGAATCACTCTGGCAGACGTTCGCAGGCTCACCGCCACCCGACCTCCGGCCGCGCAACGCGTTCAGCGATCTCGAAATATGTTGGCAGAGCAGCCGTTCCACCAAGACGAAGGAAGCGCACCATCGGCCGTTCGCGAAGCGCCAAGGTGTCGCGAACGGCGTCGTTGTGGAATCGGCGGGCCAGCAGCACCCGCGCCTCGGCGTCGGCTAGCTCGGCGACCATCGCCACCGGCAGCGACGCCGGGTCGACGAGAGCCAACGCCGCCGAAAGCTCATTCTCGGCGGCCTCCCGACCCGTCCGCGCTGCCCGTTCCGCGATGTCGGCCAGGACCGCCAACCGCTGACCGTCCGGGCCGCCACCGTACGCCTCGACCGCGACGGCCCGCGCCACCACCGCACGCCGGCCCAACGCGCCGTCGAGTGCCTGCCAGGACAGGTCGTAGCGCACGTGCAGCCGGTCCAGCCGATGCGCGGTCTGATACGCCCACGCCCCCACCAGCAGGATGATGACGACCGCCAGCAGCAGCGCGATGACCACAGCCCAGGTGATCACCTAATGCCCCCGGTCGCTTCGCTTCTGCCCGCCGATCCCGCCACCTGGACCTTCGCCCCCGATCCTGCGACCGTCTCGTAGACCCGCATGATCTGGCGGCCCACCACCGACCAGTCATAGCGCCCCACCGCCTCGGTCGCGGCGTCGATGTATCGCCGACGCAGGCCGTCGTCCCCCAGCACCTCGACCAACCCCGCCGCCAATCCCGCAGGGTCATCGACGGGCACCAGCCGCCCGGCCTCGCCGTCGACGAGAACGCGCCGGAACGCGTCCAGGTCGCTGGCCACTACAGCGGTGCCCGCCGCCATCGCCTCGACGAGCACGATGCCGAAGCTCTCCCCTCCGATGTGCGGGGCGCAATAGACGTCGGCGCTGCGCATGGCCGACGCCTTCTGTTCGTCGTCGACCTGGCCGAGGAATCGCAGATGCCCGGCCAGTTTTCCGGCGTCCTCGCGCAGTTCGTCCTCGTCACCGCGACCGACGACAAGGATTTCGATGTCGGGAAAGCGCTCCACCAGCGTCGGCAACGCGCCGAGCAGCACGGCCATACCCTTGCGGGGCTCGTCGAAGCGGCCGAGGAACAACACCGACTTACCCGCGCGTGGGTAGCCGTCGAGCAGCGGCGCATGGGTGTACGACGCGACGTCAACGCCGTTGGGGATCTCGACCGCGTCGCTGCCCAGCGCTTCCATCTGCCATCGCCGCGCCAGATCGGAAACCGCGATGCGGCCGACGATCTTCTCGTGCATCGGGCGCAGCAGTGGCTCAAAGACACTGAGCGTCAACGACTTTGTGGTCGACGTGTGGAACGTCGCGACGATCGGGCCCTCGGCGATGTTCAACGCCAGCATCGAAAGGCTCGGCGCGTTGGGCTCATGCAGATGCAACACATCAAAGTCGCCATCGGCCAACCAGCGTTTGACCATGCGGTGGGTGGCGGGCCCGAACCGCAGTCGCGCCACCGACCCGTTGTACGGGATCGGCACCGCCTTGCCGCCGGACACCACGTAGTCGGGCAGCTTCACGTGCGGTGACGACGGCGCCAGCACGCTGACGTCATGGCCGCGCCCGTGCATCACCGCCGCGAGTTGCAGCACGTGCGACTGCACCCCGCCGGGCACGTCGAACGAATACGGGCAGACCATGCCGATACGCATCAGCCCGACTCCAGTTTCGCCCTGCGCTCGTCGGACAGATCGGCCAGCCACTGCGGCTGCATCATGTGCCAATCGGCCGGGTGTGCGGCGATGTTGCGGGCGAACTGGTTGGCCATCAGCTGCGTGACGACGCCGACGTCGCCCGACGATGTGTCCAGCGGCGACGAGGTGCTGAATTTCCATCCCTGCGCCGTGTACCAGCAGTGCACCACCACCAGAGCCGCGCCGGTCTCGATGGCCAATTTGGCCGATCCGGCGGGCATCCGAGTGGGCTCCCCGAAAAAGTCGACCTGCACGCCGCTGCGGCTCAGATCGCGTTCGGCCATCAGGCAGACGGGGCGATTGGCGCGCAGCCGCTCCGCCAACACCTCGAACGGCGGCCGTTCGCCACCGGTCAGCGGCAGCATCTCGAACCCGAGGCTTTCGCGATAGGCGATGAACCGCAGATACAGCGACTCTGGCTTGAGACGTTCGTTGACCGTGGTGAAGGTGCCGTGTTTCCACACCAGCCAGACCCCGGCCATGTCCCAGTTGCCGCTGTGCGGCAGCGCCAGGATTACGCCTCGGCCAGCATCGAGCGCGGCGGCGATGTGCTCCTGACCCCCGAAATGCGGGTCAAGCAGCTCGCCCTGCTTCTTCAGATCCATCGAGGGCAACCGAAACGCCTCTCGCCAGTACCGCGCGTATGAGGCCAGCGAAGCACGAATCAGCCCGTCCGGCACCCTGTCGGGCGTCGTGCCGATGACCCGGGCCAGGTTCTTACGCAGCTGCTCGGGTCCGCCGTTGCGCGCCGCGTAGTGCGCTCCAGCGTCAAAAGCGTTGCGCGCCATGAATTCCGGCATCGCGCGGACCACCCGCCAACCGGTCGCGTAACCCAAGTCGGAAATCTGGCCCCCGAACGAGAAACGGCCGCCGCGATTCGTCGTCTGTCCCGCCGGGGTGCTGCTCATGGCTCGGTCGTCTCCCCGTTCGCCGCCTCGGTTTTCGTCAGCGGGTCCATCGCGCCGGGCGATGTCCGCACGCTGTGCATCCGCTGCCCCACCGTCACCAGGCTGGCCACCGCCAGCAGCCACATCGCCACGTGCACCAGCCAGGGAGCATGCAGGAACCACACCCCGGACAGGCCCGCGCCGACGAGCACGATGATCAGCCGCTCCGGCCGCTCGATCAGACCGCCCTCGCCGGACAGCCCACTGGCCTCGGCCCGCGCCTTGATGTACGAGATGACCTGCGACGTGACGAGGCAGATCAGCGTGGCCACCACCAGCGATGTGCTGCGCAGATCGAACGCCGCCCACCACAGCAGGCCACAGAAGATCGCCCCGTCAGCGATCCGGTCACAGGTGGCGTCGAGCACCGCGCCGAATCGGCTGCCCCCGCCACTTTGTCGGGCCATCGCGCCGTCCAGCATGTCGGCGAGCACGAACACGAACACCGCGAACGCGCCCCACCACAGCTCACCGATCGGGAACAACGTCAACGCGCTCAGCACCGTCCCTGCGGTGCCGAGAATGGTGATGCTGTCCGGCGTGAAGCCCACCCGCAGCGCGGCCTTGGCGACCGGCTTCGACAGCTTCTCGTAGGCCGCGCGGGTCATCAGGTAGAAATTGCTCACGGCTGTTTGGCCCACTCCGTAGCCAAGAGTTCGCGCGTCTCGCGCAACAGCTGCGGGACGATCTTCACACCGCCGATGATCGAGATGAAGTTCGAGTCGCCGCTCCAGCGCGGCACCACGTGCATGTGCAGATGTTCGGCGAGCGACCCGCCGGCCGAGCTGCCGAGGTTCAGCCCGACGTTGAACCCGTGCGGCCGCGACACCGACTTGATCACCCGAATCATCTTCTGGGTGAACGCCATCAGCTCGGCGCTTTCCTCGACGGTGAGGTCTTCGAGCTCGGACACCCGCCGATACGGAACCACCATCGAGTGGCCAGGGTTGTACGGGTAGAGGTTGAGCACCACGTAGACCAACTCGCCGCGGGCCACCATCAGCCCCTCTTCGTCCGGCAGCATCGGGATGTCGGTGAACGGCTCTTTGGACGCCGCCGATCCGCCCTTCATCGGCGCCTCGGCGATGTATGTCATCCGGTGCGGCGTCCACAGCCGCTGCAGGTGGTCGGGCTCACCGACGCCGTGGTCGACGATCGTGCGGTCGTCGGGGGCGCTCACTTCGCCGAGCCCACCTTGAGCAGTTCGGCTGTGGGGGTGGCGTTTTCGCGGCTGGTGATCCACGCGAGAATCGCGGCGACAGCGTCATCTCGCGGCACGCCGTTGACCTGAGTGCGGTCACCGAAGCGGAAGCTCACCGCGTTGGCCTCGACGTCGCGGTCGCCGGCCACCAACATGAACGGCACCTTCTGATTGGTGTGGTTCACGATCTTCTTGGCCATCCGGTCGTCGCTGACGTCCACCTCGGCCCGGATGCCGTGCGTCTTCAGTTGGGTGGCAAGGTCGTTGAGGTACGGGATGTGATCGTCGGCCACGGGGATGCCGACCACCTGCACCGGAGCCAGCCACGCCGGGAACGCGCCCGCGTAGTGCTCGGTGAGAATGCCGAAGAACCGTTCGATCGATCCGAACAGCGCGCGGTGGATCATCACCGGCCGCTGCCTGCTGCCGTCGGCAGCGGTGTACTCCAGCTCGAAACGTTCGGGGAAGTTGAAGTCCAGCTGGATCGTCGACATCTGCCAGCTGCGGCCCAGCGCGTCCTTCACCTGGACGGAGATCTTCGGGCCGTAGAACGCCGCGCCGCCAGGATCGGGCACCAGGTCCAGCCCGGACGCGGCGCCGACCTCGGCGAGCACGCTGGTGGCTTCCTCCCACATCTCGTCGGAGCCGACGAATTTGTCGGGATCCTTGGTCGACAGCTCCAGGTAGAAATCGGTGAGGCCGTAATCACCAAGTAGATCGAGCACGAACCGGAGCAGTGACGTGAGCTCATCGCGCATCTGCTCGCGCGTGCAGTAGATGTGCGAATCGTCCATCGTCAGGCCGCGCACCCGGGTCAGGCCGTGCACCACACCGGACAGCTCGTAGCGGTAGACGGTGCCGAACTCGAAGAGCCGCAACGGAAGTTCGCGATACGACCGCCCGCGCGAACGGAAGATCAGGCAGTGCATCGGGCAGTTCATCGGCTTGAGGTAGTAGTCCTGGCCCGGCTTGCGCACCGTGCCGTCCTCGTTCAACTCGGCGTCCAGGTGCATCGGCGGGAACATGCCGTCGGAGTACCAGTCCAGGTGTCCCGAGATCTTGAACAGTTCCGCCTTGGTGATGTGCGGGCTGTTGACGAACTGATACCCGGCCTCGCTGTGCTTGCGACGCGAGTAGTCCTCCAGCTCGCGCCGGATGATGCCCCCCTTGGGGTGGAAAACCGCCAAGCCCGAACCGATTTCGTCCGGGAAGCTGAACAGATCCAGCTCCGCGCCAAGCTTGCGGTGGTCGCGGCGCTGCGCCTCCTCGATGAATTCGAGGTGCTTGTCGAGCGCGTCCTGCGACTCCCATGCGGTGCCGTAGACGCGCTGCAAGCTGGCGTTGTTCTGGTCGCCGCGCCAGTACGCGGCGGAACTACGGGTCAGCTTGAACGCCGGAATGTACTTCGTCGTCGGGATGTGCGGACCGCGGCACAGGTCGCCCCATTCCCGTTCGCGGGTACGTGGATTGAGGTTGTCATAGGCGGTGAGTTCGTCGCCGCCGACCTCCATCACCTCGGGGTCGCCGGACTTGTCGTCGACGAGCTCGAGCTTGTACGGCTCGTTCGCGAGCTCTTCGCGGGCCTGGTCCTTGGATTCGTAGACCCGCCGTGCGAACAGTTGGCCTTCCTTGACGATCTGGCGCATCCGCTTTTCCAGCGCCTCCAGATCTTCAGGGGTGAAGGCGCGCGGCATGTCGAAGTCGTAGTAAAAGCCGTCGGTGATGGGCGGCCCGATGCCGAGCTTGGCTTCCGGGAACATGTTCTGCACCGCCTGCGCGAGCACATGCGCGGTCGAGTGCCTGATCACGCTGCGGCCGTCGTCGGTGTTGGCGGCCACCGGCGTCACCTCGACGTCGGCCTCGGGCGTCCAGGACAGGTCGCGTAGCCGGCCGTCGGCCTCGCGTACGACGACGATCGCGTCGTCGGCGCCGCGGCTCGGCAGTCCGGCGTCACGAACCGCTTCCCCGGCAGTGGTCCCCGCAGCGACCCGGATCGGGGCTGCTAGGGCGGGGCTGGCGGGCGCGCTCATCGGTGACTCTCCAAACTGTCGGTGGAACGGGCGGCGTGCCGGTCGGCACTGAACGCGACCATGCTATCGGTGCCGGTGGTCATGCCCCCAGGCCAATAGGGCTTTTCAGCCACCTGCTCTCCCAGCCGACCAGCCCGGCGGCCCAGGTGAGCGCGCCGAGTAGCCACAGGGTGCCGAGCACGACGGCAGCGGTGAGCGCCGCGCCGAGCAGCTGCACCCACAGCCCCTGTGCCTTGAACCAGGCCATCGCCTTGTCGTAGCGCTCCCGCGTGTACGCCAGCAGCCGCCGCGCCCAGTCGAATTCGGTGGCCAGGATCGCCAGCCCGACGAACACGATGGCCCAGCCCGGCCCGGGGTAGGGAATCGCGAGGATGCCGACGCCGAGAACCGTCAGCCCGCTCACGGCGACGCCGGTGCGGTACCCGAATTCGGCCTTCGGGCGGTCCCGCAGCCGTTCGCGCCACCGCGCCCAGCGCCGTTTGGCGTCCGAGGCCTTCACGGCTGCCCCGGATTGAGCTTGACGAACAGCGCGTTGGCCTCGGCGAGCACGGTGTCCCCGTCGAGCAGACGGCCGGAGATGAACATCTTGCGGCCCTCGACACCGTCCACACCGGCGTCGACCTGCAGTTCCGTCTCGATGGGCACGATCTTGCGGTAGTCGACGTGCAGAAACGCGGTGCGCTGATAGAGGCTCTGGGTGAGCCGGAAGGTGGCGTAGCCGAGCAGCGAATCGAAGAGTTGCGCGATGCATCCGCCGTGCACGGCGCCGTTGCGGCCGAGATGGAAGCGACGGAAGCGCACGGTGCCCGCGACGCGTTCGCCGTCGGGTGTCTTGTGGTAGTCGCCGGGGATGTTCAACACGCTGCCCCGGTTCGGCAGGTCCATCCGGCGGCCGGATGGCGACGACCATTCGTCGGCGTCGTGCGGCGCCAGCAGCTTCGAGGCCGCCTCGATCAAGTCGGCGGCCTGGGTGATCACGTCGTCGGGCGCGTCGGCGGCGCGGGCATGGTCCTGCAGCGTGCGGACCGCCTCGACGAATCGGCCGTAATCGGGTCCGCCATGGGCGGTGGGCTCGATCGGGCTGAAATCGCCGCCGCGATGCTCCGCTGCGTATTCGGTGGCCACACGGTCACCGTATTGCCTAGCTCATCCGCTGGCGGACCCGGCTTTGCTCAGGGTGTCGAACTCCTCATCGGACAGCTCGATCTGCGCGGCCGCGACGTTCTCCTCCAGATGCGCGACCTTCGACGTCCCTGGGATCGGCAGCATCACCGGCGAGCGCTTCAACAGCCACGCCAGCGCCAGCTGAGAAGGGGTGGCGTGGTGATCGTCGGCGATGCGCTGCAGCGGCCCGCCGGGTGCGGCGAGCGGACCCGCCGCCAACGGGAACCATGGGATGAACCCGATGCCCTGTTCTTCGCACGCGTCGAGCACGGGCTCGGCGGAGCGGACGGTGATGTTGTACATGTTCTGCACCGACACGATGGTCGCCGTCTTCTGGGCGGCCGTCAGCTGGTCGACGTTGACCTCGGACAGGCCGATGTGGCGGATCTTGCCTTCCTGCTGCAGCTTCACCAGTTCGCCGAGCTGATCCTCGGCGGGGAACTTGGGATCGATGCGGTGCAGCTGGAACAGGTCGATGGTGTCGACGCCGAGGCGGCGCAGGCTCGTCTCGCATTCCTGGCGCAGGTAGTCCGGGAAGCCCAGCGGCGACCATTCATCCGGCCCGGTGCGCAGCAGCCCGGCCTTCGTCGCGATGACGACACCGTCGTAGGGATGCAGCGCCTTGCGGATCAATTTCTCGGATACGTAGGGGCCGTAGGAGTCGGCGGTGTCGATGAAGTTGACGCCGAGCTCGACGGCGCGGCGCAGCACGCGAATGCATTCTTCGCGGTCGTCGGGCGGACCCCAGACACCTTTTCCGGTCAGGCGCATGGCGCCGAAGCCAAGGCGGTTGACCGTGAGGTCGCCGCCGAAAGTGAACGTTCCTGATGCTTGAGCGACGCTTTGTGTGGTCACGTCACTGAAAGTACGCCGCCGATGAAAAGCTGTCGCTGTGAAGTTGATGGACCTTGCGGCGCTGCCATTGACGTACTCCGAGGTCGGCGCGACCGCGGGCACGTTGCCCGACGGATTCCACCACGTGCAGAAGTCGGCGGTCATCGGGCGAGGGCGGCGGCGGTTCGAGGAGGCGGCCGACGCCGGCATGCGGTGGGGCATGCTGCGCGGCGCCGGCCTGCGGGTCGAGGCGACGAGCGAAGTCGCCGCGAAGGGCTCGGAGGTGATCGTGCACCTCGGCCCCGTGCAGGCGCCGTGCCGCGTGGTGTACGTCGTCGACGAACCGCACCGGCGCGGGTTCGCGTACGGAACGCTGCCTGGCCACGCCGAATCCGGTGAGGAGCAATTCATGGTGCGCTACCACCCGGCGACCGACGAGGTCTTCGCTGACGTGGTGGCGTTCTCGCGGCACGCGACCTGGTGGAGCAGGCTGGGCGCGCCGATCACAGCGGTCATTCAGCGACTGGTCACCGACCGCTACCTGCGGGCGCTCTAGACCGGTTATCTATGCGTTCGCCGCTGACGTGGGCGTAACCTGACAGCCAGCATGTACGACGATCGGACGGTCACGGTGAATGACGCAGACGGGGTGGAATCAACCCACCTCCGCATTGCCGAGCTTGTGCAGAATCTGCACAGCAGGCCCGACACTGACTCCGACACCGTGCTCGACGAGCTGGTGGAGCACGCCGCGGTCGAGATCCCCGGCGCGCAGTATGCAGGCATCACCGTCACCCGGAACGCCAAGAACATCGACACCCCCGCCGCCACGCACAAGTGGCCGATCTTGCTGGACGAAGTTCAGCAACGTCATCGCGAAGGTCCATGCCTGACCGCGGCGTGGCAGGAGAAGATCATTCACGTCGCGGACTTGGAGACCGATCACCGGTTCCCGCTGTACCGCCAAGATGCGTTGGAGCGGACACCGATTCGGGCCATCATGGCGTTTCAGTTGTTCATCGCGGACCAGACCATGGGCGCATTGAACGTGTACGCCGAGCAGCCACATGCATTCGACCAGACATCCAAAGACATTGGACGGGTGTTCGCCGCGCATTCGTCGGTGGCGTGGAATGCGGCGCGTCGAGAGGAACAGTTTAGCCGCGCGCTGGCCAGCCGGGACACGATTGGCCAGGCCAAAGGCATGATCATGGAGCGCTACGGCGTGGACGCGGTGCAGGCCTTCAACGTGCTGCGCAAACTGTCTCAGGACTCCAACGTGCCCCTGGTCCGGGTCGCAACCGAACTCGTCGTGAAGGCGCAGTCCCACAGCTAGCCGGATCTCCTTGCGTCACAATGCTCCCGTTATAGCCCCGCGCAACTCGGCGTAGGCGCCAACGAGTGCGTCAAGGTTGAAGCGCCTGTTGAGGCCGCTCGGGTTGGGCAGCACCCAGGCAATCGCCCCTGCGAACCGGGATGGTTGTCGACCCCATGCGATGTCGGACGTCGCGAGCATCGCCGACAGAGCGCGCTTTCCGAGAAACGCAACCACCCGCGGCTCGTATCGGCGAATCTTTGCCTCGAACGCCGTTCTTGCCCATCGGAATTCGTCGGCCCGTATGTCGCTCGCCTTCTGCGTCGGGCGGGGCACCACCGCTGTGATGCCGCAGCCGTACCCCAGCAGCTGGCGCTCGTCTTCGGGTCGCAGGCGCGTATCGGTGAATCCGGCCTGATGCAGGACGGTCCAGAAACGGTTGCTCCGGTTCGAGAAGTTGTGCCCGTCAGCGGCCGCGGTGGACGCCGGATTGATGCCGCAGAAGATCACGTCTAGACCCGTAGCGAGGAGGTCGGGGTCATACCCGGTCATTTCGGCTCCCGTCCG
>DATJIX010000073.1:0-5613 GCA_035492865.1 Mycobacterium sp. | reverse complement strand
GAGGCTGTGCGTGCCCGCTACGACGATGAGCTGCCCCGGCTTTCCGCGCGCCGCCAGCTCCTCAGCCACCACCGTCATCTGGTCGTCCGTACGCAGGCACGCCACGAAAATGTCGGCACTGTTGACCATTTCGGAGAGCGCAGCCACCGGTTTGGCGCCACTCGCCACCGCCGCCGCGAGCCTGTCCTGGTCGACGTCGTAGGCGACGACGTCGAATCCGCGGGCGACCATGTGGCCGCACATCGGCAGTCCCATGTCGCCGACGCCGATGACTCCGATCATGTGACCGCCTTTCGTATGGCTGCAGGGGTTGGCCCTAAGTGCTAATGGTATTACAATTGGAGCATTGCGGTGAGGGTTCGCCGTGCGAACAGCTGAGAGGGTGGACGGTGCTTAGGGCAGAAATCAACGAGCTATTGACCCGTACTGGTCCGGGCACGCCGATGGGCGACTTGTTCCGGCAATACTGGATACCGGCGATGCTCGCCGAGGAGCTCCCCGAGAACGACTGCCCACCGGTTCGGGTGAAACTGCTCAGCGAGCGGATGGTCGCCTTCCGCGACAGCGAGGGCCGCTACGGCCTGATCGACGAGTTCTGCGCCCACCGCGGTGCGTCGCTGTGGTTCGGCCGCAACGAGGGATCGGGGCTGCGCTGCCCGTACCACGGCTGGAAGTACGACATCACCGGGCAGGCGATCGAGGTCCCCTCGGAGCCAGAGAACAGCAACTTCTGCGCGCACGTGAAGTTGACGTCCTACCCGCTGATCAAGATCGGCGACCTGCTGTGGACGTACATGGGTGATCCGGAGAAGCAGCCACCGCTGCCGGAATTCGAGTTCGCGATGGTGCCGCCGGAGCAGACGTACACCTCCAAGCGCTGGCAGGAATGCAACTGGCTGCAGGCATTCGAGGGTGGTATCGACTCCAGTCACGTCTCGTTCCTGCACTCGGGTGGACTGAAGAACGACCCATTGTTCAAGGGCGCCAAGGGCAACGAGTACAACATGGGCGATCTCAAGCCGTATTTCGAGGTGGCCGACTTCGACGGCGGGCTGTTCGTCGGCGCTCGGCGCAACGCCGAGGACGACACCTACTACTGGCGCATCACGCCGTGGGTGATGCCCTGTTTCACCATGGTTCCGCCGCGTGGGGACCACCCGCTGCACGGCCACTTCTGGATCCCCATCGACGACGAGAACTGCTGGGCATACTCGTTCGACTACCACCCCGTGCGGCCCCTGACCGCTGACGAGGTGCAGGCGATGCGGGATGGCCATGGCGTGCACAGTGAGAACATCCCCGGCACGTACCGGCCGAAAGCCAACAAGGACAACGACTATCTGATCGATCGCGAGGCGCAGAAGCGGGGCGACACGTACTCGGGCGTTAAGGGCATCGCGATGCAGGACGCATCGCTGCAGGAGAGCATGGGCCCGATCGTCGACCGCACCAAGGAGATGCTGGTGTCGGCCGACACGGGCATCATCAAGGCTCGGCAGAAGCTGAAGAAGGCTGTCGAAGCGTTGCGGGACAAGGGAATCATGCCTCCCGGTGTCGATCCCTCCCATCACCGGGTGCGCTCGGCGGCGGTGGTGCTGCCACGGGCCGCATCGTTCATCGAAGCCTGTCACGAAGACCTGTCGGTGCGCGAGGGCGTTCGGCAGTCGTCGGTATGACCGCGCGGCCGATCCTTGGCAGCAGCTGCGCGCGGGCAACGACGGCCGCCGAGATGCGCTACCGCATCGACCGTCCGATTCGCGGACGCCGTGGCGCGCGCATCGTCGGGCTGGACCGCGGAGCCGACGCGATCGTCGACCGAATCTCGCGCGAGCAATGGGGGCATGCGCGATTCCTGTCGTTGGCCCAGCCCGTCGGCGCCGTCGGTGACGGGGGCTCGGAATCGGTGACGCTGCGCGACGCCGACGGTGCAGTGACGAGCCTTCTCACCGAACTCGAGGAAGCCGACGTGGTGATCATGGTGGCCACCACCGAAAGTGACGCGGCCGCGGCCACCATCATCGGCGCGGCGTGCACCGTGCGCGGAATCATGACCGCCGGGTTGGTGATCGGCGAGCGGGTACTGGTCGGCACGACCGTCGCGGCGGTTCGGCCGCATGCCCGCGTGCTGATGGTGAGCGCCGACGAGCGAGACATCATCGACCTGCTGACCGCGCTGCGAGCCTAGGGAGGCGACATGACGGACAAGGTGGCACTGAGCGATCTACAGAGAATGAAGCGCGACGGCCACAAGATCGTCGGGGTGGTCGCGTGGGATTACCAGATGGCGCGCATCGTGGATCGCGCAGGCGTCGATCTCGTCTCGGTGGGCGACACCGTCGGTGTCAACTTGTGGGGCCAGCCCAATCCGCTCGAGGTCACCGTCGACCAGATGATGGTGGTGTGCCAGGCCGTGCGGCGAGGCGTCCAGCGCGCGCTGGTGAGCTGTGACTTCCCCTTCGGACCCGTCCAGGAGGGGCCGAAAAGCGCTGTGCGGGCCGCGATCCGGTTCGTCAAGGAAGCGGGCGTCGACATAGTCAAGCTCGACGGCGCTTCGGAACACCTTGATGCGGTGACCGCGGTGACCAGGGCGGGCATCCCGGTGTTCGCGCAGTTCGGCATCACGCCGCAGACGTCGCTGAAATATGGGGTCACCTACAGCGCCATCCCGAAGCCGGGCGATGTGGTCCCCGACGAGATGCTCGATGAGATCGTCGGAGAGGCAAAGCGTCTCGAGGATGCGGGCGCAGCGCTGCTCAACTTCACCAACTCCGGACCGACCGTCGGTGCCGCTGTCGCCGAGGCGGTGTCGATTCCCGTGTTGGGTGGCTTCGGTGGTGGGCCGTGGCTGGACGGCAGGATGCGGATGGCCACCGCGGCGATCGGTTACAGCGCCGACGCGCTGGACTCGCCGCCGGACACCTATGCCAATGTCGCACAGGTCGTGCACGACGCGATTGCCGCGTACGCCGATGATGTGCGGTCCTCGCGCCAGATCGCAGGCGGGCTGAAGCGATGAGCGTGGCCACGGCGGTGGTGGACGGGATCCTCACCCGCCATGAGGTGGCGGGGTCGGGTCCGCCGCTGCTGATGTTCTCCCCAGGCGGCTTCAACGCCGCCATGGACAGCTGGGACACGCACGGGCTGTATCGACGCACAAAGATGTTGGCGCAACTGCGGGAACGGTTCACCTGCGTCACCTTCGACAAACGTGAGGCGGGCCGTTCGGGCGGCCGACTGGAGCGGGTGAGCTGGACGGACTACGTGAATCAGGGGGTCGGGCTGCTCGACCACCTGGGCTACGGACGGGTGCACATCATGGGGGCGTGCGTCGGGTGTTCGATCGCAACGCTTTTCGCGGCGACGCATCGTGACCGAGTCGCGGGCATGGTGCTGTATTCGCCCGCGGGTGGACCGAAGTACCGACGCAAGCAGCACGCGCGGTTCGCCGCCCATCTGGCCTACGTCGCCGAACACGGGCTGGCAGGCGTGGTCGCGTTGGCCGGCGCGACCGAGGCCGGCTTCTCCGACGACGGGCGGGTTGGACCGTGGGTGTCAGTGCTGCGCAGCGATCCCGACTTCGCCGCCCGTTACGTCCAGTTCGACGCCGACCGATATCAGACGATCGTCGCGGGTATGTGCGGGCTGCTGTTCGACCGAGACACCGTGCCCGGTGCGGAGCCGGAAGATCTTATGGCACTGGATGTTCCGGCGCTCATTGTGCCGGGGGAGGACAGCTCGCACGCGCCGTCGGCGGCGCGCTACCTCCACGAGTGCCTACCCGTCGCGCAGTACTGGGATGTGCCGGTCACCGAGCAGACCGCCGACACCGCGCCTGCGCGCGTCATCGAATTCCTGGAGTCACTTACCCTTTGACACGTGGCGTGCGGTGCGGCCGATGTGGGTCCGCATCACGGCGGTGGCCTTTTCGACGTCGCGCTTCTTGATCGCGGCGACGAACTGCCGGTGCTCGCGGTTTCCGCGGATCCCCATCTCAGGGTGGTCGTCCTTGACGTGCTGCAGCGATCGCAACGTCGGGCCGTGGAACGACTCGGCCAGCATGACGATCGCGTTGTTGTGGCTGGCGCGGGCCACCCGGGTGTGGAACTCCGCGGACAGCGACATCGGATACGAGCCCTTTGCCGCGGCTTCGTCGCCGCGGTCGCAGATCTCGAGCAGGTCGGTGATGTCTTCCTCGGTGGCCCGTTCGCACACCATCGGGATGATGCCGAGTTCGAGAATCTGTCGCGCTTCGGTGACCTCCTTGTCGGTCAACTCGGAGAGCGACAGCAGGTCGATGATGCCCTCGCTGAGGCGGGCGCTGGTGGGGGCGGTGACGAAGGCACCCCCGCGGGCACCGACCTTGATGGCGACCATGCCGTTGGCCTCGAGGCCGCGCAGCGCCTCGCGGACGGTCACCCGGCTGACGCCGAATTTCTCGCCAAGCTCCCGCTCCGCGGGCAGCCGGTCGCCCGGTTTGAGCGAACCGTCGCGGATCAGCAGTCGGATCTGGTCGACGATCATCTCCGACGCCCTACCCGGGTTCACCCGACTGAACAGGCCGTCGGTCGTGCGAGCCGCGCTGCTGTCTGTCGTCATGGTCCAATGATAAAGCCACTAGACCCCAGACTGGGGCGTCCCGCTTAGCTGGACCTTGCCAATTTATGCCGAGCAGACGCAAAAGGCCCCAACACGCCGTGAAATTGGGGCCTTTTGCGTCTGCTCGCGGGAAAACCTCTACTTGCGGCGGATCAGCGCGTCGACGGGGTCGGGGGCGCCGTCGCGGTCCTTGACCACGCGGTAGGCGAAGAAACCCGCGACCAGAGTGATCACCACGAAGATCACCGCGAAGTACTGCAGCACCAGCGACGACCCATCGGGGTCGTACACCTCTTGGCGCGGCCAGCCGATGTTGATGCACAGCGCGGCGCCCATCACGACCGCGATCAGGTTGACCGGGATTCCCCACCTGCCGAGGTCCATGATCGGTGGGCCGTAACTCAGGCTGGTCCCGCGCAACCGGTGCAGCAGAGCGGGCACCGTCACCATCAGATACGCGAGGTACACGATCACCACCGACACACTGGTGATCGCCGCGAACACCCCTGCCTGCCCGAGGTTGACCAACAGCACCAGGATCGCCAACGTGCTGACCGTGGTCCCCGTGATGAGCGGAGTTCCGGTGCGCTTGTTCACCTTTGACAAGAACTTGCCGAACGGCAGGCGGTTGTCGCGGGCCATCGAGAACATCACCCGTGACGCGGATGCCTGAATCGCCAGCGTCGCCGAGAAGATCGCCACGGCAACGGTGATCAGCAGGGCCTTGCCCAGCCCGGTGTTGAGTTGGCTGGTGATAACCCATGCGATGCCTTCGGTGGACAGCATCGGATCGTCAAGCGACGGCGCAGACATCAGCGCGGCAAGGATCATCAGCCCGCCACCCACGAACGACACCAGCAGCGCGTTGACGATCGCTCGCGGCGCGGTCTTGCGCGGGTCCCGTGTCTCCTCGGAAAGCTCTGCGGCGCTGTCGAATCCGTACATCACGTAGGCGGCCATCAGCATCGAGGCCAGGAATGCCGGTGTGTAGCCGAGACCTGAGCCGTGGCCGCCGGT
>DATJIX010000072.1:0-2141 GCA_035492865.1 Mycobacterium sp. | reverse complement strand
CCGCCTGCTCACCCTGCAAACGGCGTGGAAGATCGATCAGCACAACGACTACAAGGCCGTTCGTGCGGACATCTCGGCGGTCAAGGCGATGATGCAGAAGGTGCTGCACGATGTGTCGGCGCGCGCGTTGCAACTGCACGGCTCGCTTGGCACGACGCACGAAATGCCGTTCGTCTCCTATCTGGTGGAGTCTTTCGTCCTCGGGCTGGCCGACGGGCCGACCGAGGTGCACAAGGTGACATTGGCCCGCTTGTTGCTCAAGGACTGTAAGCCCGCACCCGACATGTTTCCGTCGGAACACCTGCTTCGGCTGCGCGAGGCGGCAGAGGCGAAGTTCGCCGACAAGCTGGCAGGGATTCCCCGCGGCTGATCTCGAGGAGGTGTGCGTGTGACCGGATCATGTGACGGCAAGGTGGCATTGGTGACCGGTACCAGCCGGGGGCTTGGCAAGGCGATCGCGCAGCGGTTTGCCGCCGAGGGTGCGACGGTCGCGCTCACCGCACGCACGATGGAACCCGATCCCAAATATCAAGGCTCCCTTCGGCAGACGCTGGAGGAGATCACCACCTCGGGCGGTGCGGCGGTGGCGGTGCAGGCCGATTTGTCGAACGCCGAGGACCGCGAGCGGCTCTTCGGCGAGGTGGTCGACCGCGTTGGCGCACCTGACATCCTCGTCAACAACGCGGCCGTCACGTTCCTGCGCCCGCTCGACGAGTTTCCGGAGCGGCGGGTTCGACTGATGATGGAGATGCACGTGCTCGCCCCGCTGCACCTGACCCAGCTGGCGATTCCCGCCATGCGCGAGCGCGGTCGCGGGTGGGTGCTCAACGTCACGTCTGTCGGCGGTGACCTGCCTGACGGACCGCCGTTCTCCGAATTCGACCGCACCGCGGGCTTCGGTATCTACGGCACGGTCAAGGCGGCACTCAACCGACTCACGAAAAGCCTTGCCGCTGAACTGTTCGACGACGGCATCGCCGTCAACGCCGCAGCGCCGACCAATCCGGTGGCCACTGAAGGCGCGGGCACCCTCGACCTGGCCAAGACCGGAACCGAGGACATCGAGCTCATCACCCAGACGGCGTTCACGCTGTGTACCGGTGATCCCAAAGTGCTCACTGGTCGCATTGCTCACACTCAGACTTTCCTGCGCGAAGTCGGGTGGTTGAGGTGACGCGGCCGCGCAAGGTCGACGGAGGGGAGAGTCGAGTTGCCCGCCTCTGAGCGACAACTCCGTTTCTGCAGGTTACGGCCGTAACGTGAGCAGGTCGATCAGCGACAAAGCGAGGCTGATCACGCTGGCGGGCGAGTTGTCGCTCCAAAGCGGGCACAAGGCCAAGGCCACACGCTGCTCAACACTCACCTGACCGCGTCGGAGATCGCCTACATCATCGACGACAGCGCCGCGAAGGCGCTGCAACAACGCCGAGATGCACGCTAGATGGGCCCGCGATATTGAGGCGCAAATTGGCAGACCGGCCGTCGCATGTCCCCCAATCGGACCACAGACGCTTCCACCGCAAGACCGCCCGATCAGTGGACGGACTCCCGAGCTCAGCGCCGGGATAGTCATCGCATGCTCAGAAACTTCGCCGCGTCATTGCTGCCGGACAGGTTGCCTATCGACCCGTTGCCGGTCATATCGCGAGTCAGCCGCAGTGAGCCGGTAACGGCAACGACTCGTCAACTAGCGAAAGTGATCCCTCTTCGCGCAGGCCACCGGTCGCCGTGGCACGTCAACACTCACCACCGCGCGAACCAGCGTGTGTTGGCACAGTCCACCAAGCTGGCGAACGTACGGTATGAGATCAGGGGACCGGTAAACGACGAAGCGGCACGGTTGGAGGCGCTCGGGCACCGCATCCTGAAGCTGAACATCGGCAATCCCGCGCCGTTTGGTTTCGAGGCGCCGACCGAGATCCTCAATGACATCGTCCGGGCTCTGCCCAACGCCCAGGGGTATTCGGATTCGAAGGGAATCCTCTCGGCCCGCCGCGCGGTGGTGACGCGCTATGAACTGGTCGACGGCTTTCCCAGGTTCGACGTCGACGACGTGTACCTAGGTAATGGCGCATCTGAGCTCATCACGATGACTCTGCAGGCCTTACTCAGTGACGGCGATCAGGTATTGCTTCCTGCCC
>DATJIX010000071.1:0-7292 GCA_035492865.1 Mycobacterium sp. | reverse complement strand
GCCCTTGCGATCGCCCAACTCGCCGATGTCTACCCGAGCCGATCGCTGGCGTCGCCGACCGGCACGCTCGGTGAGGCGCATCTGGCGCTGCTCAACGTGCGGACCGAATTGCACCGGGTGTCCGGCCGCGGTCGGGAACTGCTTCTGGCCCAGCACGCCGACGAGATCGGTGCGGCGTTGCACATCGGCGACCGATTCGACTTGGCGCGCACGCTTTCTGATGCCGCGCGCACCGTCAGCTACTACGTCGACGCCGGGCTGCGCACCGCGGGCAACGCGCTGCCGCGGCGCGGGCTGGCGGCCTTCAAACGACCGGTGCGCCGTCCTCTCGACGAAGGTGTCATCGAATTCGCAGGCGAGGTCATCCTGGCTCGCGACGCCCGCCCTGAGCGCGACCCCGGCCTGATCCTGCGGGTGGCCGCCGCCTCGGCCACCACCGGATTGCCGATCGCGGCGTCGACGTTGGCCCGGCTCACCGAGAGCGCACCGGAGCTGCGCACGCCGTGGCCCCGGCAGGCGCTCAAGGACCTGTTGGTGATGCTCGCCGCCGGCCCGACCGCGGTGGCGACCATCGAGGCACTCGACCGAACCGGGTTGTGGGGCAGGCTGTTCCCGGAGTGGGGCGCGGTGCGGGACCTGCCTCCGCGCGACGTGGTGCACATCTGGACCGTCGACCGACACCTCGTCGAAACCGTCTCGCGGGCAAGCGCGTTCACTACCCGGGTGTCCCGGCCCGATCTGCTGGTACTCGGTGCGCTGTGCCACGACATCGGCAAGGGCCGCGGCGGGGACCACAGCGTCATCGGCGCGGAGCTGGCCACCCAGATCGGCACCAGGCTCGGGCTGTGGCCCTCCGACGTCGAAGTGCTCTCGAAGGTGGTGCGCCATCATCTGCTGCTGCCGCACACCGCGACGCGGCGCGATCTGCAGGACCCGAAGACCATCGCTGCGGTGGTCGAGGCGCTCGACGGCGACCCTGTACTGCTCGAGCTGCTGCAGGTGCTCGCCGAGGCGGACTCGCTTGCCACCGGGCCGGGCGTGTGGGGCGACTGGAAGGCATCGCTGATCGGTGATCTGGTGCGGCGCTGCAGGTTGGTGATGGCGGGCGAGCCGCTGCCCACGCCGGATCCCATTGACCCGCGCTATCTTTCGTTGGCCTCCGACCTCGGCGTGCACGTCGAGATGACCGCAGGCGACAGCCCGCACATCTACAACCTCACGATGATCGCGCCGGACGTTCGCGGCCTGCTTTCGAAGGCCGCCGGTGTGCTGGCGCTGAATTCGCTTCGCGTGCACTCGGCGTCGGTGAACGGACATGGTGGCTCGGCCATCAACACGTTCGTCGTGTCACCGCATTTCGGTTCACCGCCGGCCGCCGAGCTGTTGCGGCAACAGTTCATCCTTGCGCTGGAGGGTGAGCTCGATGTGATGGCGTCGCTGGACAAGCGCGACGGCGACGCGGCACAGCAGGGCACCAGGCGAGCGGGGGAGGTGCCCGATGCGGTGCCGATCAACCACGCCACCGCGCCGCCGAAGATCCTGTGGTCCGACGGCGCCGAACCGGGTGAGCTGGTGGTCCAGATCCGGGCCACCGATCGCGCGGGCCTGCTGGCGAGGCTGACGGCGGTGTTCGAACGCGACGGCGTGGATATCGCCTGGGCGAAGGTCACCACGCTGGGCTCGTCGGTGGTCGACGTGTTCAGCATTGTGGTGCCGACCCTGGCCTCGGGTGACCGCTCGGTGCGCGACGAGCTGGCGCGCGACCTGTATGCCGTGTTGCCTGCCCCCGCGCCCGCGAAGCCGGTTTCCGAAGCCAGCTAGGCTGAACGGCGTGTTTGAATCGCTCTCCGACCGGTTGACCGGCGCCCTGCAGGGGCTGCGCGGCAAGGGCCGGCTGACCGACGCCGATATCGACGCCACCACGCGCGAGATTCGGCTTGCGCTGCTTGAAGCCGACGTCTCGCTGGCCGTGGTGCGCGCGTTCGTCGCCCGCATCAAGGACCGCGCAAAGGGCGCCGAGGTCTCCGGTGCGCTCAACCCGGCGCAGCAGGTCGTCAAGATCGTCAACGACGAGCTGATCGGCATCCTCGGCGGCGAAACTCGCCAACTCGCGTTCGCCAAGACTCCGCCGACGGTGATCATGCTCGCCGGTCTGCAGGGCTCCGGTAAGACAACGCTGGCCGGCAAGCTCGCGAAATGGCTTAAGGATCAAGGAAATACGCCACTGCTTGTGGCGTGCGACCTGCAGCGCCCCGGCGCCGTCAACCAGCTGCAGATCGTCGGAGAACGCGCCGGTGTGCAGGTGTTCGCGCCGCACCCGGGAGTGTCCACCGAGGGGTCAGAGGCGGCAGGCCACGGTGACCCGGTCGCTGTTGCGGCCGCCGGTCTGGCCGAGGCCAAGGCCAAGCACTTCGACGTGGTCATCGTCGACACCGCAGGCCGGCTCGGCATCGACGAGGAGCTGATGGGCCAGGCGGCGGCGATCCGCGAGGCCGTCGACCCCGACGAAGTGATCTTCGTGCTCGACGCCATGATCGGCCAGGACGCCGTCACCACGGCAGAAGCGTTCCGCGAGGGCGTCGGCTTCACCGGCGTGGTGCTGACCAAACTCGACGGTGACGCCCGCGGTGGCGCGGCGCTTTCGGTGCGCGAGATCACCGGGGTGCCGATCCTGTTCGCATCCACCGGCGAGAAGCTCGAGGACTTCGACGTCTTCCACCCCGACCGGATGGCCAGCCGCATTCTCGGCATGGGCGATGTGCTCAGCCTGATCGAGCAGGCCGAGCAACACTTCGACGCCGAGCAGGCGGAGGCGGCCGCCGCCAAGATCGGCAGCGGCGAGCTGACCCTCGAGGACTTCCTCGAGCAGATGCTGGCCATCCGCAAGATGGGCCCGATCGGCAATCTGCTCGGCATGTTGCCGGGCGCCGGCCAGATGAAGGAGGCCCTGGCCGCCGTCGACGACAGCCAACTCGACCGCGTGCAGGCGATCATCCGCGGCATGACGCCGGCCGAGCGCGCCGACCCGAAGATCATCAACGCGTCGCGCAGGCTGCGCATCGCCAACGGCTCAGGCGTCGCGGTGTCGGAGGTCAACCAGCTCGTCGACCGGTTCTTCGAGGCACGCAAGATGATGTCGCAGATGGCCGGCCAGATGGGAATGCCGTTCGGCCGCAAGGGATCTTCTCGCAAGGCGGGTAAGGGCAAGAACAAGCAGGCCGGAAAGAAGAAGGGCGGACGGGGGCCGACTCCGCCGCGCAATCCGCTCAGCGCCGCAGGCATGCCTGGAATGCCGCCCGGATTCCCAGACCTCTCGAACATGCCGAAGGGGCTCGATGAGCTGCCGCCCGGCCTTGCCGACATCGACCTGTCGAAGCTGAAGTTCCCCAAGAACTAGTGGCCTTGCACGTTCGCGGTCGCGGCTTGCCTGATGGCGAGCCTATCGAGTGGTGGATCGTCGACGGCACGCTGAGCGCCGAACCGGTGGCTGATGCGGAGACCGTGTTCGGCGCTGATGGATATGGCGGCTGGATCGTGCCTGGCCTCGTCGACGCGCACTGCCACGTCGGCCTTGGCCAGCACGGCGTCATCGAACTCGACGAGGCGATCGAGCAGGCCGAGACGGAGCGTGACGTCGGGGCGCTGTTGCTGCGCGACGCCGGCTCCCCGACCGACACCCGCAGCCTCGACGACCGCGACGACCTGCCTCGCATCATCCGCGCGGGTCGGCATCTGGCCAGGCCGAAGCGCTACCAGCGGGGATTCGCCATCGAGCTGGAGGATGAGTCGCAGTTGCCCGGTGCGGTGGCCGAGCAGGCTCGCTGGGGGGACGGCTGGATCAAGCTGGTCGGCGACTGGATCGACCGCGAGACGGGTGACCTTGCGCCGCTGTGGTCCGACGAGATCCTCAAGCAGGCGATCGACGCCGCCCACGAGAACGGGGCCCGCGTCACCGCACACGTCTTCAGCGAGGACGCGCTGCCCGGCTTGATCAACGCCGGCATCGACTGCATCGAGCACGGCACCGGGCTGACCGACGACTCCATCGAGCTGATGGTCGAGCGCGGCACCGCACTGGTGCCCACCCTGATCAACATCGAGAACTTCCCCGGCATCGCCGCCGCGGCGGAGAAGTACCCGACGTACGCCCGGCACATGCGCGACCTCTACGCCAGCTGCTATCCGCGGATCGGCGCGGCGCGCGAAGCGGGCATCGCGATCTACGCGGGCACCGACGCGGGCAGCACGGTCGCGCACGGCAGGATCGCCGACGAAGTCGAGGCGCTCAAGGGCATCGGGATGAGCCCGACGGAGGCGCTGGGCGCCGCCAGTTGGACCGCGCGAGAGTGGTTGGGACGACCCGGAATTGAACACGGTGCACCGGCCGACCTGGTGTGCTACGCGGACGACCCGCGCTCCGGCGTCGAGGTGATCAACAACCCCGCTCGAGTCATCCTGCGCGGCCGCGTTTTCTAGCCGAGCAGACGCAAAACTGCCGTAAGAAGGCCAAAAATAGGCAGGTTTACGTCTGCTCGCGCGGACTGGGGCTAGCGGTATTGGCTGAAGCCCCAGTCCAGCAGGCCGATCGCCTGGCCGTACATGTCGCCGTCGCCGAACATCTGCACGACGACGAGGCTGTGCCCGTTGCGCTGTGCGGCGCCGACGAAGGTCTGCTGGGCGAGATTGGTGAATCCGGTCTTGCCGACGAGCGTGCCGGGATAGCGCTTGAGGAGCTGGTTCTGGTTGGTGATCTGCTTCGGTCCGTCATCGGTGGGGAACAGCGACGAGGTCTGGCGCACGATCGCGGCGAAGGCCGGATAGTGAAGGGCGGCGCGGTAGATGATCGCCAGATCGAACGGCGTCGTGATCGATTCCATGCCTGGACCGTCCAAACCGGACGGTGACGAGGCGTGGGTGTTGCGTGCCCCAAGTGCGACGGCCTTGGCGTTCATTTTGGCGACTGCGGCCTGATAGCCGCCGAGTCCCTCGGCCAGGGTGTTGGCGGCGTCGTTGCCCGACACCAACAACAGCCCGTCGAGCAGTTGGCGCACCGTGTAGGCCCGACCCTCTTTCACCCCGACGCACGAGCACTCGACGTCCGTATCCGCCGGTGTCGCGGTGATCACCGCGGTAAGCGGCAGCTGATCGAGAACGACCATTGCGAGCAGCGCCTTGATGGTGCTGGCCGGCGCGTGCGGCTCATATCCGTTGCGGGCAGCCAGGATTCGGCCATTGTCGAGGTCGGCCAGCAGCCACGCCTGTGCGGGACCCTGCGGAATATCCACCGCACCCGCGGGCTGGATGCCGGGCTCGGCGGACACCGGGGGAGCGACCAGCACGGCCGCGGACAGCGTGATGCTCAACGCGGCCAACAACTTTCGCACCGCGCTGAGCCTAATCAGCGCATTCGCCGGTCAGGTCTCGGATGCGTTGCGATTGCGCAACTTAGAGTGAGCCGATGCCTGCGCCGGGGCCCTGAGCGAAACCCCAGTCCAGCAGCCAGGATGCCTGATCCCAGTAGGTCGGGCCGCCCTCTTTGATCAGCCCGTACATCATCGCGATCACCAGTCGGCGTCCACCACGGTCAGCTGCGGCGACGAATGTCTTCTTGGCCGCGTCGGTGAAACCGGTCTTGCCGCCGATGGCGCCGGGATAGCGATGCAGCAACTCGTCCTCGTTCACCAGCGGCTTTTCGCCCGCACCGGACGGGAACATGGCCACCGGCTGCGAAGTGATCTGAGCGAACGTCGGATTGGCCATCGCGGCCCGGAAGATGATCGCAAGGTCTCGGGGCGTGGTGAACCCAGAGCCGCCGGGCCCGTCCAGCCCGGACGGCGTCGACGCATGTGTGTTCACCGCGCCGATGGATGCGGCTTTGGCGTTCATCTTCGCCACTGCGGCGTCGTAACCGCCGATCATGTCGGCGAGCGCATTGGCGGCGTCGTTACCCGACACCAGCAGCACCGCGTCGAGCAGTTGGCGGGCGGTGTAGGTGCCGCCCGGCTTGATGCCCGCACAGTTGCACTCGACCTGCGTGTCGGCCTCGGTGCCAACGACCGTCGCGTCCAGATCAGGCAGCTCGTCCAGCGCCGTGAGGGCCAGCAGCGTCTTGATCGTGCTCGCGGGCGGATGGGCGACATCCATCTCGCGGCCGGCCAACACCTGGCCGGTGTCCATGTCGGCGATGATCCAGCCGGGCGCAGGCCCGTCCGGGATCGGCACGCTGCCCGCCGGTTGGATGTCCGCGTCGGCCGAGGCGACCGGAGTGACCGACAGCACGACCAGACTCAGGCAGGCGGCGACGACCGCGACGAATCTCCCCATGGGTCCCGCAGCCTAACCCTCCCGCCTTAGTGCCGCCTCGTCGTGTTCAATCGACGCATGTTGAGCCTGGAGGAGATTTCGGACCGGTTCGAGATTCAGCAGCTGCTGATCGACTATTCGACCGCGATCGACAAGCGACAATTCGATGACCTCGACCGCGTGTTCACACCGGACGCCTATATCGACTACCGGGCCATGGGCGGCATCGACGGCCAGTTTCCCGAGGTGAAGGCGTGGCTGGCGGAAACACTGCCGAAGATCTTCCAGGCGCACGCCCACATGCTTGGCAACTTCGACGTGCGCGTCGACGGCGACACCGCGTCCTCACGAACCTTCTGCTTCAACCCGATGGTCTTCGCCGGTGACAAGAACCAGATCATGCTCTGCGGGCTGTGGTACGACGACGAATTCGTCCGCACGGCAGCGGGCTGGCGGATGACCCGTCGCGTCGAAGACAAGTGCTTCGACAAGTTGTTGTGAAAGTCAGCGGCGCGCCAGCTTGGCCGCCGCCCGGCTGAGTCGATCCGAAATGCGAACCGAGAAGAGCGGATTGAAGAAGTCGGTCCGCAACCTGGTCAGCTTCGAGCTGGTGATGCGCCACTGGCCGTCGGCTTTCTCGTACGTCTCGTGGTAGTGGCCGTAACCGTCGAGGTTCAAGCCAGGCGCCAGCCGAACCACATCGTTGAGCGCCCATATGCCCCGTGCGGTCGTCGCCGACGTCAGCTCTATCTCCGGTGCGTGCACCTGATGCACCGTCGGCTGCTTCTCCAGGGTCTTGCGGACGTATGCGACGAAGTGATCGGCGCCCCGGATCACCTTTCCGCCCGCCGACGAGGTGTCGCTGAGGAAGTCGTCGGTGAAGATCCCGCGCCACGCGGACCAGTCCTTGGTGTCGAGGTAGCGGCAGTACCGCGCCTTCAGCTGCTTGATCGCCTCGATCTCCATCAGCGCGGTGGCGTCATCCATAG
>DATJIX010000070.1:0-7901 GCA_035492865.1 Mycobacterium sp. | reverse complement strand
CCTGGAACAAGCGCTCCCGGGAGAAAATCAGCGAATTGGTCGACTGGATGGTCATCGAGCTCGACCCCGACGCAGTGCGGGTGGCCAAACAGCGCGACGCCGACCGCCACATCGAGGTCCGCCCCGGCCACAACGGCACGGCCGAAATCTGGGGCGAGGTCCGCGGCCCTGATGCCGCGGTCTTCGACGCCGCTCTCAACGATCTGGCCGGGACCGTGTGCCCCAACGACCCCCGCACCCACACCCAGCGCCGCACCGATGCGCTCACCCCGCTGTCGAATAGGGCCGCGAGTATGGCGTGTGCGTGTGGATCCCCCGACTGCACCGCCACCGGCGACACCCCGGCCACCCCGGTGGTCATCACCGTGATCGCAGAAGCGGCCACCGTCGAGGGGACCAGCAACAAGCCCGGCTATCTGCCCGGCTATGGCGCCGTCCCCGCCGAGACGGTGCGCGAGATGGCCACCACCGCCTCACTGCGCCCGATACCCGCCCCGAAAGAGCTTGTCGCCGAACCGAATTACCGGCCCTCAGCGGCGTTGACCCGCTTCATCCAGTCACGCGATCTGACCTGCAGCTTCCCCGGCTGCGACCAAGCCGCCATCGGCTGCGACATCGACCACAGCGTGCCTTACCCGCACGGGCCCACCCATCCGTCGAACAACACCCTGAAATGCCGCATCCACCACCTACTCAAAACCTTCTGCGGTTGGACCGACCGCCAACTACCTGATGGCACCATCGTGTGGACGTCCCCCCGTGGACGCATCTACACCAGCGAACCGCTGGGCGCCCAGTTCTTCCCCCAACTCGGCGCACCCACCGAAACACTCAAACTGCCCAACAGCCCGCCGCCGAGCTCCAACCGCGCACTGGCGATGCCCAAACGACAACGCACCCGCGCCCAAGACCGCGCCTACCGCATCGCGTACGAACGCGCCCAAAATCGGGCCCGCTACGAAGCCGACCCACCACCCTTCTGACTCCCAAAGGCAGCAAAAACAGGTGACCGAGGCGGTAGCGTCAGACAACCATGAAGCGCTGCATCGTCGGAGGATCGGCTGTCCTGCTGATGGCCGCACAGCTGATCGTCTCGGCACCGACGGCCAGTGCCGGCTGCTGGTACGGCGGAAACGTCATCAGTAAGTGCGACGGACCCATCCAGCCCGACGGCACCTGGGAGCGCTGCGTGGCAACCCCCCAAGTGGTTCCTCGGGGCGCCAGCTCCTATTTGGTGCCGGTCAGGACCTGCAATGTGATGGGCCCTGGCGTTCCTGGCGACCCGCCGACGCACATCGACGACTGACCCCTTACGGGGCCCCGTCGACGAAAGCCTCCTTGATCTCCTTGGGCCCGAACGGCCAGGTGTGCTCGGCCTTGGCATACACCAGAAACGCGATGGCGCCCACCAGGATCCAGCCCAGCGACAGTCCGATCGAAAGCCAGCTCGCGGAATAGTAGATGTAGACCCACCCGACCAGCGCGACGATCGTCGGTACCGGATACAGCCATTGACGGTACGGGCGAACGAGATTCGGCTGGCGACGTCGCAGCACCACGATCGCGGCGACCTGGGCCAGCGATTGAATGATCACCAGCGTGGCGACCGCCGCATTGATGATGGTGGTCAGCGTGAACAGCGACCCGATGATGGTGATCACGCCCATGGTGAGCACACCCGCGGTCGGCAGCTTCAACTTGGGATGAAGCTGGCCGAACACCGGCAGGAACACCTTGTCGCGCGCGGCTTCGAACGGAACACGTGATCCGCCAAGGAGCCCGGCGAACACCGAGCCGATGGCCGCCACCACGATCAGCACAGTGATCACCTGCGCGGTGCCCGATCCCCATGCCTGCTCCAGCACGGTGGACGCGACGGACGTGGCGCTCTTCAACTCCTCGAGCGGCACCGAACCGAGCACGCCGATCTGCAACAGGAAATACAGGCTCATGATGCCGAGAATCGAGAAGATGATCGACCGCGGGATGGTCCGGCCGGGGTCGCGCATCTCGGCACCGAGGTATGCGGTGGTGTTGTAGCCGAGGTAGTCGTAGATCGCGATGATCAGGCCCGCGCCGAGGCCTGCCCAGAACGTGCCATGGCTGCCGAATGCGCCGGGCGTGAAAGCGAATGCCTGTGCGCCATTGAAGTGGCTGAAGGCCGCAACGATCGTGGTGAGCACCGCGATCAGCATGACGACGAACAGCACCGTCGTGAGCTTGCCGATCTGGCCGATCTTGCGGAACAACGCCACCATGATCAGCAGCGTGATGCCGACGCCGATGAGCTTGCCCAGCCCGGTGTTGCCCGACGCGTCCGTCACGCCTGGGATCAGGTAGCCCAGATACTGGACAAGCCCGATGATGCCCGTCGACATGATCAGCGGGATGAAAAGCACTGCGCTCCAAACAAACAGGAACGGCATCAGCCTGCCGGTGCGGTACTGGAATGCCTCGCGCAAGTAGATGTACGTGCCGCCCGCGCCGGGCATGGCGGCACCGAGTTCGGCCCAGATCAGGCCGTCGGCGAGCGCGACGATCGCCCCGATGATCCAGCCGAACATCGCCTCCGGCCCACCGATGGTGGCGACCATGGCAGGAATCGTGACGAATGGGCCGATGCCGCACATCTGCGTCATGTTGATCGCGGTGGCCTGCAGGGGACCGATCTTGCGTTCCAGCGTCGGCTGTCCTGGCGCCGCGGACCCAGAATGCTCCGAGCTGATGGATGGGGAACTCACGAAATCCTCCTAACACTTTGTTAGGAAAGTTTCTTAACATACAATCGCCCAGTCTGGAAGAGTTGGGTTGTAAATTTCCTGCGACTGAAACGGAGACGGACACGGTGGTGGGCCAAGCCGCGCCGCAGGCGGGCACGCCTGCGAGCATGCGCGCACTGAACCAGCGACTGGTGTTGGAGTTGCTCCGGGGGCACGGCGAGGCCACCCGTCCGCAGATCGCCAACGACACCGGCTTGTCGAAACCGACAGTGGGACAGGCGCTCCTGGACCTGGAACAGCACGGCCTGGTGCGGGCGGTGGGACGCAGTGCATCCGGTCCCGGACGCGCAGCGGTCATCTATCAAACCGCCCCGGACGCCGGCCACATCGTGGGAGTCGACATCGGGCGTCGGGTGATTCGCGTCGCGGTGGCCGACCTCGACGGCGCGGTCGTCACCCGGGTCGACGAACCGAACCGGAGCCGCTCAGGACCCATGTTGCTGCGCAATGCGTGCGAATCCGTCGAGCGCGCGATTGCCGAAGCCGGACTCAAACCCCACGACATCGTGGTGACGGTGGTCGGCACACCCGGCATTCCGGACTCAACGACAGGATCCGTGCACCGCTCCCCCAACCTGCCCGGCTGGGAGCGGAAAGGACTGCTTGGCGAACTGGTGGAGGCGCTCGGTGCGGGCGGCTCAGAAGTGATGGTCGAGAACGACGCGAACCTGTGCGTGGTCGGCGAGCACGCCCGAGGCGCGGCCCAGGGCGTCGACGTCGTCGCGTGTCTGACTGTCGGCACCGGCATCGGAATGGGCGTGCTGATCAACGGAAAACTGTTCCGGGGGGCGCACGGCGCGGCGGGTGAAATCGCCGACCTGCCGTTCGACCGGGTGCCAGCCGGAGTGACGGAGCACCGGCCGGGACCGGTGGAGACCGCTGCGGCGGCGCAGGCGGTGGTGACGGCCGCCAACGAACTCGGGTTGAGCCAGGTGCGCTCTGCGAAGGTGGTTTTCGACTTGGCCCGCAAGGGTGACGAATTGGCTGTCCGAGTCGTCGCGGAGGAGGCATCCAAACTGGCACACGTGATTTCGATCGTCACCGCCGTGCTGGATCCGGGCATGATCGTGCTGACAGGCGGCATCGGTCGCAACGCCGATCTGCTGGCCGAGCCGATCCGCCGCGAGTTGGCCCACACCATTCCGGTGGTCCCCGACATCGTCGGCGGCCAGCTCGGCGAGGACGCCGTGCTCGTCGGTGCCATCACGTCGGCCAAGGACACCGCATGGGAACTGGTCTTCGACCGCCTCGTGCGCAAAACCGCAAGTGAGGCTTAGCCGATGGAAGTCGTCATCAGGCAACACGAACAACAGTGCGGGGTCACCGCGGCCGACATCGTCGCCGACGCGGTCCGTTCGGGCGCGACCACGCTCGGACTCGCGACGGGCTCATCGCCGCTTGCCGTCTACCGCGAGCTGATCCGCCGACACCGCAAGGAAGGCCTGTCCTTCGCCCGCGCACAGGCATTTCTGCTCGACGAGTACGTCGGGCTGCCGCCGCGCCACCCGCAGTCCTACGCGCATGTCATCCGCGCGGAGTTCACCAACCACATCGACATCGACTCCGGACGCATCCACAGTCCCGACGGCGTCGCCGACGACATCTTCACTGCGGCAACCGAATACGATGCGCTGATAGCGGCCGCGGGCCCTGTCGACGTGCAACTGCTCGGCATCGGCGGCAACGGACACATCGGATTCAACGAGCCCGGCTCGTCGCTGGGATCACGCACCAGGGTCAAGACGCTCACCGAGCAGACCCGGCACGACAACGCCCGGTTCTTCGCCGACATCGACGAGGTGCCTCGTCACGTCATCACCCAGGGGCTGGGAACCATCTGCGACGCCAGGCACCTGGTGCTCATCGCGACGGGCGGGCACAAGGCGGAAGCGGTCGCGGCCGCTGTCGAAGGTCCACTCACCGCAAGCTGTCCCGCCTCGGTCCTGCAGCTACATCCGCACGTCACGGTGGTGGTCGACGAGGCGGCTGCCGGTCAACTCAAGAACGCCGACTTCTATCGGTACGCGCTGAAACACAAACCGGCGCAACAGAAGTTCTGATCATCCTGCGGCCCATTCCTTGGCGCGCTCAAGCTCGTCCAGACGGAACAACGCGAGCTCGCCGCGCATGTCCGGCAACAGTTCGATCATTCCGGCTCGTTCAGCTCGACCATGTTGCCGAACGGATCGTGCAGGAAGGCCTGGTGCCCGGAGCCGGCGATGAGCGGGACCCGGTGCACTTCGACGCCCTGGTCCTGCAGGTCGGCGACGGCGGCGTCGATGTCGTCGACCCGGATGGCGAAGTGGTTCGCAGCCGGCGGTGCAGCGTCGGATTGCATCAGGTGGACCTGCTGGCCGCCGGCGTCGAGCCAGTACCCAGGGCCGAGGTCCGGGCGCGGCAGCTGAGTCATCCCGAGCACGTCGCGATAGAAGGCCAAGCCCTTCTGGGCATCGGCGACGCAGATGGCGACGTGGTGTACACCGGCTGGCTTCATTCCTCGATCCTCCTCGGTCAGTCAAGGAAGCCGTGCAACAGCGACGCCGATCCCGCGACGTGCGCCCGCATCGCCGCCGCGGCACCGTCGCTGTCGGCCGCGAGGATCGCGACGACGATCGCCTCGTGCTGTTCGTCGGAGTGGGCGATGTTGCGGGGCAGCAACGGGATCTGGTCGAGTAGCCCGTTGAGCCGCATCCGGTTTTCGGCGACCAGCGGCACCAACGACGGCGAGCCCGCGGCCTCCGCGATCGCCAGGTGTAGCCGCGAGTCCAGCCGCCGATAGTCGTCCGGCGATGCGCCACGCACATCCGCCAGCCGCGACCACAGCACCTCCCGCTCCCCCGCGGTCAGCGTGCGGCTGGCCGCCATCCGGGCCGCACCCACCTCGAGGATCTCGCGCAGGCGCAGGGCGTCATCGATCTCCGCCCGGGTCACCCCGGCACTGTCCCCGGTGTGCCTCGGCAGTTCGTCGGCCAGGAAGGTGCCGCCGTACCTGCCGCGGCGCGACACCAGATACCCGGCGTCGGCCAGTGATTTGATGGCCTCCCTGACGGTGTCGCGGCTGACCCCGAGCCGGGCGGCCAGTTCGCGTTCCGGCGGAAGGGATTCGCCCGGTTGCAGCACGCCGAGCCGGATCGTCTGCAGCAGCCGTTCGACGGTGTCCTCGAACGGGTTCCCGGGCCGCACCGGGCGCAGCAGTGCGTCGCTGGCCAGCGGTACGTCCGGGTCTGCAGACATCGCCTACACCGGCGTCACGTAGTGGCCGCTGATGCCGCCGTCGACGAGGAACGTGGAGCCGGTGATGAATGACGCGTCGTCGCTGGCGAGAAACGCGACCGCGGCGGCGAGTTCCTCGGGCTCGGCGAACCGGCCGATCGGGACGTGCACCAGCCGCCGGGCCGCGCGTTCGGGATCCTTGGCGAACAGCTCCTGCAGCAGCGGGGTGTTCACCGGTCCCGGGCACAGCGCGTTGACACGAATTCCGCTGCGCGCGTACTGAATGCCGAGCTCACGCGACATCGCCAGCACGCCGCCCTTGGACGCGGTGTAGGAGATCTGCGACGTCGCGGAGCCCATCACCGCCACGAACGACGCGGTGTTGATGATCGAACCCTTCTTGGCGGGCACCATGTGCCGCAGCGCCGCCCGGCAGGACAGGTATACCGACTTGAGGTTGATGTCCTGCACCTTCTGCCATGCAGGCAGCTCGGTGGTCTCGATGACGTCGTCATCGGGTGGCGAGATGCCCGCGTTGTTGAACGCGATGTCCACCGAGCCATAGGTGTCGGCGGCGGTGTCGAACAGGTTGTCCACCGCCGCCTCGTCCGAGACGTCAACGGGCACAAACAGTCCGTCCAGTTCGTCGGCCGCCGCCTTGCCCGCCGTCGGCTCGATGTCACCCACCACGATCGTCGCGCCCTCGGCGCGCATGCGACGCCCGGTGGCCAGTCCGATTCCACCGGCGCCTCCGGTGATCACCGCGACCTTGCCTGCGAGTCGTTGGGTCAGATCCATCTAGCTATCTCCGATCGCGTAGAAGACGTTCTTGGTTTCGGTGAAGGACAGCGGTGCGTCGGGACCCAGCTCGCGGCCCAGTCCCGACTGCTTGAACCCGCCGAACGGCGTGTTGTAGCGCACCGACGAGTGCGAATTGACCGACAGGTTCCCGGATTCCACCGCACGCGACACCCGCAGTGCCCTGGACAGGTTGTCGGTCCAGATCGAGCCGGACAGCCCGTAGGGCGTGTCGTTGGCCAGCGCGATGGCGTCGGCTTCATCGTCGAACGGCAGCACCGTCACCACCGGCCCGAAGATCTCCTCGGTGACGGTGCGGTCGGTGCGCGACGGGGTCAACACGGTGGGCGGGAACCAGTAGCCCGCGCCCGATGGCGCGTCGCCACGGAACGCGACAGGCGCGTCGTCTGGCACGAAGGACGCCACGGTGTTCCAGTGCGGTTTGGACACCAGCGGGCCCATCTCGGTGTCCTTGTTCCTCGGGTCGCCGACCACGACGCCCTTGACAGCCGGTTCGAGCAGTTCCATGAACCGGTCGTAGACGCTGCGCTGCACCAGGATTCGGCTACGCGCACAGCAGTCCTGACCCGCATTGTCGAATACGCCGTACGGTGCGGTCGCCGCGGCCTTCTCCAGGTCGCAATCGTCGAACACGATGTTGGCGCTCTTGCCGCCGAGTTCCAGCGTGACGCGCTTGACCTGAGCGGCCGCGCCTGCCATCACCCTGGTGCCCACCTCTGTCGACCCGGTGAACACGATCTTGCGGACGTCGGGGTGGCTGACGAAGCGCTCCCCCACCACCGAGCCCTTGCCGGGCAACACCTGGAACAGGTCGGCTGGCAGGCCGGCGTCGACCGCGAGCTCACCGAGCCGGATCGTGGTCAGCGGCGTCCACTCGGCGGGTTTGACCAGCACCGCGTTGCCTGCCGCCAGCGCAGGGGCGAAGCCCCACGACGCGATCGTCATCGGGAAGTTCCACGGGGTGATGACGCCGACGACACCGAGCGGTTCGTTGAATGTCACGTCAAGCCCGCCCGCGACCGGAATCTGCTTGCCCGACAACCGTTCCGGCGTAGCGGAGTAGTACTGCAGCACGTCGCGGACGTGACC
>DATJIX010000069.1:0-7743 GCA_035492865.1 Mycobacterium sp. | reverse complement strand
ACGCTGCCCACGCGCCCTCCCACGGCGAACGAACCTGCGATCATCAACAGGCCGACGACGGCCACCGGGATCGTCCATGCGCGCCGGCCCGACACCGCCGACCCGCACTCGGCGACATAACTCTTGTGCGGCAGAACCTGGTTGAGTATCGGCAGGTTGGCGGGATTCTGATTGTCCGCCTGCTGTGCGGCTGACGAATCGGAAGCCAGCGCGCTGCCGCATCCGATGCTCGCGCTGTCCGGACCCGGCACCGAGACGGGCATGAGCAGACCGATCACGCCGACGACCAGTACGACCGCCCCCGCCAGCAAAATCAACCGTCGCAAATTCATGTGCTGTCTATGCCCGAGTCGTTCAATGTCGAAACCATCTTGGTACCGGCCTGCGCTGGGCGGCAGGTCAACGAATATGTTGTTCTTGTCCTGTGTGGTGGCCGTGGCCCGAAAGGAGCTTGACGCTTTGGTAGGCCATGGTCTGACGGTGTTGTTCGCCGTGCTCGCGGCAGTCTTCCTGGCGATCGGCATCGTGGTGCGCCAACGCGCCACCATGGACGTGCCCCAGGAACACGGCGTCAGCTCGGTGATGTTTCTGACCCTGCTGCGCAGGCCACTGTGGTGGGCAGGCACCGCGTCCGCCGTCGCAGGCTACGTCTTCCAGGCGCTGGCGCTCGCCAAGGGCTCGCTGCTGCTGGTGCAACCCATCCTGGTTTCGGCACTGCTGTTCGCATTGCCGTTGAGCGCACGGCTGGCCCGCAGGCGCGTCACCCGCGGGGAATGGATATGGGCGGTGGTGCTGACCCTCGCCCTTGCGGTGTTCGTCGTGTTGGCCAAGACCCGGCCCGGTGACTACGAGGCGTCGCTTCCGTTGTCGGCGTTGGTCGCGGTGATCTGCACGGCCGCCGTGTGCGCGTGTGTCATCGTCGCGACCCGCACGATGGGGTGGAAGCGGGCGGTGCTGCTCGCACTCGCGGTGGGTGTGCTGTTCGGTGTCGTCGCCGTGCTGACCAAACTGCTGATGCATGTGCTGATCCACGAGGGCGTGCGTGCATTGCTCATCACGCCGGTGCCGTATCTGCTCGTACTGATCGCGGTGTTCGCGACGTTCCTGCAGCAGTCAGCTTTCCACGCGGGCTCACTGCAGACGTCGGTGCCGACGATGCTGGTGCTCGAACCACTCATCGCGGTGATACTCGGGGCGGTGGTGCTCGGCGAGCACCTCGACGTCAGTCAACTGGACGCGGTGCTGATCACGATCAGCACCGTCGCGATGGCGGCGGCAACCATCGCGCTGGGTCGCGACGAGGGCGCCTACGAGGAACAGCTCGAGAGGGCGGTGGCGCGCCGCTCAGCGTAGCTCAGTGTTCGGATTCCGTTGGCTGCTCGACGGTTTCGGGCACCTGCACCGGGCGCAACAGCGCCCAGCCGATGAACACGATCGAAACGCCGATCAGCGCAAGGCCCACCCACCAGTTGGCGTCCGTGCCGATGTACAGGTCGACGGGGGTGTCGGTGGCGGCGCTGTGGTGATCGCCGAGCAGTCCGGGTGCGAAGCCGGCGATGGTGAGCACGACGCCGTAGATGCCGAGCAGCGAGCCGATGATGTTGCGAACGTCGAATAGGTGTCGCATCACAGTTCCTTAATCAGTGGAAGACGATATTGAGCACGATGACCATGGCGAGTGAAACCGCGGCGAGCGGAACAGGCTTTAAATACCAAGGTTTTCCGGCACTGTCGGGATCGGAGAAGACGTCCTTGGGCGTCTCGGAGTACACCAGGCCCACCAACTCGCTGACGGGCTTTGGCGCAGTGACCATGGTGACCGCCACGCTGACCAGGATGTCGACGACGAACGCCACCGACGCGGCGACGAACGGCACGCCTTGGCCGGGCAGGCTGATCACGCCGACCTTGGACAGGATGAAAACGAAGATGGCGGAAAGGGTTCCGGACACCAGCCCCGCCCAGCCCGCGGTCGAGGTCATCCGCTTCCAGAACATGCCGAGAATGAACGTGGCGAAAAGTGGGGCATTGAAGAAGCCGAACAGCGTCTGCAGGTAGTCCATCAGGTTGGAGTAGCCCGCGGCGATCAGCGCGGTGAAGATCGCGAGGATGGTCGCCCCGAGCGTGGCGATGCGGCCGACCGAGATGTAGTAGCTGTCGGGCCGATCCTTGACCACGTAGTCCTGCCAGATGTCGTAGCTGAACACGGTGTTGAAGGCCGAGATGTTGGCCGCCATGCCCGCCATGAACGAGGCCAACAGGCCCGCGATGGCGACTCCCAGCAAGCCGTTGGGCAGAATGTCGCGGATCATCAGCAGCATCGCGTCGTTGTACGTGATGTCGCCTTCGCCAGTGGTTTTCAGCCGGATCATGTCGCCGATGGAGGCGGCGGCGATCATGCCCGGCACGATGATCACGAACGGAATGAACATCTTCGGGAACGAGCCGATGATCGGCGCGCGCCGTGCCGAAGAGATCGAATCCGACGCCATCGCGCGCTGCACCTCGACGAAGTTGGTGGTCCAGTACCCGAAGGACAGCACGAACCCGAGGCCGAACACGATGCCGATCACCGACCACACCGGGCTGGAGAAACCGGACAACGCCGTACCGGGCCAGGTGGTCAGCTGCTCGTGTGCCGACGCGGTCACCTTGCCGTCGGACAGGGTGTCAATGACCTTGCCCTTCAGGCCATCCCAGCCGCCGACCTTGATCAGCCCGAATATGGTCAGCGGCACCAGCGCCGCAACGATCACGAAGAACTGCAACACCTCGTTGTAGATCGCGGCCGACAGGCCGCCGAGCGTGATGTAGCTGAGCACCACCAGGGCCGCGACGATCAGCGACACCCAGCGCGGCCAACCGAGCAACGCGTTGATCACCGTCGCCAACAGGAACAGGTTGACCCCCGCGATGAGCACCTGGGCGGTGGCGAAACTGATCGCGTTGACCAGGTGGGCACCTGGGCCGAAGCGCCTGCGCATGAACTCGGGCACGCTTCGCACTTTCGAGCCGTAGTAGAACGGCATCATCACCACGCCGAGGAACAGCATGGCCGGGATGGCGCCGATCCAGTAGTAGTGCATGGTCGACAGCCCGACCTGTGCACCGTTGGCGGACATTCCCATGATCTCGACGGCGCCCAGGTTCGCCGAGATGAACGCCAGGCCGGTCACCCATGCGGGCAGTCGGCGACCGGACAGGAAGAAGTCCAGGCTGGTTGAGATCTGGCTTCGGGCGATGAAGCCGATACCGAGGACGAAGACGAAGTAAATCGCGACGAGCACGTAGTCGAGCCAGCCGAGGTTGAGTCGCAGCACGTTCTCGGCAGCGAGTGTCGTGGTGGTCAGGGTTATCAACTCCTACGCCGCAGTGCACATGTCCAAACAGAACCAACCAGAAACTAACAGGGCCAACCCAGCAAACTTGGCCAAATGAAGAAAAATTGTTTGATATTGTGCGTTCCCATGTTGGCCGCAGAACGCAGATACGCGATCTTGCGGGCGTTGAATGCCGGTGGAGCGGTTCGCGTCGCCGACCTGGCGGCCGAACTCGACGTGTCCGAGATGACCGTTCGACGTGATCTCGACGCGCTGGATGCACAGAACCTGTTGCGCAAGGTCCACGGCGGCGCGGTCACCCGCCACAACCGCGGCGAAGAACCGTGGTCGTCGGTGAAGGCCGGGCAGCAGCGCGCCGAGAAGGAGGCCATCGCGGTGGTGGCGGCAGAAACCGTCGAGGACGGCATGACGATTGCGATCAGCGCAGGCACGACGACCACGGAGTTCGCCCGCCGGCTGCGGCGTCGGTCATCGATCACCGTGGTGACGAACTCGCTGCGCGTCTTCGAGGTGTTGACCGATCCCGACGTCGACGCCGCCGACGCCCCGCAGGTCTATCTGTCCGGCGGTGTGCGTACCCCGTCGGATGCGCTCGTCGGTCCGATCGCGGAGGCGGCGATCGGATCCTTCCGGGTCGACGGCACCTACATCGGCGTGCACGGATTCGATCCAGAGGCAGGACTGACAACGCCGAATATCGCTGAGGCGCAGACCAATCGGACGATGATCGGGATCGGGGCACAGCTGACCGTGCTGGCCGATCACACCAAGTACCGCGAAGTCGGGACCAATGTCTTCGCGCGGATGCGTCGCGTGGACAATCTGATCGTCGACGACGGATTGTCCATCGCCGACCGCGGCATCGTCGAACAACACGTCGGGTGCCTGACCATCGCCACGGTGCAGCCGTGACCGACGCTGTGACGCGGTGGACGCTGGCCGACGGTCGCGACCTGTTGTTGTTCGCACTACCCGGCCACACCCCGGCGCCGGTGCCCGACCGTCGTCCGCTCCCCGAACGGCCAGATCAGCAGTCGCAGTTGCGATTCGATCGCCAGACAGGTCAGTGGGTGATCATCGCCGCGCTGCGCCAGGACCGGACCTACAAGCCGCCACCCGACCAATGCCCGCTGTGCCCAGGGCCCACTGGGTTGACCGGTGAGATACCCGCACCGGATTACGACGTCGCGGTTTTCGAGAACCGGTTTCCGAGCCTCTCCGGTGCGGGTAGCGCGGCGTTTCACCTCCCGTCGGTGTCCGGCGATTTGTTCCAGGTCGCACCGGGGCACGGCCGATGTGAGGTGATCTGTTTCTCCAGCGACCACACGGGCTCGTTCAGTCAACTCGCGCAGCCACATGCGCGCCTCGTCGTCGACGCGTGGCGACATCGCACCGCCGACCTGATGGCACGCCCCGGTATCGAGTACGTGTTCTGTTTCGAGAACCGCGGAGAAGAGATCGGTGTGACGTTGACGCATCCTCACGGTCAGATCTACGGCTATCCGTATCCGCCGCCCCGCGCGGCGGAGATGCTGTGCGCGGCCCGTGCGCACGCCGATCGCACCGGCGGCAACCTGTTCACCGACATCCTCACCCGCGAGGTGACCGAAGGCAGTCGAATCGTCGCAAGAACCGACCTGTTCACCGCGTTCGTTCCGTTCGCCGCCCGATGGCCAGTCGAGGTGCACATCTACCCGAACCGCTTCGTGCACAACCTCGTCGATCTGACCGACGCGGAGCTGGACGACTTCGCGGAGATCTACCTGGACGTGCTGGGTAGGTTCGACCGCATGTATCCGACTGCGCTGCCATATATTTCGGCTCTGCACCAATACACCAACGCCGACGCCCAGCGCGAAGGCTACTTCCACGTCGAGTTGATGTCGGTGCGGCGCAGCGCGACGAAACTGAAGTTCCTTGCCGGCTCCGAATCGGCGATGGACGCGTTCATCAGCGACGTCACCCCGGAGAGCGTCGCGGAGCGACTGAGGGAACTCGGATGAGCCGGATCCGCTACGCGGCGCCGGGCAGGATCAACCTGATCGGCGAACACACCGACTACAACTTGGGTTTCGCGTTGCCGATCGCGTTGCCGGAACGCACCGTGGTGACCTATCTGCCCGATGACGGCACCGAGATCACGGTGCGTAGCGACCAGGAGGACGGCAACGTTCCGATACCGCTCGACACCGTCCCCGGTGACGTGGACGGCTGGGCCGGCTATGTGGCCGGGGTGATGTGGGCGCTGCGCGGGGCAGGCCACCACGTCAGGGGCGGAACGATGGCCATCACGAGCGACGTCGAGATGGGTTCCGGCGTCTCGTCTTCGGCGGCACTCGAATGTGCGGTCATCGGCGCGTTGACCACCGCTGTGGGTCTTGATCTGGACCGGATCGAGCTGGCGCGCCTCGCCCAGCGCGGCGAGAACGACTACGTCGGTGCGCCGACCGGGATGATGGATCAGCTGGCCTCCCTGTGCGGAGAACAGCGCACGGCGTTGATGATCGACTTCATGGAGCCGACCGTGCGACCGGTTGCCTTCGACCCCGACGCGTCCGATGTCGCCCTACTGCTCATCAATTCGCGTGCGCCTCACCAGCATGCGGGCGGGGAGTACGCATCGCGGCGGGCGTCGTGTGAACGGGCGGCGGCCGACCTGGGCGTGTCATCGCTGCGGGAGGTGCAGGATCGCGGCGTGGCCGTGGTGGCCGGTGTGGCCGACCCCGTCGATGCCCGTCGCGCCCGCCACATTCTCACGGACAATCAACGGGTGCTTGATGTCGTTGCGGCGCTTGAGGTGTCAGACTTCGCGGAGATCGGTCGACTGTTCAACGCATCGCAGGCATCCATGCGCGACGACTTCGAGATCACCACCGGCCATATCGACTTGATCGCAGACACCGCCGTGGCTGCGGGCGCGCTCGGCGCCCGGATGACTGGCGGCGGGTTCGGCGGATGCGTGATTGCGCTTGCGCCCGTGGACAGAACCGAACGCATCGCCGAGGCGGTACTGGCGGCGGTCGATGACGCCGGTTACCCACCGCCCACCATCACCCGCACCCGAGCGGGCCAGGGCGCCACGTTAGTGCGGTAGCGGCGCCTCCGAAAGCGCGGCCCACATCAGGCGGGCGGCCTCGCGGGTGCGTTCGTCCGGCGTGATCGGCGCGCCCGTATCGGGTTGCTCGGCAGGCGCACCGCTGATGTGCTCGACCAGTGCCACCGCCAGCTCGCGCAGCTTCACGTTGAACTCCTGGCTGGCCCTGCGCAGCATCCGCCAGGCGTGCTCGGCATCGCAACGGACCAGACCCATCAGCGCGCCCTTGGCCTGTTCGATCGCGCCGCGGGACTGCAGCACCGTGATGATGTCGGCGATGGCGGAGGCGTTCTCGGCTGCCGTGGTGATCAGCGCTGCGGAGACAAGTTGTTCGTAGGTGATCAGGGCGGCCACCGTCGCGGCGGTGGCCGGCTGGCTGAGCGTGCAGCTGAGCACAACCGTCGCGTCGTCGGCCCAGACACCGGGCACCGCCGCGGCGCCGTGAACTTGTCCCCAGACCGACTCATGTTGTGGCACAGAGTCGGTCATTGCCGCCAAGGTCAGGGCGGGCCACCGATCATCGGTCCACAGATCGAGGCTCAGCACCGGCACCTGATGGGCCAGCGCGTCGGGGACCGGGCCGCCGATACCCGAGAGCTGGGCTTCGGCGAAGTCGGCACCGATGCCGAGCGCCGCGATCACGGACGGCTGCTCGTCATGACGCTTGTCGTGGACCGTGATCGCCATGCCGAGCGTATCGAGCAGATCGGACTGCATCCGCTCGAGGATCCGGTGCATCAGCGCCACCAACTGCGGATGGTGTCGCGGTTCAAAGGTCGGCGGGGCCATGGTCAGTCGCGGGTGATCACTGTTGCGACGCGGTCGAGACCGGAGATGCTCAGCAGGGTCATGATCGGGCCCGCCGCAGGCACGATCAGTGCGAGCTTGGCGGTGGCCGCGACGGAGAACAACGCGCGCACCGCCGCGCTGTCGCAGTACGTCACCTCCGAAAGGTCGACCGTGATGGCGTCGCTGTCGGAGGCGGCGGCGCTGAGGACATCCTGAAACTCGTTGACGTTGGCCAGGTCGATGTCCCCGGCGGCGGTGACGACCGGCGGTTGCTCGGCCTCCGCACCAGACATCCGGAACTGACTGTTGGTCATGCCTCGACTCCCGCTCGTCCCCTGCCCTGCGGGCGTGGCCCCACCGGTCCTCGCTCGTTCCTCGCTGCGATCCTCACTCGCAGTCGTCTTCGGAAGGTCATGGATGGAGCTCCTTGCGCATTTCCACAGTGGTCCCTTGCGGGGATGGCGTGATTGTGACCGTGTCGACGAGCGCCCGCATCAACCTGCTGCCGTGCCCCCGTTG
>DATJIX010000068.1:0-7910 GCA_035492865.1 Mycobacterium sp. | reverse complement strand
CGTCGTCAATCTACGGAACCGAGTCGGTGCCGGAGACGTTCCAATTACATGGCGATGCGGTTTTTTCTGATCTACCTGGTCGTCGAGCTCGCGGTGATAGTGGCCCTGACGTCGACGATCGGTTTCGGCTGGACCATCCTGGCCCTGCTCGCGACCTGGTTGGTCGGTGTCACACTGGCCGGCTCGCAGGTCAAGCGTCACCTTCATCGGCTCCAGGCCGGGCTGACCGCTGCCAAGTTGCAAGGAGCCGCGACCGACAGCCTCCTGGTCGCCATCGGTACCGTGCTCGTCGTGATCCCCGGTCTGGCCAGCTCCGTGGTCGGGTCGCTGCTGCTGTTGCCGCCGACCCGCGCCGCCGCGCGCCCGCTGGTCGCGGCGATGGCCGCCCGCCGCGTTCCGTTGGTCGTCGCTGCGGGCCCAGCCGCGGCCACCGGCTGGGGCTATGACGCCTCGGGTCGCGGCGACTACATCGACGGCGAGGTCATCGACGTCCGGCCCAGCGCCGTGGAGCGCAAGCCCGAATAGTGGCGACTCTCCTCCTCAACGGGCGGGTGCACAGCCCGGCGATGCCCGACGCGACCGCGATGGCGGTGACCGACGGGGTCGTGACGTGGCTCGGCAGCGATGACGTTGGGCGCCAACAGTTTCCGAATGCACAGATCGTCGATCTTGACGGCGGTTTCGTCGCACCCGCCTTCGTCGACAGTCACGTCCACCTCACCGCCACCGGGCTGACGCTTGCCGGGCTCGACCTACGGGCGGCCACGTCGCTCCGGCACTGCCTACAGCTCATCGCCGATTACGCGCGCACACATCCCGACGGTCCCATCTGGGGCCACGGCTGGGACGAATCCGGCTGGCCCGACCGCATCGCGCCAAGCACCGATGACCTGGACAATGTCGTCGGCGATCGGCCCGCCTACCTCGCCCGCGTCGACGTTCATTCGGCTGCGGCCTCGACGGCGCTGCGCCGGCTCGCGCCGGGGCTGGCCGACGCCGCGGGCTTCGCTGCGCAGCTGCCGTTGACCAGCGACGCCCACCACCTGGTGCGCGCGGCGGCCCGTGACCGGCTGACACCCGAGCAGCGGGGCGAGGCCCGGTTGGCCGCGCTCGACGCCGCGGCCGCATTCGGCATCGTCGCCGTCCACGAATGCGCAGGTCCCGACATCGGTGGCCTTGACGATTGGCAAGAGGTCCGCGACACCGAGCACGGCGTCGAGGTCGTCGGCTACTGGGGCGAGCACGTGTCCACCGCGGAACAGGCGCGCGACCTGATCGACCGAACCGGCGCGCGTGGCTTGGCGGGCGACCTGTTCGTCGACGGGGCACTCGGCTCGCACACCGCGTGGCTGCACCGGTCCTACGACGACGCTCCAGGGTGCGGCAACTCCTATCTGGACGCCGACGCGATCACCGCGCATCTCCGTGCCTGCACCGAGGCCGGGATCACCGCGGGCTTCCACGTCATCGGCGATGCCGCTGTCACGGCGGTCGTCTCAGCATTCGACCGGGTCGTCGACCAGTTCGGCGCCCCTGCGGTCGCGCGCTGCGGCCATCGACTCGAGCACCTCGAGATGGTCACCGAGGACCAGGCCAGAAAACTCGGAGCGTGGGGCGTGGTCGCCAGCATGCAGCCCAATTTCGATGCGCTGTGGGGCGGCGAGGACGGGATGTACGTCCAGCGTCTCGGCCTTGACCGAGGCACCAAATTGAACCCGTTTGCGCTGCTAGCATCCCAAGGCGTGCCAATCGCGTTCGGTTCGGACAGCCCGGTGACGGGCCTGAATCCGTGGGCGACGGTGCGCGCCGCGACCCAACACCGCACCCCAGGCAGCGCGGTGTCGGCGCGGGCGGCGTTCGCGGCCGCCACCCGCGGTGCGTGGCGCGCAGGGGGCGCCCGCGACGGGAGCACAGGAACCCTCGTTCCCGGCGCGCCGGCGTCCTACGCGATTTGGGAGGCCGAACACCTGGAAGTCAGCGCCCCTGCCGACGCGGTGCAACGCTGGTCAACCGACCAGCGCTCGCGGGTGCCCGCTCTGCCGCGACTCGACGACCCGTTGCCCCGCTGTCGGCAGACGGTTCATCGGGGTGCCGTCATCCATGGCTAAGTCGTCCGGCCGCAGACGGTCGAAGGCCATGGACGACACGGACATCTTTCCGCCGGTCGTCGACGACAACGAAGAGCCTGTCGAAGGGGAAGAGTACTCAGAGCTCGCCCAGTCCGACGGGGCGGATAGGATGACCCAAATCCGCGCTCGGGCAAAGCGATTCGGCGCGGCGGTGGTGGACCGGCTCGCCCAATTGAGCGTGGTGATCGTCGCGGGAATCGCGATGTGCCTGAGCTTCACGCCGTTCGGCTGGTGGTTCATGGCCTTCGTGGCGTTCGGTTTGTTGGCCTGGGTGCTCACCCGCGAAACCACAACACGCGCAGGCGGATTGGGATACGGATTCCTGTTCGGGCTGGTGTTCTACCTGCCGTTGTTGCCATGGGTCGGCGGATTCGTCGGTGCAATTCCGTGGATCGCGCTGTGCATCCTCGAGGCGCTGTTTCCCGCGCTGTTCGGGTGGGCCGCCGTGTTGGCCCGCGACCTGAAGGGGTGGCCGTTCTGGTTCGCCGCGTTGTGGGCCGCCCAGGAATGGCTCAAGTCCACGGTGCCGTTCGGCGGCTTCCCGTGGGGCGTGGTCGCGTTCGGTCAAACGGACGGTCCGTTGCTGACCATCGCTCAACTCGGTGGTGCGCCGCTGCTGTCGTTTGCCGTGGCACTGGCTGGGTTCAGCTTGGCGGCAATAACTTTCGAAGTGATCAAGTGGTGGCGCCGCGACGACAGTCACAACGCCGCGCCGCCCGCTGTGGTGCTACCCGGCGTGTGTATCAGTGCGGTGCTGCTGGCGACGGCGTTGGCGTGGCCACACGCCAGACAGTCGGGCCTCGGCGCCGGCGACGACCCGGCGATCACCGTCGCTGCGGTGCAGGGCAACGTGCCACGGCTCGGGCTGGACTTCAATGCGCAACGCCGCGCCGTGCTCGACAACCACGTGCACGAGACGATGCAGCTGTCCGATGACGTGCACGCGGGTCGTGCCCCGCGACCGATGGTGGTCATCTGGCCGGAGAACTCCTCGGACATCGATCCATTGACCAATCCCGACGCCCGCGCCGAGATCAACAGTGCCGCGACAACGATCAACGCACCGATCCTGGTCGGTGGCGTCGTCGCGGCCCCTGGCTACACGCCCGACAACCCGGTGTCGTCGAACTCGGTGATCGTGTGGAACCCGGGGACCGGGCCTGCCGACCGGCACGACAAGAAGATCGTGCAGCCGTTCGGCGAGTATCTGCCGTGGCGGGGCTTCTTCAAGCATCTGTCGTCCTACGCCGACCGGGCCGGATACTTCGTGCCGGGTACGGGCGACGGGGTGGTCACCGCCGCAGGTGTGCCCATCGGGGTGACGACGTGCTGGGAGGTCATCTTCGACCGCGCGGCGCGCGAGTCGGTGCGCAACGGCGCCCAACTGCTGGCTGTCCCGTCGAACAACGCCACCTTCACCGAGTCGATGAGCAAGCAGCAGCTGGCGTTCGCCAGGCTGCGTGCCGTTGAGCACGACCGATACGTCGTGGTGGCGGGCACCACGGGGATCAGTGCGATCATTGCCCCCGATGGCCGCGAACTGGCCAGCACCGGGTTCTTCGAGCCCGGCTACCTCGACACTCAGGTGCGGCTAAAGACGCAGCTCACACCTGCAACGCAGTGGGGGCCATGGATCCAGGGACTGCTCGTCGTCCTCGGCGTTGCCGCTGTGATCACCGCAATACTGCACAATGGAAGTTTCGTGCGTCGGCTCGGTCGGCGCGGTAAGGACAAAGGAGACACATGACCACCGGTCAGCGCCCGAGTGAGCGCACTCTGGTCATCATCCCCACCTTCAACGAGCGGGAGAACCTGCCCCTGATCGTTGAACGCGTGCACAAGGCGCGGCCGGACGTCCACATCCTGATCGTCGACGACAACAGCCCCGACGGCACCGGTGACCTGGCCGACGAGCTGTCACTGGCCGATACCGACCGGATCCACGTCATGCACCGCACGGCTAAGGGCGGCCTCGGCGCCGCCTATCTGGCGGGGTTCGCATGGGGCCTGAATCGCGAGTACTCGGTGCTGGTCGAGATGGACGCCGACGGTAGCCACCCGCCCGAACAGCTGCATCGGCTGCTGGACGCCGTCGACGGCGGCGCGGACCTGGTGATCGGCTCGCGGTACGTGACGGGCGGAGAGGTGCGCAACTGGCCGCGGCGCCGGATGGTGCTGTCCCGCACCGCCAACGGCTACTCGCGCATCCTGCTCGGCGTCGACATTCACGACATCACGGCGGGTTACCGCGCCTACCGGCGCGAGGTGCTGGAGAAGATCGACCTTGCCGCGGTGGATTCGAAGGGCTACTGCTTCCAGATCGACCTGACCTGGCGCACCATCAACAATGGATTCATCGTCGTCGAGGTGCCGATCACGTTCACCGAACGCGAGTTCGGTCAATCCAAGATGAGCGGATCGAACATCCGCGAGGCCCTCTTCAAGGTCGCCGAATGGGGCATCCGCGGGCGTATGGACCGGGCCCGCGGAGTCGGCGTTACCCGCTAACCGCGGCGACGAGCCGCCAATTAGCCCCGGCGGCGCGACTTGATGAGGTCGAGTCGCTCCTTTAGGAGCTCCTCGAGCTCCTCGACCGAGCGGCGCTCCAGCAGCATGTCCCAGTGCGTACGCGGCGGCTTGGTCTTCTTCGGCTCCGGCGCGTCGCCCTCGATCAGCGTGCCTTCCATGCCGTTGCGGCACAGCCAGGTGTGTGGAATCTCCGCGTCGTCGGCGAACGGAACGTCGAACTCCTCGCCGTTGTCGGTGCGGTAGCGGGCGACCTGACGCGGCGCCAAGTCGTGGTTGCGGTCGGTCTCGTAGCTCACGGCTCCGAGGCGACTGCCCCTCAAGACACGATCAGCCATCGTCATCACTCCTCAATAAGCGCAAATTTGTCCGGATACTCAACGCAGCAACGCCGCACGCAGTTCCCGACTCGACCGTTCATGATACCGGGATCTGCCGCCGGGGCGGTCTACAGTCTGGTCCGTGGCACGTCGTCTCAAGCCCCAGCCCTGTCGCTGGTGTGGTCGTGAAGTTGCTGACATCGGGCTCGGCCGGCGCAGGCAGTACTGCAGGCAGTCCTGCAGGCAACGCGCCTACGAACAGCGCGCCATGGTCAAGGGGACCTCCCTGGCGCCCGACTCGGTCGTCTTGACGGCCGACGAGGCCTCCGAGCTTTCCGATCGCGTCTACCAGGTCAGATGCGCTGCCGAGGACGTCGCGATCGCCATCGAAGAAGGGGCGGAGGCACCGGAACTGCGTGAGCTGTGCGACGCGCTGATGCGGGCCGCCAAGGCGGCCGACGGCTGGCGGTAGCCGGCGAAGAGTTTTCGCGCTGAACATCGCGGGGCGGACACCCGTTTTACGATTGCCAACGACAAAGCCCGAGATGGGGACGCGGTGTCCATATCACCTGCAGAAACCGGCGTGTTTCGCTTCGACGAGTTTGTTCTCGACACGCAGCGCTACGAGCTGCGCTGCGGCGACGAGGTGATCCGCGTCGAGCCCCAGGTCTTCGATGTGCTCACCGAGCTGGTCAGCAATTCGCACCGGTTCGTCACGAAAGAGCAGTTGCTCGACTCCGTGTGGGGCGGGCGCTTCGTCGGCGAGGCCGCGTTGACGAGCCGCATCAAGGCGGCCAGACGGGCGCTCGGCGACGACGGCGAGTCACAGCGCTACATCAGGACGGTCCGTGGCCGTGGCTACCAGTTCGTCGGCACTCTTGTCGCCGAAGCGCCGCCCGCACCCGCCGAGGCGCCGCCGGAACCGCCTGCGCCGCGCCAGCACATCGCGTTCTGCAAGGCCACCGACGGGGTGCGGCTGGCTTACGCGGTGGCGGGGGAGGGACCGCCACTGGTCAGGGCGGCCAACTGGATGACGCATCTCGGCTATGACATCGAAAGCCCGGTGTGGAAACACTGGGTGCGTGACCTGTCGCTGAGATACAAGTTCATCCGCTACGACGAACGCGGCTGCGGTCTATCCGATTGGGATGCAACAGATTTCACGTTCGACGACTGGGTGGCCGATCTAGAATCGGTGGTGGAGGCGCTCGGGCTGGACCGCTTTCCGTTGCTCGGTGTGTCGCAGGGCGGCGCGGTCGCGGTGGCCTACGCGGCCCGTCACCCGGAGCGGGTGAGCCACCTCGTGTTGTGCGGCGCGTACGCACGCGGTCGTGCCGTGCGGGCGGTCGGTGACGATGAAAAGCGCGCTGCCGCATTGGATCTCGAGCTGGCCCGGGTCGGGTGGGGGCGCGACGACCCTGCGTTTCGCCAGGTGTTCGCTGCGCAGTTTCTGCCCGACGGGACGCGCGCCGACTGGGCGGCGTTCGATCAGCTGCAGCGGCGCACCACGTCGCCGGAGAACGCGGTGCGGTTCCTCGAGCAGTTCGGTCGCATCGATGTGCGCGACGATGCTCAGCGGGTGGCCTGTCCGACGCTGATCATGCACTCGAGCGACGACCACCGGGTTCCCATGCGTTTCGGTGAGGAGCTCGCCGCACTGATTCCCGACTCGCGTCTGGTTGCGCTGTCAAGCAACAACCACCTGCTGACGGCCGCCGAGCCGGCGTGGCAGGTGTTCCGCGCCGAGGTCGACGCGTTTCTGGCGTAGGTGGCCGCGGCCTCGCAGATCTCCATGCAATCTCCATACATTCTTCATGTGAAGTGGCTGTGAGCCGGACATGCTGGGTGACATGAACAAGCACCTCCGCACCCTGATTGTGGGTGTCAGCGCGCTTCTCGCCCTTGGCACCCTGTCCGCATGCTCCGGCGGCAAGACCACCGAAGCGACCAACACATCCGAGGCGGTCACCACACCGCCTGCGGCGACCGCAAAGCCGTTCCCGCAGTCGGCGAGATACGTCGCCGATATGAACGCGGCCGACGGCAAGACCATGACCATCGGCATCTCCGTCGACGGCGACTCGATCGCGGCGTACGCATGCAACGGCACCGACGACGAAGCCTGGTTCTTCGGCAACCAGGCCGACGGCAAGATCGACGTCAAGTCCCGGTTCCGCGACACATTGGCGGCCGAGTTCAACGGCACCGACGTCGCAGGGGATCTGACGATGAACGGTGTCGCGTACAAATTCACCGCCGCGCCGGTGTCGGGCGCTGCGGGCATGTACACCGCTGATTTCGAAGGTGTGCGCGCATCGTGGGTGGTCCGTGAGGACGGGACGGCGATCGGCGTCCAGTTCAACACCGGCAGCATCAGCGGCCGCGACTTCGAGCAGGCCGAACTGCAGCAGCTCAACGAGCAGCAGTTCCGCAATGGCGTGCGCAACAAGCGGCAGCTCCAGCAGGCGTCACAGATCCAGATCCTGCAGAACAAGAGTGCCAAGTCCACCATCAACGGTCACGATGTGACGCCGACTCTGGTCAACGGCACCTTCCGGCTCGGCTGACAACTCAACAGCCTTCTCGCCCAACGGTCCAGCCCGCGAAACGTTCGCAGCGGCTGGGTCGTTGGCGTTTGCCTCACCCAGAGTCAAACCCTTCAGCAGCCATTCCGCGGCGCGTAACGTCGTCGCACCGTGCCTGCGAAGTTCTTCTGGTTTCTACCCACCAACGGCGACAGCCGCTCGATCGTCGGGGCGTCGCACGCGTCGTCGCATCACACGTTGCCCGCGAACTACCGCGCCCCGAGCCGCCGTTATCTGGCCGAGGTTGCCCGCGCCGCCGACCGCCTCGGCTACGAAGGTGTGCTCACGCCGACCGGAACCTGGTGTGAGGACGCCTGGTTGACGGCGTCGGCACTGCTGGCCGAGACCGA
>DATJIX010000067.1:0-18932 GCA_035492865.1 Mycobacterium sp. | reverse complement strand
GTTTCGGCGTTTAGATCGCGCGGATCCGGATGGGTCCGCGCCAGGTGGCATCCGGGTCGAGCGCCTCGCCGCGCTGGGTGACCTCGACGTCGCCTTGCCTGGCGAGTTCCCTCGCGATGGTGCGGGCGTCGTCCATCAAGTCACGCCAGTGCTCGCCACCCACGGCGCGCGCAGCGTCGGACGGGCAGATCGTCTTGCCAGGGCCGCGATCGCGGGCCAGTGCGAGGATTGCCGTTCGGAGCTCGTCGTTCACCATCAATCGGAAGCCCAAGATAGCGGCCCTTGAAACCAAATCTGTAACACGTTCTAATCTGAAGGCATGACGGACGAGCTGCTGCGCCATCCTCTGCATTCCGGCCACCTCACGGTGGGCGCGCTGAAGCGGAACAAGGACAAGCCGGTCCTGTTCCTCGGCGACACCACGCTGACCGGCGGCCAGCTGGCCGAGCGCATCAGCCAGTACATTCAGGCGTTCGAAGCGCTGGGCGCGGGCACCGGCGTCGTGAGTGGGCTACTGGCGCTGAATCGGCCCGAGGTGCTGATGATCCTCGGCGCCGGCCAGACGCAGGGCTATCGGCGGCTGTCACTACACCCTCTCGGCTCACTGGACGACCATGCATATGTCCTCAACGACGCAGGCGTCACGTCGCTGACCATCGACCCGAACCCGATGTTCGTCGAACGGGCCAAGGGGCTGCTGGAGAAGGTGCCCGGACTCAAGCAGGTGCTGACGATCGGCCCCGTGCCCGAGGAACTGGCCGATGTTGCCGTCGATCTGACGGCCGAGGCGGCGAAGTACACGCCGAAGCCGTTGGTCGCCGCGGACCTGCCGCCGGACCACATCGGTGGCATGGCCTACACCGGCGGGACGACCGGCAAGCCCAAGGGCGTGATCGGCACCGCGCAGTCGATCACCACCATGACGACCATCCAGCTCGCCGAGTGGGAGTGGCCCGAGAACCCGAGGTTCCTGATGTGCACGCCGCTGTCGCATGCCGGTGCGGCGTTCTTCGTGCCAACCATCATCAAGGGCGGCGAACTGATCGTGCTCACCAAGTTCGACCCCGCCGAAGTGCTGAAAACCATTGAGGAGCAGAAGATCACGGCGACCATGCTGGTGCCGTCGATGATCTATGCGCTGATGGACCATCCTGACTCGCATACCCGCGACCTGTCCTCGCTGGAGACCGTGTACTACGGCGCATCGGCGATGAACCCGGTGCGCCTGAAGGAGGCCATCCGCCGCTTCGGCCCGATCTTCGCGCAGTACTACGGCCAATCCGAGGCACCGATGGTGATCACCTACCTGCCGAAGGGCGATCACGACGATAAACGGCTCACGTCCTGCGGTCGGCCAACTGTTTTCGCGCGGACCGCGCTCCTGGATGCCGACGGAAATCAGGTGCCCCAGGGCGAGGTCGGCGAGATCTGCGTATCGGGCCCACTGGTATCCGGCGGGTACTGGAACAAGCCGGAGGCGACGGCTGAGACGTTCCGCGACGGCTGGATGCACACCGGCGACTTGGCACGTGAGGACGAGGACGGCTTCTGGTACATCGTCGACCGGACCAAGGACATGATCGTCACCGGCGGCTTCAACGTCTTCCCGCGTGAGGTGGAAGACGTTGTGGCAGAACACCCATCGGTCGCGCAGGTGTGCGTGATCGGCACCCCCGACGAGAAGTGGGGTGAGGCGGTGACGGCGGTGGTGGTGCTGCGGCCCGACGCAGCATCCGACGACGAGTCGGTGGCGCGGATGACGGAGGAGATCCAGGCCGCGGTCAAGGAACGCAAGGGTTCGGTGCAGTCGCCGAAGCAGGTGATCGTCGTCGACTCGGTACCGGTCACCGCGCTTGGCAAGCCGGACAAGAAGGCGGTGCGCGCACAGTTCTGGGAGGGCGCCGACCGCGCGATCGGCTGATTTTCAGCGACGCGCGGCGGCCTGAGCTAGTCGAGCAGAGCGTCGATCTCGGCGCGTAACCGCTCGATGCGTTCGGCTTCGGACGGGATACCTCGACTCTCCTCGGCGGCGCGTTGCCAACCGAGTCGCCACATCCGGGCGACGGCCCGATCTCCAACGCCCGCGTAGGGATTGAGAAGCGTATGCGGAAACGCCTTTCGCCCTTCGCGGTACGCGGTGACGAGCCGATGTGCCATAGCACTACTCTCCGCCTCCGATAGTTGCTACAGCCCGCATTGCCTCGGCGTGTCATGCCAACATTTGATAACAGAGCATCTGCTCTGTTATGGTGGCGGCCATGCCTCGGCCACAGGTATACGACCGCGACACGATGCTCGACGCGGCCGAGCAACTCGCCGCCGAGGGCGGCGCCGCGGCCGTCACGATCCGCGCGGTCTCCGAGCGGGCCGGCATCTCCAACGGCGCGATCTATCACGCGTTCGGTTCGCGGGGCGGACTGGTCGGCCGCGCCTGGGTGCGCGCCGCCCGCCGCTTCCTCGCGTTGCAGAAAGAGGCCGTCGACGCTGAGGACGATCCCGTCCGCGCCGTCGTCGCCGCCGCCGACACACCGGCGGTGTTCAGTGAGCAGTACCCGTCATCGGCGCGGCTGTGGCTGAGCATCCCCCGCGACGAGTTGATCGGCGAGGCTCCCGCCGACGTTCAGGCCGAGCTGCGCGCACTCGAATACGAGTTGCGCGACATGCTGATTCGGCTGTCGATCGCCATGTGGGGCCGCAAGGACGCCGCGTCCGTCGCCGTCATCGAGGACTGCATAGTCGGCCTGCCCACCGGCCTGATGCTGCGCAGGCCGATGCCACCCACCGCCGATACCCGCCGCCGCCTCGCAGCCGCGGTCGAAGCCATCCTGTCCGCCAAGTTAGGAGATAGCCATGCCCGCCCTCGAAATAACAAATGACATAGCGGTTTTGAACCTCGGCGACGACGAGAACCGGTTCTCGCCGGACTGGCTGGACGCCGTCAACGGCTTCCTCGATCGTGTCGAATCGGGCGACGCCAAAGCGCTGGTGACCACCGGTGACGGCAAGTTCTACTCCAACGGCCTGGACCTGGATTGGCTTGGCGCCCATAGCGATCGGGGCGACTGGTACATCGATCGGGTGCACCAGCTGCTCGCACGCGTGCTCGTCGCACCGGTGCCCACCGTCGCCGCGATCAACGGCCACGCGTTCGGCGCGGGCTCGATGCTCGCGATCGCCCACGACTTCCGGATCATGCGGGCCGACCGCGGATACTTCTGCTTCCCCGAAGTGGATATTCACATCCCGTTCTCACCCGGCATGGCGGCCATCATCCAGGCCAAGCTGACGCCTGCCGCCGCGGTCGAGGCGATGACCACCGGACGTCGCTACGGCGGCGCCGACGCCGAAGCGATCGGCCTGGTCACCGCGAGCGCCCCGCAGGACAAGGTGACCTCTGCGGCGGTCGACCTCGTGACCCCGTTGACCGGTAAGGATCCCGGCACCCTGCAGGCGATCAAGTCGACGATGTTCGCGACCGTGACGGCCGCTCTGCGCGGGAAGGCGTGACACCGCTCGGCACAATGGGCACGTGTCGGACCTACAGCAGACCGTCGATGCGGTGTGGCGGATGGAGGCCGCCAAGATCGTCGCGACGCTGACCCGCGCTGTCGGCGACGTCGGCCTCGCCGAGGACCTGGCGCAAGAAGCCCTCGTCGACGCGTTGACGCAGTGGCCGTCCTCCGGTGTGCCGCGCAACCCCGGCGCGTGGCTGACCACCGTCGCCAAGCGCAAGGCCGTCGATCACTGGCGACGGCAGGAAAACCTCGACGCCAAGTACACCGTGCTGGCGCACGAACTCGAGACACGGGTGGACGAGGCGTGGGACCCCGACCGCATCGACGACGACGTGCTGCGGCTGATCTTCATTTCGTCGCACCCGGTGCTGTCTCGTGAGGGCCAGATCGCCCTGACCCTCCGCGTGGTCGGCGGCCTGACCACCGACGAGATCGCGCGCGCCTTCCTGACGTCGACGGCCACGGTCGCGGCGCGCATCACCAGGGCCAAGAAGACACTGGCCGCCGCGAACGTGCCGTTCGAGGTGCCGGACCGGTCGGAGTACCCGCAGCGACTGTCGGCGGTGCTCAGTGTCATCTACCTGATTTACAACGAGGGCTACTCGGCGTCATTCGGACAGCGGTGGGTCCGCGATGAACTCTGCAGCGAGGCACTTCGGCTCGGCCGCATCCTGGCGGCGCTGGTGCCCGACGAAGCCGAGGTACACGGTCTGGTGTCGCTGATGGAGTTTCAGGCATCGCGGTTCGCCGCGCGGACCGACGCCGACGGCCGCCCCGTCCTTCTCGAGGACCAGAATCGCGCCAAGTGGGACCGGGCACAGATCCAGCGCGGCGTGGCTGCTCTGGAGCGCGCTGCTGATGCGTTGCAGCGCAGGGGCGCCGGCTGGGGCCCGTACGCGTTACAGGCCGCGCTGGCCGAATGTCACGCCGTCGCGCCGACCGCGGCGGACACCGACTGGGCGCGCATCGTGCTGCTGTACGACGGGCTGCGTCAGATCGCACCGTCGCCGGTGGTCGAACTCAACAGGGCCGTCGCGGTGGCGATGGCCGACGGGCCCGCCTCCGCGCTGGAGATCGTCGACAGACTCGACGGACTCGACGGCTCGTATCTGCTACCCAGTGTGCGCGGCGAACTGTTGGCCCGGCTGGGTCGCAACGCAGAGGCCGCCGACGAGTTCGACCGGGCGGCAGCCATGACGGACAATGAACGCGAGCGAGACGTGTTGGCGGACAAGGCAGCTCGCGCCCGCAACGACTAGGAACCGGGAACACCGGTGCGCTCGGCCACCGACCTCGGCGAGCCGCTGTCGAACACGTCGATCACGACGTCGGCGTCGTGATAACCGCCGAGGTGATGCAACCCTGCGGTGGCGCCGATGATGTCGTTGGCGCGATCGCCCGACATCGGATAGTCGGCGACGGGGTGGCGCCAGTGCGCGGCCAGCACGGTCGCGCCTGGCGCCAACCGCGGCACCTCGCGGTCCAGCGCGGCACGCAACACCGCGGGGGCGAGGTAGTAACAGACCTCCGACAGCACCACCAGATCACACCCCGTCGCAGGCCACGGCTCATCCAGTGACGCCCGCACCAGCGTCACCCGGTCGCGGCACCCGGCGTCAACCAGCCTGTGGTGGTTGACATCCAACGCCGCAACAGCGACGTCGGTGGCGGTGACGTGGTCGCACCGGCCTGCGAGTTGCTCAGTCAGCACACCGACCGAGCAGCCGGGTTCGAACGCGTGTCGGTACCGCGCATTCGGCAACAGCGCCAGCGTGATCGCGTACTTACGCTGTTCGTACCATCGTGATTGCAGCTGCCAGGGATCGGCCGATTCGGTGTACATCCGGTCGAAGTAGTCGTCAGACAGTCGAGCGCTCAGCGGAACACCACCTCGTCCACCGTGAGCAGGCGCCGCACCACATCTGGCGGCAGCACCGGGCCGAGATCCTCGCCACGGTCCTCGTACTGGCTGCGGAACAGTTGCGCCGCAGCGTATTTGCGGTCGGATGCGTCGCGGGTCGGTGACACCCTGCTGGCACGCTGCCACGGCACGGCGTCGTCGTCGGGGTGCGCCCAATGCCACATCCACACGGGGTACTCCAGTAGCTCTGCTCCGCTGCGTTCAGTCGCGATCGCCGCGGCCCGGCCGACGGCCTCGTGGTCGGGATGACCGTCCCCACGCCACGTTGCCGCGCACCAGGTTCCGTGCGTCCGAGCGATGAGAATCTCGGTGAGCAGGTCGGCCAATTGGTCCTCATGGTCGGCTATCCGGCCGTCCGGCAGCCCAAGCGATATCGGTTCCGGAGCGCCGAGTGCGTCCAGAGCGAGGTGCAGTTCGGCGCGCCGGATACGTTCGAGGCGAGAGCGCTCCGGATTCGGAAGGGCGCCGTGAGATGCCCCGCCATCGCTCGCAGACACCACCTGCACAGCCACGCCCATCCCGGCCAGCGTCGACGCCGCGCCACCGAAGCCCAGCGTCTCGTCATCGGGATGCGCTCCCACCACGACGATTTCGGGACACTTCGTCAGATCGAGTACCGGAAGGTCCTGCAGCGCGCTGAGCCATACGTGTATCGGGGTGCCCCCGTCGCGCACGGGCCGGTCCGCGAACCGGGCGGTGTTGGTCACGGTCCCCCACCCGCCAGCCTGCCGAGCTGTTCGAGGTCGCGTTCGGCGTGGCTCTGCCGGACATACATCGTCAGGTCGGCAACTCGCTGCGCATGGTCGGCGTCTTGGCTCAGGGGCGCAGGACCGAGCGCGCGGGCGGTCCTGGTTAGCGTCTCGTCGACCGCCGTCTCCACCACGGCCCTCACCCTCCTGGCCATCAGCTCGGCAGAACCCTTGCGGTTCAACGGGTCTGCGTCGATCTCGGCCGCGGCCGCCATCAGAATCGCTTCTCCGGCAGCGAGTGCCGCATCGACGGCGCCCAGGTGGGCCAGCGCGTGCGGGTCGGCGCGTTCGGCTCGCGCTCGCTCATAGAGCGGACGTGCCACCGAGCGCGCTGCGCCCAGCCAGCAGGCAGCGACTCCGATTGCGCCGTGCCAGAAGCCTGGGCGGCTCAGATACTCCCCCGGTCGCCCGACAGCGACGCCAGGTGCGCGACCGAATTGCACTGACCGCGTGTCGGATTGCGCCATTCCGGGATTGCGCCATGTGCTCGGCAGCGGACAGACTTGGGGGTGGCGCAGGTCGACGGCGAACAGCCCCCGCTCACCGCCGGCCAAGTGCGCGGTCACCAATGCGTGCGAACAGAGCCCGGCCCCGGAGCACCACGCCTTGGTGCCTTCGAGTGTCACAGCTGCGCCCGTGCCATCGGCGCGCAGCACACTGTCTGGCGGTTCCGCCGCCCACACACCCCACAGCTGGTCGGGTTCGGGCCGCGGTCCGTCGAGTTCGGCAAGGATCGCGACCGCGTCGGTATGCGCCTCGGCGAGCCGACCGGCGACGATATCCATTTCGGTCAGGTCGGCCAGCCGAGTGAATCGGGTTGCGGTGGCACCGCCGCCTGGCAGCGGAAGCGCGAGCTCGCCCGATGCGAGCCACTGGCCGACCAGGCCAGAACTCATGTTCCGGCCGCTGTCTTACGCCTCAGGCCGCGCAGGTGTTGAGCGAAACCGCCCGGTGCGCGACCGTCGCGCCGATCCGACGTCGCGACCGACAGTGCGGCGTCGCGGTGGATACGCATGCCCGCCGCCTCGAAGCGCTCGACCAGCTCGACGTCCTCCCCGGTGGGCAGTGCCCTGAACCCGCCGACCTGCCAGTACGCTGCCGCGGCGAAGCCCATGTTCGCACCGTGAATGTGGTTGTGGCCCGGGCCTTTCGAGTGATACGCGCGTAGATATCGACGAGCGACGTCGGCGGGGAAATGCCGCCACGTTGGCACCCGGACAACACCGAGCACCATGTCGGCGTCGGCCGAAGTCATCTGCACCAGCCATTGCGCGCCCACCACGCTGTCGGCATCCGTCGTGGCGTACCACGTGTGTTCGGCGTCGGCCAGGCACCAATTCCGCGCGTATTCGAATCCGGCTGCCCTGGCCGCGCCGACGTTGCCCTCGTCGACCGACACGAAACGCACATCGGAGCCGAATTGACCGGCAAGACGTTCGCTGCCGTCGTCGCAAGCATCGAGCACCACGACGACGCGAACCGGGACGCGCAGACACAGCGCGGCGGTTGCCAGTGCACGCAGGCAGCGCGGCAAGTGTTCGAGCTCGTTGTGCGCCGGTACCACCACGACGACCTGCTCGACGTCTTTCATGACAGCTAATTAGCCCATTTGGCGGCTTTTCACACCTGGCACGATGACGGCATGAGCCGAATCGAAGCCGTTCTGTTCGACTACTCCGGCACGCTGTTCCGCCTCGAAGAGGATGACAGCTGGTTCGAGGGCATCAAGGCAGACGACCGTGAGATCGACGGCCACGTCCAGGCCGAGTTGATGCGGAGGATGACCGCCCCCACCGGCCAACACGTCGACATGACCCCGGACGCCCACCACGCGTGGATCAACAGGGACCTCGCACCTCATCTGCACCGGGAGGCCTACCTCCATGTGCTGCGCGAGTCCGGGCTGGCCGATCACCACGCCGAAACGCTCTACGGCCTGATGATCGACCCGCTGAATTGGACGCCCTATCCCGATACCGCCGACGTGCTCAAGGGCCTGCATCGGCAGGGCATCAAGACCGCCGTCGTGTCGAATATCGCGTTCGACGTCCGTCCGGCCTTCGCGGCGCTGGGCGTGACCGAGTACGTCGACGAGGTCGTGCTGTCCTTCGAGGTCGGCGCCGTCAAACCGGACGCCGCGATATTCGAGGCCGCGCTGACGCGGTTGGGCGTCGGGGCCGAGCACGCCGTAATGGTCGGCGACAGCGACGAGGCCGACGGCGGCGCCCGCGCGATCGGCTGCGGATTCAGTCTCGTCGACCCGCTGCCGACCGCGCAGCGAACCGATGGACTGACAAGGGCGCTAACCGAATACGGGGTCACGGTATGACGACGCCCGAAGGCGCCCGCGCGCCGCGTTGGCTCAAGCAGGTGAACAAGCTGCTCATCGTGCTGCTGCGGCTGGGAGTGCCGATCTCGCGAAAAGAATCGCCGGTGGTGCTCACGGCTCCTGGACGCAAGACGGGCAAGCCACGCTCGACACCGATCACACCGATGCTCGTCGACGGCCTGCGGTACGTCGTCAACGGTTATCCGGGCGCGGACTGGGTGGGCAACGTCCGCGCGGCCGAACGCGTCACGCTGACGCAGGGGCGACGCTCCGAACAGGTCCGAATGATCGAGCTCGGCCAGGATGATGCTCGGCCGGTGCTTCGCGAATTCCCGGCCCTGGTACCGACGGGCGTCGACTTGATGAAGCGTGCCGGCGTCTTGCAGACCGGCACGCCCGAGGAGCTGGAGGCGATGGCCGGGCGCCTCGTTGTGTTTCGAATCGAGCCGGTCACGTAGCGTCGACGGCATGTCCAAGAGCGCACTGCCATGGTGGCTGAAGTACGTGAACAGGGTAATGATCGGCATCCAGCGGCTCGGCGTGAACTTCGGCCCCGTGGTGTTGACGGTGCCCGGTCGCAAGTCCGGTAAGCCACGGTCGACGCCCGTCACGCCGATGACCGTGGATGGCAATCGATACGTGGTGGCTGGACTGCCGGATTCAGATTGGGCCGCCAATGCGCGCGCGGCGGGCAGCGCCACGCTGCAGATGGGCAGGCGCACGGAAGTCATCAGGATGGTCGAGATGTCGGCCGACGAGGCTCGTCCACTGCTACGGGCCTTTCCCGTCGAGGTGCCCACCGGCGTCGGGTTCATCAAGAACGCCGGTCTTGTCACCGGCCCCAATCCCGACGAGTTCGAAGCACTCGCCGGCCGTCTGGCGGTGTTTCGCCTCGATCCGGTGAGCGCATGAGCGACAACCCCTTTGACGCCAAGGCGTGGCAGCCCATCGACGGCTTCGGCCTGACCGACATCACCTACCACCGGCACGTCGTCGACGGCCTGGCGCAGCCGACGGTGCGCATCGCGTTCGATCGGCCGGAGGTGCGCAACGCATTCCGGCCGCACACCGTCGACGAGCTGTACCGCGTGCTCGACCACGCGCGGATGTCGTCCGACGTCGGCGTGATCCTGCTTACCGGCAATGGACCGTCACCCAAGGACGGTGGCTGGGCGTTCTGTTCCGGTGGCGACCAGCGCATCCGCGGCCGCAGCGGCTACCAGTACGCATCCGGCGAAACGGCCGAGACGGTTGACCCGGCGCGGGCGGGACGGCTGCACATCCTCGAGGTGCAGCGGCTGATCCGGTTCATGCCGAAGGTGGTCATCTGCCTGGTCAACGGATGGGCCGCAGGCGGCGGACACAGCCTGCACGTGACGTGTGACCTGACGCTGGCCAGCCGCGAGCATGCCCGGTTCAAGCAGACCGACGCCGACGTCGGCAGCTTCGACGGCGGTTATGGCAGTGCGTATTTGGCGAAACAGGTCGGCCAGAAGTTCGCCCGCGAGATCTTTTTCCTCGGCAGGCCGTATACGGCCGAGCAAATGCATGCCATGGGTGCGGTCAACGAGGTCGTCGACCACGCCGATTTGGAGACGGTCGGCCTCGAGTGGGCGACGGCGATCAACGGCAAGTCGCCGCAGGCGATCCGGATGCTCAAGTACGCCTTCAACCTGACCGACGACGGGCTGGTAGGTCAGCAGCTATTCGCCGGTGAGGCAACGCGATTGGCGTACATGACCGACGAGGCCGTCGAGGGTCGCGACGCGTTCCTGCAGAAGCGCGACCCGGACTGGACACCGTTCCCGCGTTACTTCTAGCGATTTGTGTGCGTTCGGGAGCGCTGAGCGCTCCTCGACGCACACAAATCACTCGGCGTGCCGCGGGCGGAAGCGCGTTTGCCCGTGCGGCGACTTCGCGAACGCCAGCACCTTTGCAGGCCGCACTCGGTAGACGTAGGCGATGTGGCTGTCGTCGGAGTGACCGAACCCGTCCTCGTGAGGCGTGAAATCCCATTCCCCGTCGTATTTTTCGCGGATCGCGTCGGCCAGTGGAGTCAGGGTGTCCAGCCCTGTCAGCCGCTCGGCGGCCCCTTCGACGACGACGTCCATGCCGTCGTTCCACGTGTTGGCTCCCGTGGTGACCGTGACCCCGGCGGCATGTGTGAGGTTCTGAGCCTTCTGCTCCTCGGGACCGGTGCAGAACACGAAACCGTCATCGACCCACGCCCCCACCAGCGGTGTGGTGTGCGGACGGCCGTCTTTGCGGACGGTGGTCAGCCAGTACAGCTCGGCGCGGGCCAGCGCGTTTGCGACCTGACTCCAGTCGACGGGCTGCGTGGCTTCGCTGAATCGTGCGTCGAGTTGGCCGGTGAATGTCATACCGGTACTGACCGCGCGGCGGCTGGCAATTCATCGGAGATCCGCCACCTACACTCGGCACAGATGTTTTCTCGACGTCTTTTTCCCGTGGTAATCGCGTTGCTCGTGGTGTTGCTTGCCGCGTGCGGGTCCGACCTGCCCGATCGGCGCACCGACATTGCGGCATTCACCGACCGGATTCGCGAAATGCCCGGTGTCGTCGCCGCGAACTACGACTTCGCCAACAGCCGCCCGCAGGGCATGGTCTTCTTCACCATCTACGTCGATGTGGCGGACCAACTGACGGGCGATCAGGTCAAGTTGATCACCGCCCGCTACCTGCGCCAACTCCGGACCGGAAAGTACGCGGGCTACCGAGCCGAGCTGGACATCCGTCACGGGTGGAACCTGTTCGCCATCGACAGCGCCCGGCTGCCCCTCACCAACACCGACCAGATCGTTCAGCAATCCAGCGATTGGGTGGCCCTGCGACGTGAATTCCCGGGCGCCACAGTCCGATTCCGGGCCACCGTCGACCATCCCGACGGCCAGATGCCCATTCAGGAGTACGGGCATTCCAATGCCGCCACCATCACGCTCAACGGCGGCGCCGACTACACCGGCGTCACCGCCACCGCCCGCACCCTGGCCGACCGGTTCCCCCGTCTCGCCGACGTCGATTGGACCATCAACGCAGGCAAGGACCATCCAGCTCAGATCGTGACCTCGCGTCGGCTGCCCACCGCCGCCGAGCTCGAGGTGTTTCAGCGGCTCAACGCCGACCAGACCATCCCGCATTTCGACAGGTTGAGGATCAACGCGCCCGCCACGCCCCCGGTGTGGATCTCGGAGGAGACGACGAAATCCCGCGACGTCGCCGTGGCGCTGCAACTCGCACAGCGCCATCTGCCCATCGTCGCCTCGTTGCCCGCCCCGGTCCTCTACACCGCCAGCGACCAGATCTCGGGCCACATCGGCGACCAGGGCTTCGCCAGGGGGCCGGTGTCGGTCACCGTCGGCGGGTGCACCAAGCACGACCCGCTGGTCTATCGACCGATCCCGGCCGAGCAGGCCCTGATCAATGTCTATGAAACCTGTGGCCCCGGGGCCAAAAAGTAGGCCACCTAAACTCATGATTTGTGAGCAAGAGCCCGCTGCGCAGGCTGTCCGAGAGCCTGCTGCTGAACAGCATGCGACCAGCACTGACCGAACAGGTGCTGCGTCGCCGCCGTGACGCCATCGACCTGACGGGCAAGCGCGTGGTGCTGACGGGCGCGTCGTCGGGCATCGGCGAGGCCGCCGCCGAGAAGTTCGCGCGGCGGGGCGCCCAGGTCGTGGTCGTGGCACGCAGGCAGGAACTGCTCGATGCCGTCGTCGAACGCATCACCAAGGCAGGCGGTGACGCGAAGGCGCATGCAGCGGATCTGTCGGATCTCGACGCCGTCGATGAGCTGGTGGCCAAGGTCGAACAGGATCTCGGTGGCGTCGACATATTGATCAACAACGCGGGCCGTTCGATCCGAAGGCCGCTCGCCGAGTCGCTGGACCGCTGGCACGACGTCGAGCGGACGATGACGCTGAACTACTACTCGCCGCTGCGGCTGATTCGCGGCATCGCGCCGGGGATGATCGAGCGCGGCGACGGGCACATCATCAACGTCTCCACATGGGGCGTGCTCAGCGAATCCTCGCCACTGTTCGCCGTGTACAACGCCTCCAAAGCGGCGCTGTCGGCCGTCAGCCGGGTCATCGAAACCGAGTGGGCCGACAAAGGCGTGCACTCGACGACGCTGTACTACCCGTTGGTGAAGACGCCGATGATCGCCCCGACGCGCGCCTACGACGGGCTGCCCGGGTTGAGCTCCGACGAGGCCGCGGATTGGATGATCACCGCGGCCCGCACCCGGCCGGTGCGCATCGCACCACGCATGGCCGTCACCGCGCACGCGCTCAACAGCGTCGCGCCCAGCGCCGTAGACGCGATCATGAAGCGGCAGCGCGTCCAACCGAAAGACTGAAACACCTTCTGCCATGCCGCAACCCGATATCGCCACGATCGCCGACATCGTGCGCGTCCATGCGAGACAGCGGCCCGACGCCGTCGCCCTGGTGGTCGGCGAGCGCACGATCATGTTCGCCGACCTGGACGCTCGCTCCAACCAGGCCGCGCAGGCATTCCGGGCAGCGGGCATCGGGTTCGGCGACAGGGTCGCATTCGTAGAAAAGAACGGTGCCGAGTTCTTCGAGGTCGTCTGCGGTTTGGCGAAGCTCGGCGCTGTCGGCGTGCCGGTGAACTGGCGGCTGGCCCCGCCTGAGATGTTGCACATCATCGACGATGCGCAGGCGAAGGTGGTCGTCGTCGGGTCGGAGTTCTTCGGTCACGTCGAGGCCGTCGAGGATCGCGTGGAGGCCTCCATCGTGGCCATCGGCGACCACGCCCGCTGGCCGGGGTTCGATGCCTGGCTTGCCGACCATCCCCCCGAAGACCCTGGCGTCACAACGGGATCCGATGATGTGGCGTTTCTGATGTACACCTCGGGCACCACCGGCCCACCCAAGGGCGTCATGCTGAGCAACAACAACTACTTCAGCAAGGCCGCCGGCATCGCGGACAAGTGGCGGTTCGACGGCAGCAGCGTGAGCCTCGCGGTGATGCCGATGTTTCACATGGCCGGCTCGGGGTGGGCGCTGGTCGGCCTCGCGGAGGGCTGCGCCACCGTGGTGCTGCGCGACGTCGACCCGCCCGCGATACTCGATGCCGTTGTGCAACATCGCATTACCAACATGCTGCTGGTGCCCGCGGTGATCCAGATGATCCTGTCGATACCCGGGGAAACGGACTTCTCGAGCGTGCGGGCCATCGTCTACGGTGCCTCGCCCATCACGGACGACGTTCTCGTCAAGGGGCTGAAGCGATTCGGCTGCGAGTTTCTCCAGGTGTACGGGTTGACCGAAACCACAGGCTCCATAACACAACTCGATGAGCACGATCCCCTGAACCTGCCTGGACTGCTGCGGTCGTGTGGCAAGCCGTATCCGTGGGTCGACGTGCGCATCGTCGACAAGGCCGGCGACGACGTCCCGACCGGGACGGTCGGCGAACTGTGGACGCGTTCGCCGCAGAACATGCTCGGCTATTGGAACAACGTTGGTGCGACGGCCGCGACGGTCACACCCGACGGTTGGCTGAAGACCGGTGACGCGGGCTACGTCGACGACGATGGCTATATCTATCTGCACGACCGCGTGAAGGACATGATCGTCTCGGGCGGCGAGAACGTCTCACCCGCCGAGGTGGAAAACGTGCTGATGACACACCCCGCCGTCGGCGACGTGGCAGTGATCGGCGTTCCCGACGAGCGGTGGGGTGAGGCGGTCAAGGCGGTCGTCGTGCCTGTGGCAGGGGCCGCACCGTCCGAAGCCGAACTGATCGCCTACGCGCGCGAGCGGCTGGCGGGCTTCAAGCTGCCCAAGTCGGTGGACTTCGCCGACGTGTTGCCCCGCACCCCGAGCGGTAAGTTGCTCAAGCGCACGCTGCGCGAACCGTATTGGGAGGGTGTCGAGCGCCGGATCGGGTGAGCCGACGTGATAGACACGGATTCATGGAGATCCTGGCCAGCCGGATGCTCATCCGGCCGGCCGACTACGAGAGGTCGCTGACGTTCTACCGCGACCAGCTCGGCCTGGCTATCGCCCGAGACTACGGCGCGGGAACGGTGTTCTACGCGGGCCAGTCGCTGATCGAACTCGCCGGCCACGGCACACCGTGCGCGGGCGGCACTATGTGGCTTCAGGTCCGCGACGCATATGCCGCCGAAGGCGAGCTCAGGGGCCGCGGCGTCGAAATCGCCCGTGAGGCAAGGCAAGAACCCTGGGGGCTGCACGAATTGCACGTCGTCGACCCCGACGGGGTGCTGTTGATCTTCGTCCAGGTGCCCGAGGACCATCCGCTGCGGCGCGACAGCAGACGCTGAGACGGTTCAGCCGGCAGTCGCCGCCAGCGGCCACCCGACGGAGGCCAACCGCGCCGCGACCTGATGGATCTCCTCCGGGTTGGGTTCCTTCTCGATCACCGCCTGCACCGCCGTGCGGATGTCGTCCTCGGTGACGGTGTCGGCTTCTGTCGACTTCAGCACCGACTGCGCCGCCTTGACGACTTCGTCCTCCGTCAGCGACCGCTTCAAGAGTGCGAGCAGCGGGAAGTAATCCTTCGGCGGAACGCCCTCCGGGTAGCCCTCGTGCAGCCACCCGAGCACGTTGTCCAGGACAGTGCGGTTCTCGGTCATGGAGTTCTAGCCCTTCTTGACGCCGGGGAACGGATCGAAGCCGAAGTGGTGGATGATCGTCGTCCTGGTGATCCACAGCAGTGCTGCAATGACCACAATGCTGACCAGGGCGAACATGAGTAGACCGACATACTTCAGCACTGGGTTGGGTGCGGTGACAGTGCCGTCAGCGTGTTCGCCGCCAGCACCGGCGTTGAAGGCCGCCATCCCTGTCGCGAAGATCGCGGGCAGGCCGGCGCCGAGGATCAGCCCGATCACTAGGACCTTGAGCACGGATTCCAAGTAGGTCATCGACGATTTCCTTTGTTAGAAGGGAAGACTGGATCAGACCGAGGCCGTCGGCTTGGCCTCCTTGGAAGCCTCCCGAACGTCGGCGGGAACGACGGAGTTCGTCGAGTCGTCCCAATCGGCGTTGACGTTGTTGCTGTCGACCTTCTGCTGCTGGGCACGCCAGTACATGTAGCCGGACAGGGCCACCAGGATGAGGAAGATGAGGCCGTCACCCGCGAGCGCAGAACCGGTGACAGACTCGACGCCTTCGGACAGCCAGTACGACAGCGCCCCAACGAGTCCCGCGGCGGGCAGGGTGATGAGCCAAGCTACCGCCATGCGGCCCGCGACCGCCCAGCGCACCTCGGCGCCTGGCTTGCCGACGCCGCTGCCAAGGATCGAGCCAGTGGCGACGTGTGTGGTGGACAGCGCCATGCCCGCGGCGCTCGAGGTCAGGATCACCGCGGCCGAGGACGCCTCCGCCGCGAAGCCCTGTGGCGATTCGATCTCGACAAGGCCCTTGCCCAAGGTGCGGATGACACGCCAGCCGCCGATGTAGGTACCAAGGCCGATCGCGAGGGCACAGCTGAAGATGATCCAGAACGGCAGGCCGTCCTTCTTCACGTCACCGGTCAGGTGGCCGGTGGTGATGAGCGCGAGCGCGATGACGCCCATCGTCTTCTGGGCGTCGTTGGTGCCGTGGGCAAGTGCGACCAGCGATGCGGTCGCGATCTGGCCCCAGCGGAAGCCCTCGGCACGTCGCTTCACCATCACGTTGCGGGTGATGCGGTACACCAACCACGTTCCGGCGGCCGCGACGACGCAGGCGATGACCGGCGAGGCGAACGCCGGGATGATCACTTTCTGCAGGATTCCGCTCCAGTTCACTCCGACTGTGCCGAGCGCGGCCAGGCCTGCGCCGATCAGCCCGCCGAACAGCGCGTGAGACGAACTGGACGGGATGCCGAACAGCCAGGTGAGCAGGTTCCACAGGATGCCGCCGATGAGGCCGGCGAAGATGATCGTGAGGCCCGTCGACGGGGTGATCGACGGGAGCAGGTGACCGGTTTTGCTGTCCTGCACCTTGATCACCGAGGTGGTCACCGTGACCGCGACCTCGACCGAGAGGAACGCGCCGACGAGGTTCAGCACACCTGCCAACAACACGGCGGTCTTCGGCTTGAGGGCGCCGGTGGCGATCGACGTCGCCATGGCGTTGCCGGTGTCATGGAATCCGTTGGTGAAGTCGAATGCCAGTGCTGTTGCGATCAGCAGCACCAGGATGATCATCTCTGCGCTCATGGGTGCTAATTCTGGGGTTAGGACCGCGCATTTGACCAGCGGCTAGCTACCCTAAACGACAGTCCTGACCTGTGACTTTGCCTTGCCCAGTGAGGTGTTCATCCATTGTTCACCCGCTGGCCCGCGACCGTTGGTCTGCGCCGGACCCGGGGCCGGGCACTACCATCGATCCGTCAAGGGGAACCAAGGCCGCCTGGCCTTCTGTGGGGAGCTGACACTGTGACCAAGTTTCTCGCCAAGATCGTCGCGTGGATCACCGCGGGCTATCCCGAAGGTGTGCCCGGCCCTGATCGCGTCCCCCTGTTCGCGCTTCTCAAGCCGCGGCTCACCGACGACGAGGTGAAAACCGTCGCAAGGGAACTGATGGAGCGCGGCGAATTCGACCACGTCGACATCGGGGTGCTGATCACCCAGCTCACCGATGAACTGCCCGACCCGGCCGACGTCGATCGGGTGCGAAATCGCTTGGCCACCAAGGGCTGGCCGCTCGATGAGCCCCGTGAGCCCGAGGAGACCGAATAGCCGTCCTGCGCCCCGTCGCTGTCGCTTCTGGTACGTCAGCGTTGTCGCTGCTGCCGGCATTGGAGGACGCGCTTGCCGGCCGCGCTGTGGTGCTCCCGGTGCCGGCCGACGACGAGCGCCAAACATCGCTGCTGACAACGTCATTGCGTGCCGGACAGCCGATCGACGACGACGTCGCAGTGGTGGTTTCGACATCGGGCACGACCGGGGTGCCCAAGGGGGCGATGCTCACCGCGATGGCACTGACCGCCAGCGCAGAGGCCACACACCGCAGGCTGGGCGGTCCGGGTGCATGGCTGCTGGCACTGCCGGCCTATCACGTCGCCGGACTGCAAGTGCTGGTGCGCAGCGTCATCGCGGGCACCCCGCCGGTCGCGGTGTCCGCAGGGCTCGACGGATTGGCCTCCGCGGTCGCGTCATTGGCGCCTGGTCGCCGGTATGCATCGCTGGTCGCGGCGCAACTGGACAAGGCGCTTGGCGACCCTGCCGCAGCGGCGGCGCTGGCGTCGCTGGACGCGGTGCTGATCGGCGGCGGCCCGATGCCGCACGGCGTTGCCGAAAGAGCCTCCGCGGCGGGCATTCCAGTGGTGCGGACGTACGGCATGAGTGAGACCGCGGGCGGTTGTGTGTACGACGGCGTCGCACTCGATGGCGTGCGGGTGCGTATCGACAACGGCCGAGTGGTGCTCGGCGGAGTCACGCTGGCGAAGGGCTACCGCAATCCGGTGCAGCCCGATCCGTTCGGTGAGCCAGGCTGGTTCCGCACCGATGACGTTGGTGTCATTGATGATTCGGGTAGACTGCGGGTGATGGGCCGTGTCGATGACGCGATCAGCACCGGCGGTCTTACGGTATTGCCGCAATTGGTGGAGGCCGCGCTGGCGACGCATCCCGCGGTGGCCGACTCCGCGGTGTTCGGTATTGCCGATGACCGGCTGGGCCAGCGGGTGGTCGCGGCGGTCGTCGTCGCACCCGGTTGTGCGGCACCAACATTGGCCGAGTTGCGCACGCACGTCGCGTCGACGTTGCCCGCAACGGCGGCACCTCGTGAGATCCATGTCGTCGACGAGCTGCCCCGCCGCGGCATCGGAAAGGTCGACAGGCGCGCACTCGTCGCGCGATTCGGCTGACCTGAACAACGTGCAGGTCAACGGCCCCGTCTTCGTCGACATGTCGTGCCCCTCGCACGACTGAGCTAACATCCGGGCGTGATGCGCTCACTCGTTCTTCCCGCATGTGCCGTCGCCCTGTTCGGAGGGGCCGCAGTAGCGACGGCGGACCCGGCTGAGCAAGCCGTTTACGCGATCGGCAAATGCTTCGACCCGAGTCAGCCTCCGCTGCAACGGCCGATTTCATTCGCCTACAACTGCGACACCACCGGTGTCATGGACAACATGACATGGAGTTCGTGGGGACCCGACGGGGCACGAGGAACGGGCACCGACAGCGCGGTCGAGTGCAAGCCCAACTGCGCGGAGGGCGCCCGGCTGGACAACCCGATCGTCGTGCACGCGTGGAACGCTTCAGTGCCAACGAGTCCCGCGTGCCCTGCTGGGGTCAAGTTCTACTCCGACCTAACCATCGCATACCCGCACGGCGTCCCGCCATGGATCACGCCGGGCACAACCTGGTCTCCCGGAACGGATTTCGTCACCGTGGACGGCATGCCAGCGGTTCA
>DATJIX010000066.1:0-5281 GCA_035492865.1 Mycobacterium sp. | reverse complement strand
GACGGCGAGTGCACCCAGCGTGGCGAAGAACAGAATCCCGGCGTACAGATACGGACGCGGCGTCCGCAGAAGCTTCGCCCACAGTGGCGCCAGTGGCAGGTTGATCACCAGCAGCAGGAAGTTGCCGATGAACAGGCTGGCGATCAACGTCCAGATCAGCAGCGGCTCCTTCTGAAAAAGCGTTGGGCCGGGCTGAATCCCGTACGACACGAATGCGGTGAGCATGACGGCTGCGGTGGCGTTGGTCGGCAGGCCGAGCGACAGCATCGGGACCAAAGTGCCTGCGGCCGAAGCATTATTGGCCGCCTCAGGCCCGGCGACACCTTCGATGGCGCCCTTGCCGAACTCGGCTTCATGCCCGCTGCGCTTCGCAAATCGCTTCTCGGTGATGTAGGACAAGAAGGTCGGCAGCTCGGCGCCGCCTGCGGGCAGAGCGCCGAACGGGAAGCCGAACGCGGTGCCGCGCAGCCAGGGCTTCCAAGACCGTCGCCAGTCCTCGCGGCCCATCCATGGTCGGCCCACCGGAATGACATCGGCCGGCCGGCGCCGCAGATGCGCCGCCACCCACAGCGCCTCGCCGAGCGCGAAGATTGCGACAGCGATGACCACGATGTCGATTCCGTCAGAGAGCAGAGGCAAGCCGAACGTCGCACGTGGCTGACCCGTGAGGAAGTCGATGCCCACGACGCCGATCGCCAAACCGAGGAAGAGGGAGATCGCCCCGCGGAGCTTGGAGGCACCCAGCACCGCGGTGACGGCGACGAGTGCGAACAGCATGATCGCGAGATAGGACGGCGCGCCCAGTGACACAGCGAATTTAGAGATCGGTGGTGCGAAGGCCGCCAGCAGTGCGGTGCCGATGGCACCGGCGACGAATGAACCGATGGCCGCGGTTGCCAGCGCCTGCGCGGCTCTGCCGGCCTTTGCCATTTTGTTGCCCTCGATCGCGGTGATGACCGACGACGATTCACCCGGCGTGTTCAGCAGAATCGACGTGGTCGACCCGCCGTACATGCCGCCGTAGAAGATGCCCGCGAACATGATGAACGCCGCGCTGGGGCTGACGTTATAGGTGATCGGGAGCAGCAGCGCGACCGTCATGGCGGGACCGATGCCTGGCAGAACGCCGACGGCGGTGCCGAGCAGCACGCCGATAACGGCGTACAGCAGATTCATCGGGGTCGCAGCCTCCGCGAAACCCTGGAGCAGCCAGTTGAAGTTGTCCATGTCAGAGAATTCCATCCAAAATACCTGCGGGCAGCGGGATCCCGAGTCCGGAGTAGAAGGCGTAGAAGCTGATAAGCGACAGCGCAGCGCCGATGGCGATGTTGCGGACGTAGTGCCGGTTGCCGAGAATCGTTGCCGCGCCTGCGAACAACAGCGTGGCAGTGATCACCCAGCCGAGCGGGTCGACGAGCAGGATCACCAAAACGAACAAGCCGACGAGCATCCCGACGGTGCGCCAGTCGCCAGGGCTGTTCGGGTCGACGTCCTCCCCCGCATCGGCCTCACCGACCGATCCCCGTGGGATCGCGATCGCGAGGATGACCGCCAGCACGATGAGAATGATGCCGATGGCCAATGGGAAGAACCTCGGCCCGACCGGGTCCACCTTCGCGAAACCGGCATCGAGGGTGAGCGCGTCGTAGGTGAGGAACGCACCGACCGCGACAAGCACCGCACAAACGATGTACTGCGCCTTGTCGACGGGTTTGGCGACCTCGGGCTCCTTCGACTCTTCGGTGGTTGTCATATCAGCCCCAGCTCGGTCAGGGTCGACGAAACCCGGTTGTCTTGATCCTTCAGAAATTGTTCGAACTGTGCACCGGTTATGAACGCGTCGGTCCAGCCGTTCTTCACCAGCGCCTCCTTCCATTGCTGCGTGCCATGCAACTCCTCGAGAACCTTCACCATGGCCTTCTTGGCGTCATCCGAAATCCCCGGTGGCGCAAGGACTCCGCGCCAGTTGGCGAATGTCAGGTCGATTCCCGCCTCTTTGAGGGTTGGGGCGTCGATGCCCTCGACTCGTTTCTCACTGGACACCGCGAGCACCCGCAATTGACCGGCCTCGATCTGGTCGATGAGTTCACCGGGACTCGACGTGCCGACCGTGATCTTCTTGCCGAGCAACGCGGTCAGCAGATCCCCGCCGCCGTCATAGGTGACGAAGTTGACCGATTTCGGCTCTACACCTACGGCTTTGGCCAGCTCCATCGGGAAGAGGTGGTCGGGACCTCCTGGTGAGGAACCACCGCCGATCGTCACCTTGCTCGGATCCGCTTTCCACGCCGTGACGAAGTCGTTGATCGTCTTGAACGGTGAGTCGGCAGGGACGAAGACGGCGCCAGGGTCTTCGATCAGCTTCGCCAGCGCGGTCGCGTCGGACGCCTTGATCTTGGATCCGTTGGTGTAGGTGGCGCCGACAACGCCCAGCCCCATGGTCATCATGAGGTCGTTGTTGCCCTTTTCGTTCATCAGCCGCGCCATCGCGACGGTGCCACCGGCGCCGATGACGTTGAACACCTCGACGCGCCCGGTGATGTCGTCGTCTTCCATGATCTTCACGGCGGTGCGCGCCGTCAGGTCGTAGCCGCCGCCGGGGCTGTTGGGCACCATCATCCGCAGTCGGTGGAAGCCGCGCTCTTCCTCACCGCGCGTGACGCCGCAGGCCGTCACCAGCAGGGTCGCGATCATGGCGATGACGAACATCGCCCTCGTCCGCGTCAACTTCACGTCGTCCCCAATCACTTCACTTGTGATGCTCAGCAATACTGGACCTCGGCAGTGACCCACGTCACTGATGAGAACGCAAAGGAAGTTTTGGTCATTTAGAACAGTGAAGTCACCGATCCGCAGCTTCCGCAGCCTGGCAGGCCAGTTCCTGGTGTTCCAGTTGCTGGTGGTCGCCGTCGTGCTGGTCGCGGTGGCGGCGGTGTCGGTGACGCAGTCGACGCGCGAGTTCCGCGAGGTGCGCGGACAGCGGATGATCGCGGTCGCCGAGAACATGGCGTCGACGCCGATCGTGCGCGACCGTTACGCCGACCCGTTCGCCGGGAAGGTGCTTGCGCCGGAGGTGGACCGCGCGGTGGCGCTGTCGGGTGCGAGCCTGGCGGAGATCCTCGACCCGGATGGCACGGTGCGGGTGTCGTCGGATCCGTCGCGGATCGGCCAGCGGATGGATCTGGGGCCGAGCCGGGCCGACGAGGGTCGAGCGTGGTTCGGCGACGACAACATCGACGGTGTGCACAACCTGGTGGGCCAAGTGCCGATCCTGTCCACCAACGGCGATGTGCTGGCCGTGGCGTCGGTGAGCGAGGCGTATCCGTCGGTGTGGCAACTGCTCAGCGGCGCGGGAGAGCGGCTACTGATCTATCTGAGCCTCGGTGCGGCGCTGGGCCTGTTGGCGTCCTGGTTGCTATCTCGGCGGATCAAACGACACACGCGTGGGCTCGAGATCACCGAGATTGCGAGTCTTGCCGAGCATCGGGAAGCGTTGCTGCACAGCATCCGTGAGGGCGTGGTCGCGGTGAACAACGAAGGCGATATCACCCTGCTCAACGACAGCGCGCAGGAGCTGCTCGGGGTGACGTCGGCCGCCGTGGGGCGTCGCGTCGACGGTGTCGGTTTGGAACCGGCGGTGGTGGACTTCCTGTTGTCGGGCGAAGACGGGCGCGATGTCGTGATCGCGACCCGGACACGCGTTTTGGCGCTGAACCGGCGCGCGGCCACTAGCCAGGGCCGGCGCATCGGAACCGTGACGACCATGCGTGACAGCACCGAACTGGCTGCGCTGCAGGGCCAGCTGTCGTCGCACAAGAGCGTGACCGACACGCTGCGCGCACAGACGCACGAGTTCGCCAATCAGCTCCATACGATCTCCGGCCTGGTGCAGCTGGGTGAATACGACTCGGTGCGCGACCTGGTCGGCACCCTGACCCGGCGTCGCGCGGAGATCAGCGATGCTGTGACGCAACGGATTTCCGACCCCGCCGTCGCGGCGCTGCTGATTGCGAAGACGACGCTGGCCGCGGAGAGCGGGGTGTCGTTGGAGATCTCACCCGACTCGCACCTCGGGGCGCTGGACCCGGCATTGGCCACCGATGTGATCACGTTGTTGGGCAACCTCATCGACAACGCGGTCGACGTATCGGTAGGCGCCGACCCGGCGAAGGTCACGGTGACCATCCAGGACGACGATGGCCTGATGATCACGGTGGCCGACTCCGGACCCGGTGTGCCCGAACACCTTCGGGAGGCGATCTTCGCTCGCGGCGTCACCTCGAAGCCGGATGCGCCCGGTGGCCGAGGGATCGGCCTGGCATTGGTGCGGCTGGTCAGCGCACAACACGGCGGGACGGTCGAGGTCAGCGACGGCGCCGCGGGGGGCGCGTTGTTCGTGGTGCGGTTGCCGGTCGGGCCTGGCGCGATTTCGGTGGAGAGGCCGGCCCATGCGTGACGTGCTGGTGGTCGACGACGATTTCATGGTCGCCGAGATCCACCGCCGGTTCGTCGAGCAGGTCGACGGTTTCCGCGCGGTGGGCGTCGCGCGCACCGGCATCGAGGCCCTGTCGGCGGCCCGCGAACTGCGGCCGCAGCTGATCCTGCTCGACGTGTATCTGCCGGACATGACGGGGCTGGAGGTGTTGCAGCGCCTGCGATCCGAGGGCGATCGTGTCGGCGTCATCATGATCACCGCCGCCCGCGAACTGGACACCGTGAAAGGCGCGCTCGACGGTGGCGCGGCGGACTACCTGATCAAACCGTTCGAGTTTCCGCAATTGAGGGCCAAATTGGAGGCGTTCGCCGCCCGCGCAGATGCGTTGGAGTCCGCCGCCGGAGTCGACCAGTCGTTGATCGACTCGCTGTTCGGTGGGCACGCCGCCGCGTCGACGCAGGAGGTGCTTCCCAAGGGGCTCGGCGCCGAGACGGGCAGGCTGGTGTTGGCCGCGGTTCGCGACGCCGGGGAGGTGTCGGCAGCGGAATGCGCTGACCTGGTTGGTATTTCGCGGGTCAGCGCACGCCGCTATCTCGAACACTACCTCGGTACCGGCGCCCTCGAACTACGCCTGCAGTACGGTGCCGGGCGACCCGAGCGGCGCTATCGGCTAGGCCGCTGACCTCATGGCACGATAACGGTGTTTGCGAAGCCCGGACCGGTATCCGCGGTGAGGCCGTCACCGTTCACGACAGCGGTGTTGCTACCGCCGGGACCCGCGATGGCATTGCTGTTGTCGCCGTTGACCTCTGCGTTGTTATCGGTGCCGATGGCAGTCGCGTCACT
>DATJIX010000065.1:0-3017 GCA_035492865.1 Mycobacterium sp. | reverse complement strand
GTCGCCGACCACACACCGGCCACCCCGTCGATGTCCGTCAAGTCGGATGGTGCCGCAGCGCTGGCTTCGAGCAGGAGGTATACGCCGCGGATGGGCCACCAAGGCAACACGTCGGCCCCGACCTTGACCCGCGCCGCCGCGACCTTGTTGTCCACCAGGTAGATCCCGCGCTCGATGGGAGGAAGCAGCGGCAGCTTCCGGTCCGCACCGATGAGTGCCTTGGCCAGCTCGAGGAAACCCGGCATGCCATCGGGATCAGTGAAGAAGTACGTCATCACGTGGTCGATGGCGTTGTAGGGATCACGGCCCGCCGCGCGTGCGTTCCGGCAGGCGGGCGTGGACACCAGACGCAGAGACGCTCGGACGGCCGACAACCGGTGCTGTTCCGGCCGATGGTCGAGGGTGTGCCAGCGCAGATACTCGGCGTCCGCGCCGTCGGGGTGACGCGTGGCCATCGAAACGAAAAGAGTGGTGATGTCGCCGTCGCCGGTGGCGAGCACGCCGGCGACATCGTCGGACGGTGTGCCCGGAAGTTGCGTCATTCGCCCTCGCTTTCGGTCAAGGTGATTTCGGGGTGACGGGCTGTGATCATCCGCCGGAAGCCGTCGCGCCAACCGACTTTCGTGCGACCCAGTACCTCGTGCATGTATGTGACGTCCGGCCACAGCGGTGTGTGCGCATCGGGTGTGTAATCGAAGATCGGCTCGACCCCGATGAGTTCACCCATGTAGGTGCAGTAGTCCTCGATGCTGACCGTCTCGCTGCCTGCCCAGTTCACCACGATCGGCGGCGTGGCGGCGATCTCCATGGCCCGGATGCCGAATTCGACGTAGTCGTCTTCGTAGATCGGGTTGTAATTGTTGGGCTTCTCCGGATAGAGCCGAATCGGTTTGTGGGCCAACATCATTTCGAGTCGATCGGCCGGTGCTCCGCCCTCTGGGCCGTACGTGGAGCAGATGCGGATGATGGTGAGCGGGATCTTGTGCTGCTTTGCGATCCACGTGCACACCGCCTCCGCGGCGATTTTGGAGAAGCTGTAGTTGGCGCGAAGAGGCACCCCTGGCGGGTCGGACTCCCGCAGCGGCCGTTGGCCCTGGTATCCGTACACCGACCCGGTGGAGCAGAAGACAAATCCCTTGGCGCCGCGGCAGTGGTAGAGCAACTCGCCGGTCTTCTGTGCATTGGTGTCGACGCATTGGGTCCACTCGCCGGCGCCGACATCGACGGCGGCGTGGAATACGTAGGTGAAATCTTGCGGGAGTGCAGTGAAATCGCCGGTGCTCATGTCGAGTGCGATCGGTGTGACGCCGACGGCGGCCAACCGCTCTCGGTCGGCCGGATCCTTCAGGCGGGCGGCACCCCACACCTCGTTGTGCTCGGCGAGCGCCCGCGCGATCGGGAAGGCGATCTTCCCCGTCGCACCCGTGATGAGGATCTTTTCCGATTCGAGCATCCACTTAGTCATAGCGCACCGGCGCGTAAATGTTAAGTACTTGATATGTTGGCGGTGTGCAGCTCACCTTCGACGCCGAGGTCGAGGAGTTCCGCGCGGAATTCGGCAGATTCCTCGACGAGCACCTGCCGACCGAGGCCCAAGCCGCGGAGAGGTCGCGCTCGACGGCTCATGTGCCGGCGTGGGCTCGCGAGTGGCAGCGGCTGCAGTTCGACAACGGCTGGCTGTTGCCGGGTAACCCGCCCGAGTTCGGTGGCCGAAACGCCGGTGTCCTGCAACAGTTCGTCCATCGTGAGGAACTGTCCCGGCGACGCATCTATCACTGCTTCAACCCGCAGGGCGTCGGCATCATCGCGGCGTCGCTGCTGTCGTTCGGAACCGACGAGCAGAAGCAGAAGTGGGCGGCTCCGATTCTGCGTGCGGAGATGACCGCGGCCCTTGGCATGAGTGAGCCCGGGGCGGGCTCCGACCTGGCCGGATTGGCCACCCGCGCGGTTCTCGACGGCGACCATTTCGTGGTCAACGGGCAGAAGGTGTGGACATCGGGAGCCCACGACGCCGACGTGCTGCTGGCATTCGTGCGCACCGATCCCGATGCGCCGAAGCACAAAGGGATCAGCGCGCTGCTGATCCCCACCGACACGCCCGGCGTCGAGCGCAGGCCGTTCGCTTCGGTCGTCGATCGAGACGCTCTCGACTTCAACGAAGTGTTCTTCACCGACGTGCGGGTGCCCGCGCAGAATCTCGTCGGTCCGCTCAACGACGGGTGGAAGGTCGCCAACGGATCGCTCGGCCATGAGCGAACCATGATGTGGATGGCGTTCGCCAACCGAATGGAACAGCTGCTCGAGGATTACCGGCCGGTCGGGGAGCTCAACCGGGATCGCTACGCGACCATCGCGATGGACTACCAGGCGCTGCGCCTGCTGGGTTCGGTGGCGCTCGGGCAGGCGGCGCGTGGCGATCGCGACATCCCCGGCATCTCGGTGCTGAAGCTGCTCGGATCGGAGGCCGAGCAGAACGCGTTCAGGCACGCCCTGGATGCTGCCGGCGCCGACGGGCTGCGCAGTCCAGCGCTGACTGCACCGTATAACCCTTACAGTCCAGACCTTTTCACCGGCAGCTGGTTCACCCGCTACGTCGCCACCTATGCGGGAACCATTTCGGGCGGCACGTCGGAGATACAGCGCAACATCATCGCGCAGCGAGTTCTCGGCCTGCCCGCGCGCTAGCCAATTGCCGCAAGCGGCGCATCCTCGCGTCGCACCGCGTGCCACACCAGATCCGCAATCTGCGTGCAGAACGCGGTATCGATCGGGTCGTTGCTATACTGCGCGCGCAGGAACAACGGCCCTGTGGCGATTTGCAGGGCGGTGTTGTGGTCGATGCCTTGGCGAGTCTCGTTCCGGCGTTCCGCGCGGTGTCACCCTCACGAAAGAGGAGACGTCCCTTCGGTCTGCAGTTGCCGGGCGACGAATTCGCTTGTCAGCCGGTGCCACTCGTGGAAATCGCGCATCAGGTGGTGACCGGCGTCGGGCAGGCCCACCCACTGCGCATCGACGCC